>NZ_JBHVWT010000051.1:0-36253 GCF_042882135.1 Streptomyces sp. NPDC058240
AACTACACCCGCACCACCGCGCGTGGCGGGCGTGAGGCCGTGGCCCGCCGCGCCAGGACCGAGGACGGCGGTGACGGGCTGGCGCCCGGCCATCTGCGCATCGCTTCCCCCTACGACCCCGACACCCGCTGGTCCGCCAAGCGCGACACCTTCTGGAACGGGTTCAAGCTGCACGTGAGCGAGAGCTGCACGGATGCGTCCGAGAAGGAGCGCACCACCCCGAACCTGATCACGAACGTGGCCACCACCGCCTCCACCGTCCCCGACACCAAGGCCCTGGACGGCATTCACCAGCAGATGCAGCGCCGCGGCCTGCTCCCGGGCGGGCACTACCTCGACTCCGGCTACCCCAGCGCCGACCTGATCGTGAAGTCCCGCCACGCCCACGGCATCGCGCTGATCACCCCGGTCCTGCTCGACCAGTCCCGCCAGGCCCGCGAGAACACGGGCTTCCAGGCCGACGCGTTCACCATCGACTGGAAGTACCAGCAGGTCACCTGCCCCCAGAGCCGGGTCAGCTCCTCCTGGAGCCCGTGCACCCAGCACGGCCATCCGATGATCGTGGTCGCTTTCACCAAGCCGACCTGCGGCCCCTGCCCGGTCCGGGAGTCGTGCACCACCAGCCGTCGGGGCTTCCGCCAGCTCACCTTGACCCCGCGCCCGCTGACCGAGGCCCTGCGCACCGCCCGTGCCGAGCAGGCCGGCCGGGACTGGCAGGACGCATACGCCCTACGCTCCGGCGTCGAGGGCACCATCCGCCAGGCCCTCGCCGTCACCGACAGCCGCCGGGCCCGCTACCGCGGCCTGGCCAAGACCCACCTCGAACACGTTCACAGCGCCGTCGCCCTCAACCTCATCCGCCTGAATGCCTGGTGGAACGGCAAGCCACTGGACCGCCGCCACACCAGCCACCTCGCCCGACTCGAACTCAGCCTTGCCGCGTAGCCGAATGGGCAACAGGGTCGATGTTCCCGATGATCCGCGCCCCCGTGCCGCGATCGACGCGGCCTGGGCGTTCATCAACGGTGCCAGCAGGACGAAATTGCAGCGCGTCACTTCCCTCGACGCTCACCGAGCCGCCCGGTCCGCGCCCTCCGAAGCCGCGCGACTGGCCGCGCGATCCGCCGGCGACGCCGCATCGGCCGCATACTTGCACCCCATTGCCCAGGCCGGCCAGGTCGGCCACATCCTGCGAGCCTGCGCGAGCGCTGCGCGCATCGGGGAGATGGAGGCGGGCGGTGACCCCGCGATCGGGCTCGCCCTGGTGGAACGGTCGCGGCAGCGTGCGACACCGGTGCTCATCGACGTGCTCTGCCGCTACCCGCCCGCGACAGGCGGCAGCAATCGTGTCGCCCGGCTGATGAGCACTCTGGATCATTCCCTGCGCCAGGCGGCTGACCGGCCGCCAGAGCACACCGCAGCGAGCGGCGCCGATGCGCGCAGGAGGGGGTGCACGTCATGATCCTCCCGAAGGTCCGCGACCCTCGCTTCGTGACGATCCGCCGTGGTGGGACTCTCACTGACGCGGATCACCGTCTCCTCGCTCCATGGGCTGCCGCCTGTGCAGAGCACGTCCTTGGCCTCTTCGAGTCGGCCCAGCCCGGGGACCCGCGACCGCGCCAGGCGATCGAGCATGCCCGGGCCTGGGTGCGTGACGAGGTCAAGATGATGCAGGCCCGCGGTGGCGGTCGACCACGAGCGGGGGCTCACCTACGTCATCGCGCTGCACCGGGGCGACCCGGACAGCGGCCGCGCCGCGGGCGAGTGGGCCGACCGGACGGCCGCCGCCCCGGTCGAGCTGGGCGAGCACCCCGCGGAGCACGCCCGCCCCGCCGCGGCCGGACCGGCCGACGACGGCGTGGACCCGCGCCCGTCGCTGGTGCGGGACGCGTTCTTGTGCTCCACGCAACCGCACTGAGGGTGGTCCGAAGGCTCCCAGGCACACTCCAGGTGTCGTAGTCCGTCGTCAAAAAAAGGAAGATCCACACATGATTACGCTCAAGAAGGAAGACGGCCCGGCGGATCTGGACGGAGTGACTCATCTGTCCATCGGAGTGTCCTGGGACCCCACCGCCGGCAGCAGCGGCGGGGTGATGGGGATACTCCGTCGCAAGTCCGGTACCGACCTCGACCTGATCGCCGTCGCGATGCAGGGCGGAGACCCGGTGCGCCTGGCCGGCCTCGACTCCCTCGATCCGATGGGCAACGGCTCACTGGTGCACAGCGGCGACAACCAGACCGGGCACGGGGACGGGGACGACGAGACGGTGACCGTCGAGTTCGCGCGGCTCCCGTCCCACATCACGTCGATCGTGTTCGTCGCCGCCGCCTACAAGAAGGGCAGTTCCTTCCAGAAGGCACGCAACATCAGCTTCAAGGTGTACGACGCGACCGGGGGCACCTCCCAGCAGGTCGCCGACATCTGGCCGAGCCTGCTCACCCAGGACAACGGTTGCGCCGTGGCCAAGGCCATTCGCGTGGGCGACAGCTGGAAGCTCGAAGTGATCAATACGACGGGCAGGATCAAGCAGGGCAACGAGCACGCCCTGATGCGCTTCGCAGTCAGCAAGTAGTACGTGATGGCCGGCCCCGGGTCAGGTCCACGTCTGCTCGGTGGACCGCCGGGCGCGCCGGCGATGCCTCCCGGGGCGGCCACGCGAAGGTCACGAGCCGTCGCGCGCACGCCGCTCGGCGGGGCTTCCAGCTCGCAGGGGCAGGTCACCTGGATCGTCCGCGGCCGGTCGACGACCCGCATCCGTGGTCCGTCCGCGGGCCCTCCGGCGAGTACCGCCGCTTCCCACCCCACCGGGCTGCCTGTGTTCATGACAATAGTTTAAGTATCGCGCAACTGTTGAAGCGGAGTGGCCTGGCGCCGGTCCTCCGTGGCGTCGTAGGCGGAACCGCGGAGCGCGAGTCTTCCGCCCGCGGCGGCGACGGCCGACTGGGCGCCCTGGATGACGGGTGGCCGGTAGAACTCGACCGTGGGGACCACCATGCCCACCAGGGTCTGACCGGGCAGCCGCCCGAAGGGGAGGAGGCGGGGGCCCGCTGCTCGGGCGGATGACCGCGGTGGGGCTGCGTGACCCCGCCGTGCACGCGCTGCACCAGGCCCCGGTCCGCCAGGATCGTCACGTCGGCCGGACGGTCACCGCGGTCACGCCGAGCCGTACGACCAGATCGGCCGGGCAGGACGGAGCTCTCCGGCCAGTGCTTGCGGGTTCTCGGAGTTGCGTGGCGCGTGTCGTGGGTGAGGGTGTGTTTTCCGGGGTCCGGTCCCACGGAGGGGGCAGGCAAGGGTCGAGACCGAGTCCCGCCCCGTCAGCGGCGGGCGGACTCGCGGGCGCTCTCCACCGACTCCTTCAGGGAACCGGCGGCGATGTCCCGGAACTGGGCCAGCCGCGGCACATGGCCGGACTTCGTCATCTCGGAGTGCAGGAACTCCAGGTTCTCCGCGAGCGCCACCATGCCGAACGCGGCGCGCAGATAGGGCTCCTGGAAGTCGGAGCCGTGCCTGGGCGTCCCGGGCCCGTACGCGCCGCCGCGGGCCGTGGCCACGATGGTCCGCTTGCCGGAGAGCGGGCCCTTCCCGGTGGCGAGGTCCACGATCAGCGGCGGAATGGCGATCCGGTCGAACCAGGCCTTGAATGCGGACGGTACGGAGAAGTTGTACATGGGCAGGCCGATCACCAGGGTGTCGGCGACCAGTACCTCCTCGATCAGTTCCCAGCTGAGGGACCAGCTGGCCTTCTCCTCGGCACTCTGCGCAGCGTTGCGCGCCTCCGGGAGATCGCGGATGCCTGCGGTCTCCAGGCGGGTCACGATCTCGATCTGCGCCGCGTCGACATGCGGAACCGGACGGGCCGTCAGGTCGCGGTGGATATAGGTGCCCTGTGGATGTGCCGCCTTCCAGGCCACGGCGAACTCGGTGGATACCTGACGGGAGACGGATTCGGGGCGGGCGCTGGCGTCGAGGTGGAGCAGTGTGGGCATTCTGAACCCCTCTGTGGAGGATTGTTGGGAGGGCTTCCTATTCAACCGGTCAACACCTTTGTGTGTCCCGTATGTTGGCGTGACGGTCGACGACAGTCGGCGTAAGCCGGAGTGACGGTAGAAACGGTAGATACGTGCTCGACATACGGAAACTGGTGCTGCTGCGCGAGGTGGAGGCGCGTGGTTCGATCGCGGCGGCGGCCCAGGCCCTCAACTACACGCGTTCCGCGGTCTCGCAACAGCTCTCCGCGCTGGAGGCCGAGACGGGCGTCGCGCTGGTCGACCGGGGCAGTCGGCGGGCCGGGCTGACGGTGGTGGGCAGGGCGCTCGTCGAGCACACCGAGCGGATCCTGGACGGCCTGGAGACGGCCGAGTCCGAACTGCTCGCCGCGACCGGCAGGGTCCATGGGGAGCTGCGGGTGGGCGTGCCGTACCACGAGGGCCCCGCGCTGCTCGTCCCCGCGCTCACCCGGCTCCGGGCAGCCCATCCGGAGCTGCGGATCACCCTGCACCGCGCCGCGGCCTCCGAGAGCCAGCAGGCGGTCCGGCTGGGACGGCTCGACATGGTCATGGCGGCCCAGTACGACCAGGTGCCGGAACCCCGGGTGCCCGGGCTGCACGAGGAACCGCTGGCGAACGACCGCGTCCGGCTGGCGGTCGCCCCGGACGACGTCTCGCCGACCGCCGGCGGGTCCGGCGTCGTGGAGCGGAAGCTCGGCGAATTCGCCGACCGGTCCTGGATCCTCGACCGGGATTCGGGGCTCGGCAAGCTGGCGCTGCACGCCTGTGCCGCGGCAGGGTTCGCCCCGGACGTGGTGGCGGACACCGGCGACATGCAGGCCGCCCTGGGGCTGGTGTCGCTCGGGTGGGGGGTGGCTCTGGTGCCGGACCTCGTGCCCGACCGGCCCGGCTACCCCGTCCGCCGGATCCGTCTCGAAGGCCCTGAGCTCATCCGCCGGGTGTCCCTGGTGGTACGGCGCGGCGCCCTGACACGACCCGCCGTCGCGGCCGTCCTCTCGGCGTTGCGGGAGGGGGCCGGCGGGCTCGTGCAGGGCACCACGGCGCAGCAGCGGCCGAAGTAGCGACCGCGCCAACCGAAGGACGTCAGCTCTCGATCAGCCGGCGGAAGAGGACGGTGTCGAAGATGTCCTCCATCCGCACGGCTCTGCCGTCGCGCAGCGTCCAGGAATGGACGAACGGCATCGTCTCGGTACGGCCGCGTCTGGACGTCACCTGCCGGGTGCCGAACACCACCACCCGGTCGCCCGACTGCACGAACTCCTGCGGCTGCAGCCGCATACCGCTCAGCACGGTCGGAACATGGGCGAGGAACTCCTTGACACCCGTGTGGCCGTGCCTGGTGCCGCCCAGGCCGTACTCCGCCATCCCGTCGGGATGGATCCACTCCACGTCCGGAGCGAGGGTCTCCAGCAACGCCCCGACATCACGGGCGCCGAAGGCCCGGTAGGCGCGATGGATCAGCTCGCATTCGGCGGACCGCCCGGGGCGCCGGGACAGGTAGTCCGTCATCACCAGGGTCTCCATGCGAGTCTCCAGACGGGTCGGCATGAGGGACGTCCTCTCTTCAGTGGCGGACATGCTCGGGGTACAGGCTTTCGAGGGTGCGGCGGATGCCGTCGCGCCAGCCGACCCGGCACGGGCCGGTCAGCTCCCGGCGCAGCGTGGGGTCGAACCGGTAGGTCTCACGGGTGACTTCGCTGGGTACGAGCTTCGCCTCGATCCCGGTGAGCGCCTCCATGTGGCGCACGCAGTCGGTGATGCCGACCGATTCGTCGCCGCCCCAGTTGACCACCCGCGACGGGGCCGTGGCCGCGCGCCAGAGCGCGGGCACCTGAGCCACCAGATCGTCGGTGTGCAGCAGCGAGCACCAGTTCTGGCCGTCCAGGGGTACGGGGATGGGCTCACCGGCGAGCATGCGCTTGAAGTACAGCATCGGCACGCCGCCGTAACCGCCGGGTCCGTACGCGATGTTCAGCCGCGCGATCGTGGTGGGCAGGCCGAGCACCTGGGCGAAGGCCCGTACCGCGCCCTCGGTCCCGATCTTGCCCACGGGATAGGCGGGCAGCCAGTCCGCCACTCCGTCGACCGGGTCGGTCTCGGTGTACTGATGGTCCAGCGACCGGCGTGCGTAGAGGGCGCCCGTCGATACGTACAGGAATGACTCCGCGGTACGGCAGTGCGTCATCAGCCGGCCTGCGGCCACCGCGTTCACCTCGGCCGTCGCGTTGAAGTCGCCGTCCTCGCCCCGCCGCACGGCGGAGTGGAGGACATGGGTGAAGTCCTCCGGGGCGCCCTTGAGCGATTCCGCCGAGAGGTCGTCCATGTCCCACCGCCAGGCGGTGATGCCCTTCTCGGCCAGCTCCTGCTCGACGCCGGCGGTGCCGAAGCGGCCGAGGCACCAGACGTCGTTCTGCGTGGCCAGCGCCTCCGCCACGGGCCGGGCGACCTGCCCGGTACCGCCGGTGATCAGGATCTTCTTGCCTCTCGGCAGGCCCATCAGCGGGTCTCTCCTCGCTCGTTCGCCGACTGCTCCGCCGCGGCCCGGTCGGCCGCGATGCGGTCGGCGTCGCCCAGTGCCCGGTCCAGTTCCCGGCGCAGGATCGACTGGAAGGACGCCACGTGCTGCGGGCTCATCAGCGTGTAGTGCTCGCCCGGGACCTCGATGTAGCGGTTCGGCCCGGTCGTGTACTCGTCCCAGCGGCGCAGCTCGTTGTTCAGCCAGTCCTCCTTCGTGCCGCGCAGCGGGATGGCGTAGAAGACGTTCATCGACGGCACCGATCCGCTGGGCTCGTAGGAACGGCCCAGGTCGGTGAGCCGGTTGGCCAGCTCCGCCCAGGTCCCGAACTTGTCGGCGTCCAGGTCGAGTTCGGCGAGGCGGTCCGGCGGGGCCAGGGACATGAGGTGCGCCAGCTGCTCCTCCACGGGCCGCCCGCGCAGCCGGCCCGGCAGTTCCAGCGACTGCTTCCTGTCGATCAGGGCGAGGAAGTACGCCAGGTTGGCCGCAGTCTCCACGAAGTCCAGTTCGTCCATGCGGTACTTGATGTGCGGCGGCAGATTGAAGCTGCCGACGAAATCAACGCGCTCGCCCAGGGACCTGAGCACCTTGGCGATCTCGAACGCCACCGCACCGCCGTAGGAATAGCCGGCGACGGCGTACGGGCCGTGCGGCTGCCGCTCCCGGATGGCCGCCACATAGGAGTCCACCATCTGCTCGAAGGTCGCGAACGGCTTCTCGCCCTCGTTGAACCCCCGTGCCCGCAGGGCGTAGAACGGCCGGTCGCCCACGAAGTACTTGGCGAGGTTGACGAAGACCAGGACCTCGCCGACGCCCGGGTGGACACAGAACAGCGGGGTCCTGGTGCCGCTGGTCTGCATCGGCACGATCGGGTCGTACTCCCGCTCCACGGGGCCGGTCGGCCCGCCGGGGCTCGTCTGCCCGCCGGGGTTTGTCTGCTCGCCGATCCGGGCCGCGAGCGCCCGGACCGTGGGCGCCGTCAGCACGGTGATGATCTGCAGCCCCGTGACACCGAGCCGCTGTGCGACCTTGCTGCGCAACCGCAGGATGTCCAGCGAAGTCCCGCCCAGATCGAAGAAGTTGGCGGTGGTGCTGACCGTCGCGGCGTCGATGTCGAACATCTCCGCGTAGATCTCCGTCAGGACCTGCTCGGTCCGGCCCCGGGGCGCCGTGTAGCCGCCGAGCATGCGCCGGGTGAGGTCGGTGACCCGGCGCTGCTCCGTGTCGTACGCACCCGACTCCAGCCGCCTGCGCATCAGGGCGCGCTGGATCTTGCCGAGGCTGGTCTTGGGGAAGGCATCCTTGGGCAGCGGCAGGATGAGAGCGGGGCGGAACCCCCACTGCATCACCACGCTGCTGCGTACGGCGGTGAGCACCCGGTACAGCCCGGCCTGGTCGTCCGCCCGGACATCGGGGTGGAAGGCGATCACCAGCTGCTCGGTGTCGCTGCCGGCCGGACGGATCGGGAAGGCCGTCGCGTAGGAGCCCGCGACCCCGTCGAGCTGTTCGAGCGCCGTCTCGATCTCATGGCTGAAGTAGTTGACGCCGTTGATGATGACGCTGTCCTTGCTGCGGCCGACCAGGGTCAGCCGGCCCTCGTCGATCCGGCCCAGGTCGCCGCTGCGGAACCAGCCGTCGGCCGTGAAGGCTTCCTCGGTGGCCCGGGGGTTGTTGTAGTAGCCGAGGGTGATCATGGGGCCGTCGAGCTGGAGTTCGCCGACCTCGCCCTCGGGCAGCGTACGGTCGTCCGGGCCGGCGACCCGGATGCGCAGTCCGTCGACCGGGGTGCCCAGGCTTGCGAACTCCGCACCGTTGTCGATGTCGGGGAAGGCCGCCCGGGAGTAGACGCTGCCCGCGCAGGTCTCGGTCATCCCGAAGGCCGGCCAGAGCGCGTGCCGGGCGAGGCCGTACGGTGCGTACCGGTCCAGGAAGGCTTCACCGGTGGCGCAGACCACGGCCTCGCCGCCGCTGATGATGTGTCGCAGCCGGGTCAGATCGAGCTCCTCGCCGGCCTCGGCGACGCGCTCCGCCGACGAATTGAGCAGCCCGAGAAGGAAGTTGGGGGTGAAGGTCATCGTCACCCCGTGCCGGGAGGCGAGGCGCAGGAACTCCAGCGGTTCACCGAGGACGACGGAGGCCTCGACATGGAGCTGGCGGCCGCCCGTGCAGAGGGGGAGGAGATGGCACTCCAGCAGGGCGGCCACATGGTCGAAGGAGACCCAGTTCAGGGTGGTGTCCCCGGCGGTGAGACGGTGGTGGCTGTTCTTGCCCGCCATGGACGCCAGCAGATTGGCGTGGCTGAGCATGACCGCCTTGGAGTTCCCGGTCGAGCCGGACGTCAGCACCAGGACGGCCGTGTCGTCGGGAGCGGCGATGTGCGGGGCCACGGGTTCCGCACCGTACAGCCGGTTCAGCGGGGTGACGGTGAGTCCGGGCACCGGCGGCAGTTCGGCGGCCAGGGACTCGCTCGTGATGACCAGGGGCTGGTCCAGCAGTGTGTTCACATGGGTGAGCTGGGCGGCCCAGCGTTCGGGGTCGCCGCGCAACGGAGCCATCGGGCACGGGACGAAGCCGCCGAGCACGGCCGCCCAGAACGCGGTGAGGAACTCCTGAGGGCGCTCGAGGATCAGTACCACCTTGTCCAGCGGCCGCAGGCCGCGGGCGCGCAGCCCGGCCAGGACCCGGCCGGCGTCGTCCAGCAGCTCGGGGTAGCTCTGGTCGCGGAAGCCCGCGGTGGAACCGCCCAGGCAGTAGCGGATGCCCGAATCGGGGTGGTGCTGCGCGGCGCGGAGGAGGAGTGCGGCGATGCTCTGTGAAGGTGCGCGGTTCACGATGGTCTGTCTCTCCCGTTACCTCAGTGCGTGGCGGGCGTGGTGCATCCCGCGTGGACTCAGAGTTGCTGCACAGTGACGTTTCTGCCGGCGTCGGCGGGCAGTGCTACGGCTGCTGCCCAGCCATCGGGCACGGCCGCCTCGGTCACCCACCAACTGGTCGGAGTGGCCAGGGCGTCGGTGGTCACATGGGCGGGTCCGGGGGCCCAGGCCCGGGTCTCCAGCGTGGTCAGATCGGCGACGATCCCGATCCCGACGGCCTTGAGCACCGCCTCCTTGCGCGTCCAGCAGCGCAGGAAGAGCCTGGTGCGGGCGGATCCTTCCGGCTCGGCGAGCACGGCTCGGCGTTCGCGTGGTGTCAGTACGTTGCCGGTGATGTCCTCGACCGGGATGTTCCTGACCGCTTCGGTGTCGACCCCGACCGGGAACGGTGCGACGGCCAGCATCGCGAGACCGGGGGAGTGGGAGATGCTGATGTGACGGGCAGTCGAGGGGCGAACCAGGGCGGGCGGGCCGTGCTCGGTGCTGCCGCATCCCGGACAGGGTTTTCGGCCAAGTGAAATTTCGTTGGCCCCGACATGAAAATACGTGGCCAACAGGCGACGTACCGCAGCGCGACAAGAGACGTATTCGGCCGTTGACCTGGCTGATCTGAATTGGTGCGCCCGAGCCAGTTCTGCGCTGTCGAGCAATTCCAGATCGGCTTTGCTGTACGAGTCCGTCGTTGTGTGCCATGACCACACATGGACATCGGCCTCGGGCGGCTGGGGCCGGTGGGCAGTTGCGGAGTGGAGGGGCTGTGCGCGGACTGTGCTCACCGGGTGACCGTAGGCCCGAAGTGGCCTGTTCCGACGCTGGATTGACAGCAAACGGTCACCGGCGCTACCGCCCGTGAGGGGGTGGGTGCCCAAGGTGGCCCAAGCGGAAGTGGGAGTTATTGCTTCCGGGGGTCGGTGTGCAACTTGTTGACAGGTGGGGCGGAATGGGTCGTCATTCTGGTGGAGGTGCCGGTTCTGTGCAGTCCTTGCGGGCGTCGGCGAGCCGGGATCTTGTTGACTGGTTCCAAGCCAGCGAACTAGTGTCTGGGCGGGCTATCTGGCCTATCTGGCGTGAAAGTAATTTTCGGTTGAACTGTTGTGTCGTCAATATCTTGACTGCCGACCCAGAAGAGATTTCGATCATCAATACTGAGGGCCGAAGCGGTCAGGAAGCGGATCCTGGGTAGCCGAGGGGACACATGTGACGGGTGTGCTGATTGAGCCACCAGCGGACGGGGCGGACGAAGCGACGGCTGAGGAGCATGCCGCGCATCTGGAGGAGACGCTGCTGCAGGCTCGCGCGCTGATCGAGTCCACGGTCTCCCTGTACCGGCAGCGACCTGCCACCGCTTCCGCGGTGGCGCCCACCGACATCGCCGTGCTCGGCGAAGCCCTCGATCAGGTCATCGGCCGTGCGAGACACTCGGTCAGCGTCGCGCTGACCGGCTCCGGCGAGTTCGCCGATTCCGTACTGCGCCTACTGGCCCTGGCGCCGCCCGGAGCCGCGTTGCGGGTGCTCTGTTCCGCCGAAGCCGCGGACGCCTCGCTCGCGCGGCTGCGCCGGCTTCCCGGGGCTCAGCTCGAAGTCCGGGTCTCCGAGCGCGAGTTGCGTGAGATCGCCGTGGTCGACGGCTCCGCGGCACTGGTGCGCGGGGCCGCCCAGAGCGACGGGCCGCAGGCCACCGTCGTCAACGACGCCGCGGCCGTACGCGCCCTGGAGCTGCTCTTCGCCGGCGCCTGGGCGCGCGGTCGCAAGCTCGCCGACCACCTCGGTCTGAGCCCGCGGCTGCGCAGCGAGCTCACCCGGAACATCCTGGAGCGGCTGCGGGCCGGCCACACGGACGACACAGCGGCACGTGATCTGAACGTGTCACTTCGCACCTACCGGCGTCATGTCGCGGAGATCATGCGCGAACTGGACGCGCACTCCCGGTTCCAGGCCGGCGCCCGTGCGGTGGAACTGGGACTGCTGTCGGGATAGGAGCAAGAGCTGTTCGCGATGGGTCCGTCGTTCGGGCGGCCCGTCGATGGAAGTACCAACGGGGGATGGTGGAGTTCGACGTGTCCAGAAGAACAGAGGACGAGCTGGAGCACGCGTTGCTCGAGGTTCGGGAACTGATCGAGTCCACGGTGGCCATCCACCGGGACCGGAGCTTACGAGAACAGCAGATCGCCACGGTCGAAGGCGGCTACGGCGCCGTGCTCGAAGCCGCCGAGGAGTTGATCGAAGGAGCGGCCCACACCATCGACATCGTGCACGCCCGGATGCCCGCCTCCAGTGAGCAGCCCGACCGTGCGGAGAAGTCCGAGCGCGATCTGATCTACAGGGCGGACGAAGCGGTCACGGTACGGCTGCTCGCCAGCCCCGCGCTGCTGGACGAATCCTTTGTGCGGGAACAGCTCGGCCGGGAACGGCCGGTGGCGATCCGGGTGGCCCGGGTGCCCCCCTTGCAGGCGCTGCTCGTGGACGGCACCACCGGGCTGGTGGTGGCCGAATCCGCGGTCGGTCGCCGGGCCTCGCTGATCCGGGCCCCCGAAGTGCTGCACACCCTGCGCACCCTCTTCGCCAGCGTCTGGAGCAACGCCGTGCCCGCGGGCGAGCGCATCGTCTTCGGCGACCGCGACCGGGCCACGCTCGCCCGGCAGATCCTGGGCGCCCTGCGGGCCGGTGTCACGGACGAGGTCGCCGCCCGTGAGCTCACCGTCTCGGTCCGCACCTACCGGCGCTATGTCGCGGAGATCATGGCGCTGCTCGGTGCCAGTTCCCGCTTCCAGGCGGGTGTCAGGGCCGCCGAACTGGGGCTGCTCCCGCCGGCCTCGGTGCCCGGTGCGGGCGGCGCGGGCTTCCGCCCGTAAAGGCGTCCTGGCAGCTTCCTGAAAGGACCGTTGCCGCTTCTCGCCCAGGGCAGTTGTATGGGTCGTCGGGAACGGGATTCCTGCTCTTTCGGAAATCCCGTCCCCGACGGCAGGCCATCCCCCGTGCCCCGCCGTGCACGGGGGTCCGGACAGACAGTCACGGACCCCCGTGCCTCCCGGCCGAACATCGCGCGGAAGGCGGGTCCATGAATCAATTGCCGATCGGTCTGGTGTTTCCCGGACAGGGGACACAAAAACAAGGAATGGGTGAACCCTGGCGGGAAACACCGTCCTGGGAAATCACCACGGAGATCTCCGAGGTCACCGGAGAAGACCTCCCCGCGCTCCTCCTGCACACCCCCGCCGAACAGCTCCGGCGCACCGACCTCGCGCAGCTCGCCGTGTTCACCGTCGCGGTGGTCGCGCACGCCGAGGCGGTACGGCGCGGAGCGCTCGGCGGGCAGGTGGTGGCCTGTGCCGGCCACAGCCTCGGGGAGTACGCCGCGCTCACCGCGGCCGGCGCCCTCACCGTCTCCGCCGCCGCCGAGCTCGTCGCCGTCCGCGGCCGCGCCATGCGGGACGCAGCCGAGGCGCGCGAGGGCACCATGGGAGTCCTGGTCGCCGCGCCCCTGGCGGACGTGGAGCGCCTCGTGCGGGAAGTGCGCGCATCCGGCCCCGACGTCTGGGTCGCCAATGTCAACGGGCCGGGCCAGACCGTGCTGTCCGGCTCGCCCGAGGGAATCGACGCGCTCGACGCGCAGGCACCCACCATCGGCGCGAAGATGATCCGCCTCCAGGTCGGCGGCGCCTTCCACAGCCCGTACATGGCACCGGCCGCCGAGGCCCTGCGCGCCGCCCTGAAGAACGCTCCGTTCGCCCCCGCGCATCTGCCCGTGGTGGCCAATGCCGACGCCGAGCCGTACACGGGCGACTGCGACTGGCCGGAGATCTCCACCCGCCAGCTCACCTCACCGGTGCTGTGGGAACAGTGCGTGGGGACCCTCACCGGGCCGCTCGGCTGCCGTCGGCTGGTCGAACTCGGCCCGGGACGCACCCTGGCCGGACTGATCCGCCGGATCGACCGGGACATCGAGGTCGTGTCCGTGGACAGTCCCGGCGCCCTGGACTGACGACCCCACGCGAGCCAGGGCCTCTCGTCCGGGTCGGGCCGGGCTCACGGGGTCCGGTACGCACGCACGGACCCAGCTCCCCGATCCGGCCTGACCCGGCCCGATCCGGCCTGACCCGGCCCGATCCGGCCTGACCCGGCCCGATCCGGCCTGGTCCGGACGAGAGAACCTAGGAGACCGAAACACCATGGCACTTGGCACCGACAGCATCTGGTTCCGTACCTACGGCACCCAGACCCCGCCCCGGACGAGGCTGGTCTGCCTCCCGCACGCCGGCGGCTCGGCCAGCTTCTTCCACAGCTGGGGGCACGCCTTCGGGAGCGACGTGGAGGTCATGGCCGTCCGCTACCCCGGCCGGCAGGAACGTATCGCCGAGGACCTCGTCAACGACATGGAACTCCTCGCCGACGCGATCACCGTGGAGCTGCTCCCCTTCCTGGACACCCCGCTGGCCCTCTTCGGACACAGCATGGGCGCCTCGCTCGCGTACGAGGTCGCCCTGCGGCTGGAGTCGCGGCACGGCGTCGTCCCGGCCGGACTGATGGTCTCCTGCCGCAAGGCGCCGCATCTGCTCAGGCCCCGCACGGCCGCCCTCACCGACGAAGAACTGGTCGCCGAGGTGCAGCGGCTCGGCGGTACGGACACCGCGCTCCTGGACGACCCGGACCTGCGCGAGTTGATCCTCCCGGCGATCCGGGCCGACTTCTCGGTCGTCTCCCGGTACACCGCGCGGCCCGGCGTCCCGCTGGGCTGTCCCGTCGTCGGCTACGTCGGTGACAGCGACCCCGACATCGACGTCGAAGGGGTCCGGGCCTGGGCCGGGATCGCGCCCAAGGGCTTCGATCTGAAGGTGCTGTCCGGAGGGCACTTCTATCTGGTGGACCGCCGTGACGAGCTCATCGAGGACATTCGCGCACGGCTGGCACCGGAGCTGTGAACACGGCGACCCGCCCGCGGCCGGTCAGCGGAGTCGGTGTCCTGGACAAGGCGTCGGCCGTGCTGAGCGTGGTCGAGCGGGGCCCGGTGACGCTGGCGGAACTCGTCTCGCTCAGCGGGCTCGCCCGCCCCACCGCACACCGGATCGCGGTGGCGCTGGAGCGGCTCGGCCTGCTCACCCGGGACATCGGCGGCCGGTTCGTGCTCGGGCCGAGGCTCGGTGATCTCGCCATCGAGGCCCAGCGGCCCCGGCTGGTGCAGGCCGCCATCCCGGTACTGGCCGATCTCCACTCCCTGACCGGCCTCGACGCCCGGCTCTTCCGGCGCCTGGACGGACTGCAGCTCTGCGTCGCCACTTCGCCCGTCCCCGCCGCCGACGAGGAGGCCGTCCTCCTCGCCGCGTCCCGGCCCGCCAAGTCGGGCCCGGTCGCCCAGGTACTGCTCGCCTGGGAGGACCCCGAGACGCTGTACGAGGGGCTGCGCGGCGCCCGGTTCACCGCCGCCCAGCTCGCCCTGGTGCGCCGGCGGGGCTGGGCACACGGCCCCGACCCCTCGGTGCCGGGCACCGTCACGTACTGCGTGCCCGTACGCGCCGGAGGCAACCGGGTGGTGGCCGCCCTGGCGCTGTCGGGACCGGCCGCACGGGTGCCCGTGGCACCGGGCCGCACGCTCAGCCGCGCGGTGATCGATTCCGCGGCCGGACTCGGTGGCGCATTGCTGCGCGCCCAGGGCGAATCCGCCCCCGCGAGCCCGCTCGGAACCTGAATCCGGGACGGCGGTGGCAGCTTGTTGCAGCTGCCATTGTGGCGAATAGAACTCCTCGCCAGTATTCATTGCGAGTAATCCTGCCGCGCGTTATCGGAGCGGCGAATCCGAAAAGGGGTAAAGGCGTGTCCACTGCTACGCGCGACGAGCGTCTCGTCACCATCAAGGAAATCGTCTGCGACATTCTCGAAATTGAAGAGGACGAGGTCACCCCGACCAGTCTCTTCAAGGAGGACCATGACGCAGATTCGCTGCGCGCCATCGAGATCCTGGCCGCGCTGGAAAAGGAATTCGGCGTCGTCATCAACCAGAGCGAACTGCCGCGCATGGTGAACCTGACGGGCGTCTACGAGGTCGTGTCGGAGCCGGCCGGCTGGTAGTCCGGTCCCGCTGCGGTTGATTGGGAGGTTGGCATGACGGCAGTGCGCGGCACCGGCCAGGACCGGACCGAGCGGCACCGGGTCGTCCTCACCGGACTCGGTGTGGTCTCCAGCATCGGGCTGGGGGCGAAGGAGTTCCTGCAGGGACTCCGCGAAGGGCGCAGTGGTGCACGGCCCATCACGGTGTTCGACACCGAGGGCTTCGCCCACGCGAACGGGTGCGAGATCACGGATTTCGACCCACGGGAGTGGATCAGCACGCTGGACGTGGAACAGCTCGGCAGGGCCGCGCAGTTCTCGGCCGCGGCCGCCCGGATGGCCCTGGAGGACTCGGGACTCGATCTGGCGGAGCTGCGCGGCCGTCGTGGACTGATCTCCATCGGTACCACCGACGGCGAGAGTTACGACCTCGACCAGCTGGTCGAGAGCGAACTGACCGACGGCATCGGGGCGTTCGACCCCAAGGCCGCCCGGCGGGCACCCGCCGGGCGGCTGTCGGTGGCCATCGCCCAGGAACTCGGCCTCTCCGACGTGGAGGCGCTCACCATTCCCACCGCCTGCTCGGCGGGCAACTACGCGATCGGCTACGGCTTCGACGCGGTCAGCTCCGGCGAGGCGGAGTTCGCCTTCTGCGGCGGGGCCGACGCGATGTGCCGCAAGACCTTCACCGGTTTCTACCGGCTCGGCACCATCGCCCCCGACCGCTGCCAGCCCTTCGACGTGGACCGCAAGGGGATCCTCACCGGGGAGGGCGCGGGCGTCCTCGTACTGGAGCGCCTCGACTCCGCACTGGAGCGCGGCGCCACCATCTACGCCGAGGTGCTCGGATACGGCCTCAACTGCGACGCCCACCACCAGGTTGCGCCCGACCGCGACAGCGTCGCCGAACTGATGCGGCTGGCCCTGGACAACGCCGGCGTCGCACCGCACGAGGTGGACCTCATCTCGGCGCACGGCACCGGCACGAAGGCCAATGACATCACCGAGGCGGGCGCCATCCGCCAGGTCTTCGGAGACACACCCCCTCGCACCGTCTCCATGAAGTCGATGCTCGGCCACAGCATGGGCGCGGCCAGCGCGCTCGGGGCGATCGGCTGCGCCCTGGCGATCCAGAACCGCTTCATCCCGCCCACCATCAACCATGTCACCACCGACCCCGAGTGCGACGTCGACTGTGTGCCGAACCAGGCGGTCGAGGCCGACCTGAGGATCGTTCAGAACAACGGTCTCGCGTTCGGCGGCAACAACGCGGCGGTGCTGCTGGGCCGGTACGACGCAATCAAGGAGGCGTCATGACGATCCGCCCCATCATCGGGATGGGCGCCGTCGCCGCGACCGGCTCCGGGGTCGACGAACTCTTCGAGAGCCTGTGCCAGGGCCGCAGCGGCCGGGCCGAGCTCCGCGGCTTCGACCGTACCCGGTTCCGGGCCCAGCACGCCTACGAGGTGGACGACCGCCCGGTGCCCGGCGAGGACATCCCCGGGCGGGCCACCCGGCTGCTGCTCGACGCGATCGGACAGGCCGCGGCGGACGCCGGACTCGGCGAGGACCTGAGCGGTATCCCGATCCTCATCGGTACCGGTCTGCGCGAACTGCGCTCGCTCGAACTGTGGTGGCGCGACGGCTCGCCGTTCGCCGACTCCGGACTGCACTTCGGTACCGGGCTGCGCGAACGCTTCAACGCCGATGTCACCCACACCTTCTCCAACGCCTGCTCGGCCTCCCTGTACGCGCTGGCCCTCGGCTCCGACCTGCTGGACCAGGGGGGCGAAGACGCACCCGACACCGTGATCGTCGCCGGAGTCGACGTACTGACCGAGTCCATGTACGGGCTCCTGGAGCGTGTCCATCCGGCGCCGCCGGACCGGGTGCGCCCCTTCGACCGCAACCGTACGGGCGTCCTGATGGGCGACGGCGCCGCGGCGGTCGTGCTGCGCCGCACCGAGCGCGACGCGCCCCAGGTGTACGGCCGGCTGCGCGGCGTCGCCGTCAACTGCGACGCGTACCACGTCACCGCACCGTCGCCGGAGGGCATCGCCGAGGCCATGCGCTCGGCGTACCGGCTGGCCGGGGTCAAGCCCTCGGACGTCGACCTGGTGATGCTGCACGGCACCGGCACCCTCCTCAACGACGAGGCGGAGGCCGGCGCGCTCGCCGCCGTACTCGGCGGCGACGCGGACAAGCCGCTGATGACCGCGGTGAAGTCCATGACCGGGCACACCTCGGGGGCGTCCGGTCTGCTCAACCTGATCGTGGGCCTGTGCGCCCTGAACGAAGGGCGGGTGCCGCCGACGGTGGGTCTGGACGACCCCGTCGAGGAGGCCACGCCGTTCCGCTTCGTCACCGGCGAGGCGGCCGACGGCCGGCAGCTGAACGTGGCGCAGCTCAACGCCTTCGGATTCGGCGGCATCAACGCCGTCACCATCGTGGAGGGAACTCGATGAGCACGCAGCGCGCCGCGGTCGTCGTCACCGGAGCCGCCGTCCTGCTGCCGGGGGCCGACACCGTACGGGCCCTCGCCGACGGACCCGAACCGGGCTGCGCCCCCGTCGAGCCCGCGGGCTACGTGGGCCGCAAGGGCCTGCGCTACAAGGACCGGGCCACCCAGCTCGGCTACTGCCTGACCGCCGCGGCCCTGGGCGATGCCGGACTGCTCGGCGAGGACGGGCTGACCGTGCCCGCCGAGTCCGTCGGAGTGGTCGCCAGCTCCAACTTCGGCAATCTCGACACCGTCGTCCGGGCACTGGACACGATCAGGGAGGAGACCGTCACGGCCACCAGCCCGATGGACCTCCCCAACGCGTCCAGCAACGTCATCGCCTCGTCGGCAGCCATCCGTTACGGCCTGCGCGGCCCCAACCTGATGGTGTGCAACGGCGAGACGTCCGGACTGGACGCCGTGCACTGGGCGGTCACGATGATCACGGCCGGCCGCACGGCCCGGGTGCTGGTCCTCGGCGTGGAGCCCGACAACGAGGTGGTGCGCAGGCTCCTGGGCGGCACCCGCGCGGTGGACGGCGGCGCGGCCGTACTGCTGGAGTCCCGGGCGGCGGCCGTGGAGCGTGCCGCGACCGTACGGGCCGTGGTCGGCCCGTACAGCCGGAGCGCCGGCGACCCCGTCCCGGCCCGCGGCCGCCGCTGGCAGCTGCCGGAGCATCTCGGCCGCGCCTCGGGCGCGTACGGAGTTCTCCAGTGCGCCGCCGCCGTCGGCTGGTTCGACGTCGGCGAGCGCGGACCGGTCCACGCCGTCGCGGGCACCGCGGCGGACGACGCGAGCGCGGGTCTGGTCCTGCTGGCACCAGAGGCGGCGTAGGTGAACACCAACCTCGATCTGAGGCCCGTCTCGGTCGAGCGGCGCACGGCGGGCACCGGCAGGCGGATGCTCCTGCTGCACGGACTCGCCGCCAATGACAGCGTCTGGGACCGTACGGTCGACCTCCTCCCCGAGGACGCCGAGATCTGGACCGCGCGGCTGCCCTGGCGCACCGAGGGCATCGGCGAATGGGGCCAGGACCCCAATCTGAAGGGCTGGCTCGCCAAAGCCCTGGAAGCGGTGCCCGGCCGTGCCGAGGTGGTCGTCGCCCACTCGATGGCCGCCAATGTGCTCCTCGACCTGCTCGACCAGAAGGGCCGGGGCGGCACCGACCCGCTGCGCCACTACGGCATCCGGTCCCTGGTGCTGGCCTCCCCCTTCTTCCGGTCCAGCGCCGAGCAGTTCGACTGGGAGACGATCAGCTACTACCTGAACGACTTCCACCTGATCATGGAGGAGGGGATCCGGGTCCACTCGGACGGCCGGCTCCCCGCCGACATCCAGGAAGCCATGGGCAAGCGGGTGCGCGAGCGGGTCGGCCCCTACGGCTGGCTCAGGTTCTTCGAGCTCTATCTGCGCACCCCCGCGCTCCAGACCTCCCGGATCACCGTGCCCACCCTGGTGCTGGCCGGTGAGACCGATTTCGCGGCGCCGCCGGCCGAGAGCCTGGCGCTCGCCGCCGCCCTCCCCGACGCGTACGCCCGCGTACTGCCCGGCTGCGGGCACTTCCCGATGATCGAGGCGGCCGAGCAGTTCGCCGCACAGATACGGGAGTTCGTCCATCAATCAGCGGATGCGGTCCCGTTCCCGGGGGCCGCCCCCATCGACGCCCTGGAGTCCCAGCGATGACGCTCGTCACGGAAACCGCCGTCAAGGCGCTCCTCAACACGACCACCACGACACAGGTGCGCCCCCGCTACGAGGGCTCCAACATCTGCACCTGGATCGGCTTCAAGCACGTCAACTACCTCGTCGAAGAAGCCGTCCTGGACCACTTCAGGCAGGCCGGGCTGCCGGCCCGTGCGCTCTACGAGACCCATGGCCTCGGCCTCGACCTGGTCTCCGTGGACAGCCGCATCCTGCACGCCTTCCACATGGACGACGTCGCCGAGGCCGAGGTCGTGCCGTGGATACCGAAGGGCGAGGAAGCGGCCGCCACCATCGGTTTCAAGGTCACCATCCGGTTCGAGCGCAACGGCGAGATCCTCAAGGCCGTCACCGCCAAGGTGCGTGTCTCGCTGCGGATCGACACCTATCTCGAGGCGGCGGGCGACATCCCCGCCGAGCTCGCCCGGTACGCCGTCGCCACACTCGGCGACGACCTGGAGCGCGAGCCCGCCTCCGTCGCCCCGGCCGAGGAGGAGATCCTCGCCTCGCTGACCGCCGGGCAGAACGCGTACGCCTGGAAGTGGAACATCCCGTACCCGTACTGCCACTTCACCGAGCGCATCCAGATGTCCGGCTATCTGCGGCTGATGGAAGAGGGCAAGGACCGCTTCGTCGCCGACCGGGGCATCTCCATCAAGACCCTGCTCGACGACCGCCGCTGGATCCCGGTCGTGCCCCGCTCCGACATCCGCATCCTCGACGAGGCGATGATGGAGGAGGACCTCTACACGGTCTACACCGTCGAGGAGGTCTTCAAGGACTTCACCTACACCTCGCGCATGGACTTCTACGTGCTGCGCGACGGCAAGCTGGTGAAGACCGCGACCGGCCGGATCGTGCACGGCTACGCCGTGATCGAGAACCGCCGCGACTGGAGCCTGGTCAGCTTCGACCGGCGAGTCGTCGACGCGATCAGCGGCAAGGCGCCGCAGGCGTGATCGAGACCTGGGCGAGCGGCGCACCGCCCCGGCTGCTGCTCATCGAGAGCCAGGGGCCTGTCGCGCAGGACGCCGGATTCCGGCGCGACGCCGTCGCCCAGGTCCTCACCGGGCACTCCGTGCTCCTCTTCCTGGTCCAGGACGGTGTCGTCCTGGCGATACCGGGCAGCGACGAAAACCTGGACCGGTTCCAGAAGGGGGGCGGGGTGCTCGCCGCGGACGCATACTCGCTCGCCCAGCGAGGGCTGGACACGGCCCCGCTCAGGCCCGAACTACGCGTGGTCGGCATGGACGTGGTGGCGGGCTGGATCCTCGACCCCACCGTCCAGGTGGTGTGGCACTGATGTACCCCCGCTGAACGCGGGCCCGTGCCGCCGCCGCGGATCGGCGACCGCGCGGTGGACCCCCAGATTCTTGTGAGATCCGCGCGAACTCCGTGCGGGCAGCTGTGAGCGGAAGGAATACGTGACGGTCATGTCCACAGTCACCACAGGCGCCGGACGCCCGGTGATCACCGCCTGGTCCGCCGTGTCGTCGTACGGCATCGGCAGGTCAGCGTTCACCGAGGGCCTGCGCGAACGGCGCCGGACCGTCACCGAACTCGGCCCCGAGCACGACCCCACGCCCGACGGCACCGGTTGTCTGGTGCCCTCCTTCGACATCCGCGAGGTGCTGGGCAAGAAGGGCACCCGTTCCATGGACCGGGTCACCGGCCTCGCCGTCACCGCCGTCGGCGCCCTCCTCGACGACGGCGAGCGCAACCGGGCCGTCGGCACCGGCGAGGGCGCGGCGTTCGCACTCGGCACCACCACCGGCAGCGCCCAGTCGATGATGGACTTCACCCGGGACTCCCTCACCGGCGACCAGCCCTTCTTCGTCGACCCGGCGCGCTTCCCCAACACCGTGATGAACTGCGCCGCGGGGCAGAGCGCCATCTGGTACCAGCTCAAGGGCCCCAACGCCACCATCGCGGGCGGCCGCACCGCCGGACTGCACGCCCTCAACTACTCGCGCAGACTCCTCGGTTCGGGCCGTGCCCGCACCGTGCTGTGCGGTGCGGCGGAGGAGTTCTCGCAGGCCCGCTCCTGGCTGGAGCACCACGCGTCGGACGGCGACGCCGGCGCCCCGCTCGGCGAGGGCTGCGCCATGCTGCTGGTCGAACCGCACACCCCAGACGACGCCACCCAGCCGGTCCTCGCCGAGCTCCTCGCCGTCGAACTCGGCGTCGTGCTCGACGGCGACACCCACCCCGCGCTCGTCTCCTGCCTGCGCTCCGCGCTGCACCGGGCCGACGTCGACCCGGCCCAGGTGGTCGCCGTCGCCCGCTCCGGCGCCCCCGGACGCGAGGGCCGGGGCGAGGCCGACGCCGTGCGGCAGGTCTTCGGAGCGGTGGACCCCACCGATCTGACGCCCACCGATCTGATCGGCGACACCGGGGCCGCCGCTGCCGCCTTCCAGACCGCCGCACTGCTGTCGTACGCCGCCGACCACCCGGATCTCGCGGCCGGGCGGATCGGCGTGATCACTTCCGTGGACCGCACCGGCACCGTCGGCTGCGCCCTGCTCGGCCTGCGCTGAGCCCCGCCCCACCCACCAGCTGTTGAGAGGAACGGAACCGATGCTGGACAAGGAAGAACTTCGCGCCGTCGTGGCGCAGGTGCTGGACGTCGAGGTGTCCGAGGTGACCGACGACGCGAAGTTCGTCGACGATCTGGAGGTCGACTCGCTGATGGCTCTGGAGGTCGTCGTCGTACTGGAGAAGAAGTACGGCATCAAGCTGCCGGAATCCGAGCTCAAGCGGATCGTCACCCTGCAGAGCGCCTACGACCTGCTGCTGGGCAAACTCGACGCGGCGCAGCAGGCAGCCTGATGTCCGCGGCGAGCCCGCTCGCGGGAACGGTCGACGTGCTGCCGTCCGAGGACGAGTCGCGCACCGCGGCCCGCTTCACCGTCCGGGACACCGAGACCGTACTTCCCGGGCACTACCCCGGCTTCCCGATCTTCCCCGGGGTCTGCCTGGTGGAGTGCGCCCACCTCGGCGCGGTGGCCACCGCGCCCGGCGGAGCGAAGGACCACGAGCTGGCCGCCGTGGAGTCGACCCGGTTCACCGGGCCCGTCTTCCCCGGCGACCTGGTGGACATCGCCATGGGCTGGAAGCGGACCCCGGCCGGCGAGTGGCAGTGCCGGGCGAAGCTCACCACCGGGCGCGGCGACGCCGCGACGGTACGGCTGCGCTACCGCCCCCGGAACACCCGGACGGAGGCGGCGGCATGATCGGCCAGCGCGACATCAGGGCCCGGCTGCCGCACCGCTTCCCGATGCTGCTCGTCGACCGGGTCGTAGACGTCGTACCCGGCGAACGGCTGATCGCGCTCAAGGCGGTCACCTGCAACGAGCCCTGGTACGAGAAGCTCGGGCCGCAGACGCCCGACGAGGACTTCGCCTACCCCACATCACTGCTGGTGGAGTCCTGGTGCCAGTCGGCCGGTGTCCTCGCCACCTGGGACGACCCCAACCCGGACGTCCTGCAGGGGCAGGTGATGCTCTTCGGCGCCATGACCGGCGTCGAGTTCCACCGTCCGGTACTGCCCGGCGAGGTCCTCGAACACCGGGTCGGGCTCGACCGCCGGATCGACGACACCCTTCTGTTCGAGGGCGAGAGCCGCTCGGCCGGCGAGACGGTGATGACCGTCGGCCGGATCGTCATGACCTTCCGTCCCGCCGAGGCGCTGCGCCCCACCGCAGCGACCGCCTGACCGCAGACTCACGGAGAAACATCATGGGAGACAGTTCGAACCGGGTGGCCCTGGTTACCGGCGGGTCGCGCGGCATCGGCCGGGCCACGGTCCACGCGCTCGCCCGCGACGGATTCGACGTCGCCTTCTGCTACCGCTCGGACGACGCGGCCGCCCGCGCCCTGGAGAAGGAGACCGCGGACAGCGCCGGCACCGTGACGGGCACCAGGGTCGACGTCACCGACGCCGCCTCCGTACGGGCCTGGATCACCGCGACCGACGACCGGTGGGGGCGGATCGACGCCGCCGTCACCGCCGCGGGCATCACCCGCGACAACCCGCTGGTCCTGATGGAGGACGAGCAGTGGCGGCAGGTCATCGACACCAACCTCGACGGCGTCTACCACGTCTGCCGGGCCGTGGTCTTCGGCATGATGAAGCGCCGCGCCGGGGCGATCGTCAACATCTCCTCGGTCGCCGGGGTGTACGGACACGGCACCCAGACCAACTACTCGGCCTCCAAGGCCGGGATCATCGGCTTCTCCCGCGCCCTGGCCAAGGAGGCCGGCAGGTCCGGGATCCGGGTCAACGCGGTCGCCCCCGGATTCATCGAGACCGACATGGTCGCCGCGATGAACGACAAGGCCCGCAAGGAAGCACTCTCCTCGATCCCGCTGCGCCGCATGGGCACCGCGGAAGAGGTCGCCGACCTGGTCGCCTATCTGGTCTCCGACCGGGCCGCGTACATCACCGGCGCCGTGCTGCAGATCGACGGCGGCATCACCATCTGACCCACCCGTCCGCACAACCCCATTGGAGGCGGTGATGGCACGAAGAGGACCGCGCTGGTACTTCTCGTTCCGCAGCCCCTACTCCTGGATGGCCTACCGGGATCTGCTGGGGCAGTACCCGGATGTCGCCGAGCAGATCGAATGGCTGCCGTTCTGGGAGCCGGACGAGCCCGCACTGGACCATCTGGAGCGCAACAACATCACACTGCCGTACGTGCCGATGTCCAAGGAGAAGCACCTCTACATCCTCCAGGACGTCCGCCGGCTGTGCCGGGCCCGCGGCCTGGACATGGTGTGGCCCGTGGACACCGAACCGCGCTGGCAGGTTCCCCACCTCGCCTATCTGGTGGCCCAGGAACTCGGCGCGGGACGGGAGTTCATCGCCGAGGTCTACCGGTCCCGCTGGGAACTCGGCGAGGACATCTCGCAACCCGACACCATGCGCCGGGTCGGCAAGGAACTGGACCTGGACCCGGAGCTGCTCGCCGGGGCGCATGAGAACGCCGAGGTGCGCGAGCGCGGTCACGCGGCCCTGGACTCCCTCCACCGCGACGGTGTGTTCGGAGTCCCGTACTTCATCAGCGGATACGAAAAGTTCTGGGGCGTGGACCGGCTTCCCGATTTCGTCGAGACCGTCCGTGCCCGCGCCCTGAAGACCACAGCGAAGAAAGGCTGATCATGGCTACCAACCCCTTCGAGAACGACGACGCCCGCTATCTGGTCCTCGTCAACGAGGAGAACCAGCACTCGCTCTGGCCCGCCTTCGCCGAGGTCCCGGCCGGCTGGACCGTGGCGCACGGCGAGGACACCCGCCAGGCCTGCCTCGACCACATCAACGCGAGCTGGACCGACATGCGGCCGAAGTCACTGGCCGATGCCATGGACGCCGCCTGACATCCCCGCCGGGCGGTCGGGCAACGGGCGTTGGCAGCAATGTGCAACGCCCGTTGCCCATGGGCCCGGCCGATGTGAACGTGGCACTCACGCAGCTCCCGAGAAAGCGATGCCGCTCATGACCCATTCACTGGTGTGCCTTCCCTTCGCGGGAGGCGGCGCCGGTTTCTACCGCGCCTGGAAAGAACTGCCCGACCACGCACCGAGGATCGTTCCGCTGCAGCTCCCGGGCCGTGAGGAACTGTTCGTCGACGAACCGTTCCGGGACGTCATCGACGCGGCCGACGCGCTCGCCCCGAGCATCGCCGGCCTGACGCGGGGCGGCCCCGTCGCCCTCTTCGGACACAGCCTCGGCGCCGTACTCGCCTATGAACTCGCCCGCCGACTCGAACAGGACCCGGCCGTCGAGCTGAGCCACCTCTTCGTGAGCGGCTCCCCGGGGCCCTGGACCGGCCGGAGCCGACGGGCCACCGGACTGGCCGACGACGAATTCCTCGGCCGGGTACAGGAGTTCGCCGGATACGAGCACGACGCCCTCGCCGACCCGGACATGCGGGAGCTGCTGCTGCCGATGCTGCGGGCGGACGTGGAGATGCACGAGAACTACAAGCCCGTCACGGACGAGCTGCTGCACACCCCCGTCACCTCGCTGCGCGGCACCGACGACCGGCTGGTCGGCCGGGAGCAGGCCGCCGAGTGGCAGCACGCCACCTCCGCCGCCTTCCGCCTCGTGGACCTGGCCGGCGAGCACATGTACCTCACCGAGTCGCCGCTGCCGCTCATCGACGCGGTCAGTGCGGCACTGCGGCCATGACGCGTACGGCAGAGAAGGGCCAGGGCGTGCTGCTCCAGGACAAGACCATCGTGGTGACCGGCGCGGCCCGGGGGCTGGGCCGGTCCTGTGCCGTGCGCTTCGCCCGGGAGGGCGCCGACCTGGTCCTCGTCGACGTCGCGGCGGACCTGGCCGGAGTGCCGTACCCGCTGGGCTCCGCGGGCCAGCTGGAACACACCGCGAAGCTCTGCCGCGAGGAGGGCGCCGCGGTCGTGACCGCGGCCGCCGATGTGCGTGAGCCGGAAGCGGTACGGGAGGTCGCGCGGCAGGCCGTCGACCGCTTCGGAACCGTCGACGTCCTGCTCAACGGCGCCGGGATCGCCGCGCCTTCGGGCAAGGCCGTGCACGAGATCGGCGAGGACGAGTGGGACCTGATGGTCGGCATCGACCTGACGGGTGCCTGGCGGATGATGAAGGCCGTCGTCCCGGCCATGATCGAGCAGCGGTCGGGCAGCGTCATCAACGTGGCGTCGACCGCGGGCCTCGTCGGGTACCGCCACTTCGCCGGCTACGTGGCCGCCAAGCACGGACTCATCGGCCTCACCAAGGCCGCGGCGCTCGACTACGGGCCGTTCCGGGTGCGGGTGAACGCGCTGTGTCCCGGCTCGGTCCGCGACGACCCCCTCCACGAGGGCCGGATGCTCGCCGAGATCGCCCGCTCCCTCGATGTCGACGTGGACGAGCACGAGGAGATCTTCGTGCAGTCCCAGCCGATGAACACACTCATCGAACCGCAGGACATCGCCGGCGCGGCCGTCTGGCTCGCCGGGAACGACTCGCTCCAGGTCACCGGGACCACCCTCACCGTCGACGGCGGCTTCAGCGCCCGCTGAACCACCGCCCGCGCCGCCCGGATCACGTACCCCGTCCCTCCCGCACTGCATCAGGAGTCCGACCATGTCGAGAAGTCAGGCCAGGTCCTGCCACAGCCTGGTGGTCCGCGTGCCGGGCCCGATCGATGCCGAGGAACTGCGACAGCACCTGCGCGCCCGGGCGGCCGGCGGCCGCCCGGAACTGGCGGAGCTGCGGCTGTGGGAGGAGACCCTGCCCTTCGGGGCCGGACACCCGGCCGCCGGGCCCCGGGTCCGGCAGGAGGCCGAGCGTCCGCTGCACGTCACCGGCCTGCCGCTCCGTGCCGTACTGCTGCGGTACGCGGACGGTGACGCGGATCTGGTCCTGGTGGCCCGCCACGAACTCACCTTCGAGCAGCCCCGGTTCACCTTCGGATGGAGCGCGGGAACCACCGGGGCCACCGACGGAGCACGGCCCGCTCTGGAGTGGGGCCTGGGCGCTCCGGCCGACGCGGGCCGCACCGGCGAGGTGCCGGTCCCGCTGCCCACGGCCGTACGCGCCGGGCACGCCCTGCTGGTGGGGGCGGTCGCGCTGGTCCTGGCGCGGTACGGCGCGGGCACGACGGTCGACGAGACGCAGCGGACCGGCGACTTCCTGGCCGGGTGGGAGGGCGCGTACGACGGCGGCCTGTTGCCCCTGTCGGGCGTCGGCGTACTCATCGAGCGGGCCACCGCCGGGGAACGCCGGCTGTCGTCGCTCGCCCCCGAACTACCCGCGGTCCTGCACTTCGCCCTGCACGACGACGGCAGCGCCTCCGGTGTGCTCCGCCACGACCTGGGCGATCTCGACCCGGCCGTCGCCGAACGGTTCGCCGCCCATGTGGCCCATGTGGCGGCCCAGTTGGCGGCCGACGCCGAGCAGCGGCTCGACGCGGTCGAGCTGCTGACACCGCAGGAGACCGAGGCGGTGCTGCGCCTGGGCGTCACGCCCGCCGCCGGGGACGCCGGGACGGCGGACTGTACCGTGCACGGGCTGTTCGCCGATGTCGTACGCGACCGGCCCGAAGCGGTGGCCGTCACCGCGGGCGACACCAGCCTCACCTATGCCGAACTCGACGCGAGGGCCGGGCGGACCGCGGCCGGTCTGCGCGCGCTCGGTGTCGCGCCCGGCAGCATGGTCGGCGTGGCCCTGGAACGCGACGCCGACCTGGTGGCGACCCTCCTCGGCGTCCTCAAGGCCGGCTGCGCCTATGTGCCGATGGACCTGCGCTACCCCGAGGAGCGGCTGCGCTACACGGTGGAGAACGCGGGCGCCACCGTGGTGGTCGGCGGTGTCGACGAGGCATTCCCCGCGGTCGAGGGGGTACGCGTCGTCACACCCGCCGAGCTGCGTGTCCTCGGCGAGGGCACCGGGCCGACCCCGCTTCCGGAGGACCCCTCCGCCCCCGCGTACGTCATCTACACCTCGGGGTCCACCGGCCGGCCCAAGGGTGTCGTGGTTCCGCACCGGAACGTCGCCGCCCTCCTCGACGCGACCCGCGAGGACTTCGCGCTCCGCGCCGACGACGTATGGACGCTCTTCCACTCCAGCGCCTTCGACTTCTCCGTCTGGGAGATCTGGGGCTGTCTGCTCACCGGCGGCCGCCTGGTGGTCGTGGACTACTGGGTCACCCGGGACACCGAACTCTTCCACGAGCTGCTCGTGAAGGAGCGGGTCACCGTGCTCAGCCAGACCCCGTCCGCGTTCGCGCAGGTGATCGAGGTGGACCGGCGGCGGCGTACCGATCTCGCCGTACGCCTCGTGGTCTTCGGCGGTGAGCCGCTCGACGTCCGGATGCTCTCGCCCTGGTTCGCGAGGCACTCCCACACCGGCTGCCGGCTGGTGAACATGTTCGGTATCACCGAGACGACGGTCCATGTCACCGCGCACACCGTCACCCCCGCCGATGTCCTCGCCGCCGGCCGCCGGGTCGGGCCCGCGCTGCCCGGCTGGACCCTGTCGGTCCGCGATCCGCGTGGCCGGCTGCTGCCGGTCGGCGCCGCCGGGGAGATCTGCGTCGGCGGCGCCGGAGTCGCCGACCGCTACCTCGGCCTGCCCGGACTCACCGCCGAACGGTTCATCGACGACCCCTACGGCGGCGGCCGGATCTACCGCAGCGGCGATCGGGGGCGGCTGCGCCCCGACGGGGGCCTCGACCATCTCGGACGGCTGGACAGCCAGGTCAAGGTGCGCGGCCACCGGATCGAACTGGACGAGATCCGCAACGTCCTGCTGGGCCACCCCGAGGTCTCGGGCGCGGCGACCGTGCTCAACCACGACGTACCCACGGACTCCGCGACCGCCCGCATCGACGCCTATGTGGCGCTGCGCGGTCCGGCGTCGACCGCCGATGTGCTCGCCCACGCGCGGGCCGTGCTGCCCGCGTACATGGTCCCGGCCTCCGTCACCGAACTGCCGGCGATCCCGCTGACGATCAACGGCAAGGTCGACACGGCCGCCTTGCCGGCACCGGCGCCGTCCGCCGCCGGGCGGGAGGAACGGGCGGGGACGTCCGAGGTGCCGGCCGCGGAGCACGACCCGCAGGCCGCGCAGATCCTCAAGCTCTGGGGGCATGTGCTGAACACCGAAGTGACCGAGCAGGACAACTTCTTCGAACTCGGCGGGAATTCGCTGCTCGTCATCCGGGTATTGCGTGAGATGCGCGAACTCGGCATGCCGAAGGTCACCACTCAGGATTTCTACCGCAACTCGACGGCAGGCCGGTTCATCGAACTCGTACGGGATTCTCAGAGCTGATCGTCCGCGCGGTCGCCGGAACGTCCTGCGGGACCCTTCCGGCGGCCGTCGACCCGTCGCTTGATCGCAGAGAGAAGCGCAATCCTGATGATTCCGCTCGGAATGCGGATCAGGAACCAGTAACGCCCGAAGTTGCGTCGGGTCTGCTCGTCCGTGGCGAAGATCCTGGTCTCCGTCGTCAATACACCGGCGGCATAGTGCATATTGAAACCGACCTTGGTGCAGCCCGGTTCCGCATAGTCCCGGAACACCTCCGGCATGGGCCGGTCCGGGCGTACCGGGCCGGCCTGGGAGCCGATGCCGCCGTAGAGCAACTCGTCGTCGGACAGCCCGAGAACGGTGTCGCCGCCCATCGCGAAGTCGTCGAGCACCCGGCCGTCGGCCTGCAGTTTGTTCCGGGTGAAGGCCAGGAAGAAACGCGCCACGGGAGCTTCGCGCCAAGTCATCTCGCGGGCCGCGCGCAGCACTTCGTCGCGAGGTGCGGAAACGGCCACCCAATGCCGTTCACGGAAATGCCATATGGGCATGTGGTGATCGAGCAGGGTGGCCTCTGATTTCGTGTCTCCGGTCATGATTCTCACGCTAGCACGCACCGTCGGCCATGGGATGGCAGCTTTCTGCAACGGCCGTTGTCCCGGCGGAAACCGGACTGTTAGACATGGTTGTGTTGTCACTCGGCAATTCGTTTCCGTGCTTGTTCCGTCATTTCATTGAGGGTGAGTGGTTGTGTCTGACCTTCGGGGCGCCCTTCTGCCGTTGACCGCCGCCCAGTCGGGCGTCTGGTACGCGCAGCAGTTGAATCCGCAGAACACGATCTTCAACGTCGGGGAATTCCTGGAAATCGGTGGCCCGGTCGACGCGGCCCTGTTCGAGGCCGCGCTCCGACGCGTCGTCACCGAGGCCGAGACGCTGCGTCAGCGGTTCGTCGAGGCCGACGGCGGCCCCGCCGCCCGGATCGTGCCTGCCGGCAGTCTCGACTGGTCCCTGCACGTCGTCGACGTCAGCGGCGAGCCCGACCCGTGGGCCGCCGCCCGCGCCTGGATGGCCGAGGACTTCGCCACGCCCCTGGACACCGAGCACGACCAGCTCTTCCTCTTCGCCCTCTTCAAGCTCGCCGAGGACCGCCACCTCTGGCTGCACCGCTACCACCATCTGCTGCTCGACGGCTTCACCGTCAACATGGTCGTCCACCGGACCGCGGCCGTGTACTCGGCGCTGGTGGCCGGCGAGCAGATACCGGCGAGCCCGTTCGCCCCGCTGGCGCAGCTGCTGGACGAGAAGGCCGCCTACCGGGACTCCGAACGGTTCGGCACCGACCGGGCCTACTGGATCGACCGGCTCAAGGAATGCCCGGAGCCGGTCAGCCTCTCCCTCGAACAGCCCTCCCTGGCCTCCTCCCTGGTCCGCCGCACCGCCCAGCTGAACGCGGAGGACACCGACCGGCTGCGAGCCCTGGCGAGCGATGTCTCCGTCACCTGGCCGCCCGCCCTCGTCGCGGCCGTCGCCGCCTGGCTCCAACGGCTCACCGGCGAGCCCGAGATCGTGCTCGGCCTGCCCGTCTCCACCCGCCTCGGCAAGAACGCCCGCAGCGTCCCCGGCATGGTCTCCAACGTGCTGCCGCTGCGCGTCGCCATCAAGCCGGGAACCACGGTCGAGGAGCTCCTGCACCAGGTCTCCGCGGAGATGCGCGCCGCGATGAAGCACCAGCGCTACCAGTTCGAGGACCTGCGCAGGGACCTCGGCATGCTCGCCGACGACCGGCGGCTGGTCGGCCCGCACGTGAACATCATGATCTTCGACTACGACCTCTCCTTCGGCGGACATCCCGCCAAGCCGCACAGCCTCTCCATCGGACCCGCCGACGACATCTCGTTCCACGTGTACGACCGGGGCACCGGCACCGGACTGCAGATCGACTTCGACGCCAACCCCGACCTGTACACCGGCGACGAACTCCAGGACTACCAGGGCGCGTTCCTCGACTTCCTGTACCGGCTCGGCACCACCGCCCCCGACCGGCGCGTGGACTCCATCGAGCTGGACGTCGCCGGCCTCGCGCCGCGGCACAGGTCCGCGGGGCCGGAGGAGACGCCTGCCGCCGAGGCCGCCGGGGCCCGCGCCCCGCGAACCCCCGAGGAGGAGGCGCTCTGCCGACTCTTCACCGAGGTGCTCGGCGCGGACGTGCTCTCCGTCAACGACAACTTCTTCCTGCTGGGCGGCAGTTCACTTCAGGTGACCCGGCTCGTCGGCCGCATCCGGAAGGAGCTCAAGGCCGAGCTGACACTGCGCACCGTCTTCGAGAACGCCACGGTCGCCACGCTCGCCGAGGCACTCGGCTTCGCCGCCGGGGCCCGCCAGGCCCTCTCCGCCCGGACCAGGCCGGAGCCGCTGCCACTGTCCGCGGCGCAGAACCGGCTGTGGTTCCTCAACCAGATGGAGAGTGGCGAGGCCGCGTACAACGACGGACTCACCGTCGAACTCACCGGCCGGCCGGACACCGACGCGCTGCGCGCCGCCCTGGCCGACGTGGTCGCCCGCCACGAAAGCCTGCGCACCGTCTTCCCCGTCCGGGACGGCGGGCCGTACCAGCACATCCTCGCGCCCGCCGACGCCCTGCCCGAGCTCGTCGTCGCCGACGTCACCGACGAAGCCCTCGATGGGGAACTGGCCGCCGCGGCCGTGCGCGGATTCGACCTGGCCGCGGAGATCCCGGTACGCGCCCATCTGTTCACCCTCGCCCCCGGGCGGCACGTCCTGCTGGTCGTGGTGCACCACATCGCGGGCGACGGCTGGTCGGTGGCACCGTTCACCCGTGACCTGAGCCATGCGTACACGGCCCGGCTCGGGGGCGACGCACCGCGGTTCGACCCGCTGCCGGTGCAGTACGCCGACTACACCCTCTGGCAGCAGGATCTGCTGGGCGACGAGAACGACCCGCAGAGCGTGCTCGCCCAGCAGATCGCCCACTGGAAGGACGCACTCGCCGGACTGCCCGAGGAGCTGGCCCTCCCCGGCGACCGTCCCCGCCCGGCCGTCGCGAGCCACCGGGGAGGCCATCTCGACCTCCGGCTCACCCCGCAGGTCCACGAGCGGCTGATCGCCCTCTCCAAGGAGAGCGGGGCCAGCGTCTTCATGGTCGCGCAGGCCGCGCTCGCCGCGCTGCTGGGACGCCTCGGCGCGGGCGAGGACATCCCCGTCGGCACGGTCATCGCCGGCCGTACGGACGAGGCCCTGAACGATCTCGTCGGCTTCTTCGTCAACACCCTCGTCCTGCGTACGGATCTGTCCGGAGACCCGAGCTTCCGTGAGCTGGTGGAGCGGGTCCGGGACACCGACCTCGCGGCGTACGCGAACCAGGACGTGCCCTTCGAGCGCCTGGTGGAGATCCTCAACCCGGTCCGCTCACTGGCCCGGCACCCCCTCGCCCAGGTCACTCTCGCCCTGGAGGACAACGCCGCACCGGTGCTCGACCTCCCGGGGCTGACCGCGACGGCGGCACGGAACCTGGAGACCGACACCGCCAAGTTCGACCTCTCCTTCCGGCTGGGGGAGCGCTTCACCGAGGACGGCAGGCCCGCCGGGGTCGAGGGCCGGATCGAGTTCGCCCTCGACCTGTTCGACCCGGAGACCGTACGCACTATCGGTGACCGGTTCCTGCGGCTGTTCGAGGCCGTCACCGCCGACCCCGACACCCGGATCGGCGCCGTCGACGTCCTCGCCGAGGACGAGCGCGACCGGGTCCTGGTGGCCTGGAACGACACCGCGCTCGACGTCCCGGACGCCACCGCCCCGGAGCTCTTCGCCGAGCAGGTCCGCAACGCGCCCGACACCACCGCCCTCGTCTTCGAGGACATCGCGCTGACCTACCGCGAGCTCGACACCCGGGCGGCGCGTCTCGCCCGGCTGCTGCACGACCGTGGTGTGGGCCGCGGCGACTCCGTGGCCGTGGCCCTCGGCCGCTCCGTCGACACGATCGTCTCCCTCCTCGCGACGATGAAGGCCGGAGCGGCCTATGTGCCGGTCGACCCCGCCTACCCGGCCGAGCGGATCGCGTACATCCTCGGCGACGCCCGCCCCGCCCTCGTCCTCACCAGCACCGCACTCCAGTCCGCACTGCCCGACGACGGGCCGGAACGAGTGCTGCTCGACGAGGTGCAGCTCCCCGCGGACGGGCTCCCGCCGACCGGTCTCGTGCCGCTCGACGCCGCGTACATCATCTACACCTCGGGCTCCACCGGCCGCCCCAAGGGCGTCGTCGTCAGCCACAACGGTGTCGCCAGCATGGCCGCCGCGCACCGCGGCGCGTTCGGAGGCGGCGCCGGCCACCGCGTGCTGCAGTTCTCCTCGCCCAGCTTCGACGCCTCGATCTGGGAGATCCTCACCACGCTGCTCTGCGGCTCCGCCCTGGTCCTCGCGCCGGCCGAACGGCTGGCCGCCGGCGAACCCCTCGGCGGACTCCTCGCCGAGCAGCGGGTCACCCACGCCACTCTGCCGCCCGTCGTGCTCGCCGCCATGGGCGACGCCCGGCTCCCCGAAGGCATGAGCCTGGTCACCGCCGGTGAGGCCTGCTCCACCGAACTCGTCGCCCGCTGGTCCGCCGACCGCCGCATGGTCAACGCCTACGGCCCCACCGAGTCGACGGTCTGCGCCACCATGAGCGCACCGCTCCAGCAGGGCACCGGTGCGCCGCCGATCGGCCGCCCCATCACCAACACCCGTGTGTACGTACTGGACGCCTCCCTGCACCCGGTGCCTGCCGGTGTCGCCGGTGAGCTCTACCTCACGGGCGCGGGACTGGCCCGCGGCTATCTCGGCCGCCCCGGACTGACGGCCGAACGCTTCACGGCGGACCCCCACGGCGCCCCCGGGGCCCGGATGTACCGCACCGGTGACCTCGTCCGGTGGACCGCCGAAGGAGAGCTCCAGTACCTCGGGCGCGTGGACGACCAGGTCAAGATCCGCGGCTTCCGTATCGAGCTCGGCGAGATCGAAGCCCTCCTCATCGGGCACGAGAGCGTCGCCCAGGGCGCCGTCGTGGTCCGCGAGGACCAGCCGGGCGAGAAGCGCCTCGTCGCCTACGCCGTCCCGGCCTCGGACACCGCCGACCCCGTGGAACTGCGCGCGCACATCGCCGCCGGGCTGCCCGACTACATGGTTCCGGCGGCCGTGCTCCTGCTCGACGCGCTGCCGGTGACGACGAACGGCAAGCTCGACCGCAAGGCCCTCCCGGCCCCGGACTTCGGCGGCACCGGCGAGGGCCGGGCCCCGCGCACCCGCCAGGAGAGCGTGCTGTGCGGTCTGTTCGCGGAGGTACTCGACCTGGCGTCGGTCTCCATCGACGACGGCTTCTTCGACCTCGGCGGCCACTCGCTCCTCGCCACCCGGCTGATCAGCCGCATCCGTTCCGTCCTCGGCGTCGAACTCACCGTGCGCGCACTCTTCGAGACCCCCACCGTCGTGGCCCTCGCCGCCGCCCTCGACGGCGCGGCCGGTGCACGCGAGTCCGTCCGCCCGCGTACCCGGCCCGTCGAGATCCCCCTCTCGCACGCACAGCGTCGCCTCTGGTTCCTCGGCCACTTCGAGGGCCCCAGCGGCACCTACAACCTGGGCCTCTCCCTGCGGCTGCGCGGCAGCCTCGACACGGCCGCGCTGGAGGCCGCACTCGCCGATGTGACGGTACGCCATGAGGCCCTGCGCACCCTGTTCCCCGATGTCGACGGCCGCCCCCGGCAGCTCGTCCTCGACGCCGCAGACCCGGCCGCCCGGCCCCGGCTGCACCAGCTCGACGCCACACCTGTCACACTCGACGACACCCTGGCGAGGACCGCGGCCGAGGGCTTCGACGTGGTCCGCGAGATCCCGGTCCGCGCACACCTGATCACCGTCGCGCCCGACGACCACGTCCTGCTCCTCGTGGTGCACCACATCGCGGGTGACGGCTGGTCCCTCGCCCCCCTCGCGCGTGACCTCGGCGAGGCCTATGCGGCCCGACTCGACGGCAGCGCGCCCCGGTTCACTCCGCTGCCGGTGCAGTACGCCGATTACACGCTGTGGCAGCGCGACGTTCTCGGTGACGAGGACGATCCGGTCAGTGAGCTGTCCCGGCAGGTCGACTACTGGCGGGGTGCGCTGGCGGGGCTGCCGGAGGAGCTGGCGCTGCCGACGGACCGTCCGCGTCCGGCGGAGATGAGCTACCGCGGCGACACCATCGGCTTCCGCATCCCGGCCGAACTCCACGCCCGCCTGGCCGAGCTCGCCCGCACGTCCGGCACGAGCCTCTTCATGGTCGTCCAGGCCGCCCTGGCCACCCTGCTGCACCGCCTCGGCGCCGGCACGGACATCGCGCTCGGCTCTCCCATCGCGGGGCGTACGGACGAGGCACTGGACGATCTGGTCGGCTTCTTCATCAACACGCTGGTGCTGCGCACCGACGTGTCGGGCGACCCGACCTTCGGCGAACTGCTGGAGCGGGTCCGGGAGACCGACCTGGCGGCGTACGCGAACCAGGATGTGCCCTTCGAGCGGCTGGTCGAGGTGCTCAACCCGGCGCGCTCCATGGCCCGCCACCCGCTCTTCCAGGTGTCACTGCAACTCCAGAACATTCCGTCGGCCGATCTCGAACTGCCCGGCATCGAGGTGAGCCGGCAGCCGGTCCGCCTGGACACGGCCAAGTTCGACCTCTCCTTCACTCTCGCCGAGACCCCGGACGGACTGGACGGCAGTGTGGAGTTCGCGGTCGATCTGTTCGATCGGGTGTCGGTGGTGGGGGTTGTTGAGCGGTTGGTGCGGGTGTTGGAGGTGGTGGCGGTTGA
>NZ_JBHVWT010000052.1:0-5852 GCF_042882135.1 Streptomyces sp. NPDC058240
AGCCCACCCCCCCCCCCTGTTCCCCCTCCCCCCCCCCCCCTTCCTGGGGTCCGGGGCCGGGCGGCCCAGGGGCGCGGGAGGTCTCAGCCCAGCCAGCAGCGGGTGACGACGGCGGCGTCGACCTCGAAGTTGATCCGTCCGCTCCGGAACTCCATGGTGATGATCGCGCCCGGCGGCAGGGATCTGACGGTGGTCCAGCCATGGCTGCGGGCCCGCCGTTCGGCGGCGTCGGCGGCGAGGCCGACGTACTCACCGGGGGCGTCGTCGGGCTGGACGGGAGGGGTCGGTATGGGTGCCATGCACCTCACCGTAGGCGGCCGCGGGCGGCGACGGAAGCCGGGGCGCCTGCCGCCGCCGGGCATCCCCACGTTCCCTGCCGGTCACGCTTGTGTCACAGGATCACGACACGCGCGCCGTATGAATCACGCCACCCGAAGCCGTGCCCCGGGGACCGGACACACAGTAATCACACAAGCCGGAAATCGATCACGCGGAAGGCCCGAAATCGGAGCGGAATATCCCGTATCGAGCGGGTGGAATTCCCGCGCCGAATAACCTGCGTAAATGAGCAGGTCGCCGGGAATTCACGCTTCCTTATGGCGGCCTTATCCTTTGGTCACAATATTCGCGCCGGGACACGGGGACGGCCGTCGACTGCCACCGGTATAGCGGGCAACCCCGACCGCCGGTATGGCGTTGTCGCAGGCAGGGCTCACTCCAGGACCCTGGACAGCCGGTCCCTCGCCACCCTGATCGCGTCCTGGAGCGCCGGTGGTTCGACCACCTCGAAGTCGATCCCGAGCATCATCACGTGGATGACCAGCACGTCCAGGGTGGCGGCCCCGGTGCGCAGCAGACAGGTGTCGGCGTCGACCGCCTCCAGCACCCCGGCCGAGGGCGAGACCCGCTCGGCCGCGCGCTCGATCCCCGCCTTCAGCCGGACCACCGCCTGCGTCGGGTACGCCCCCGTGGAGATCCCCTTCGAGACATAGGCGGCCAGATCCTCGGCGGGTGCGTCACGGGGGACGAACCTCGGTCCGTACGGCGGTGTAGGGGTGATCCGGTCCGCCCGGAACGTACGCCAGTCCGCGCGGTCCAGGTCCCAGGCGACGAGATACCAGCGGCGCTCGGTACACACCAGCCGGTGGGGTTCGACGGTCCGCCGCGAGACGGAGCCGGAGTGGTCCCGGTACTCGAAGCGCAGCCGTTCGGCGTCCCGGCAGGCCCCGGCGAGTTCGGTCAGGACACCCGCGTCGGCGACCGACGCACCGGGCCCGCGGAGCAAGGGCACCGTGAAGGTGTTCAGCGCGTTAACCCGGCGCCGGAGCCGGTCCGGCAGCACCTGTTCGAGCTTGGCCAGGGCGCGTACGGAGGTCTCGCCGATGCCCTCGACGCCGTTGCCCGCCGCGGTGCGCAGGCCGACCGCGACGGCGACGGCCTCCTCGTCGTCCAGGAGCAGTGGCGGCAGCTGGGCACCGGCGCCGAGCTGGTACCCGCCGCCGGTGCCGGGACTGGCGTTGACCGGGTAGCCCAGTTCGCGCAGCTTGTCGACGTCACGCCGGACGGTCCGCGGGGTGACTCCAAGCCGATCGGCGAGATCGGCGCCGGACCAGTCGCGGTGCGCCTGGAGCAGTGAGAGCAGACGCAGCAGTCGTGCCGAGGTCTCCAACATGGGGCGAGTCTGCCAGGGGTTGCGGACAGCCCGCGTCCGCAACCCCTGGCGGGGTCCAGGACACGCGAGCCCGGCCTGATCCGAACGACAGGCCCTAAGAGGCTGTCGGGTGACCTCGGATCGGAAAAGCGGACGCGGTCTGGTGCGTGCGATTCCAAGGCGGAGGAGGGAGGCGACGCGGAGCGTCGTCGACCGACGACAACGCGGGAAGCGTGCGTGCCAGGGCGTGGCCGCCCGGTCCGAGGTCACCCGACAGCCTCTAAGGCGCCGGTTCCGGTTCGAGCCGTACGCAGAGGTCGTTGTCGGTGGAGTAGCAGGGGGTGGCCCGAGTGCCCTCCCCCGCGCTGCGGCCCGGGTAGACGAAGATCTTCTTGCGGTCCCAGATGTCGTCGAGGATGCGGGAGATCCGTACGCCGCCGGCCGGCTCGCCCTCCGCCGCCCCCGGGATCAGCCAGAGCGTCCACAGCTGCTGCGCGGTGACGGCCCCATCGGCCAGCCGGTCGAGGGGGAGCGTGAAGGCGAAGCCGCCTGGCTGCCCGGTGACCGGCACCCGCAGGACCCGGCCGTCGGCACCGGGCAGTCGCGCCTCGACACGGGCATCGGTGCCGAGACCGGTCCCGTACAGCGTGCCCTCGACGGTCATCCCGGTCCCGTCGAAGGTCACCGGTCCGGCCTCGGCGTGCGGTGCGCGCAGCCAGCAGCGCACGGCGAGCCGGCCGTCGAGGGTCGGGTACGGGATACGGACCGCGATCCGCCCGGCCCCCGGTGCGTGGTCGACGAGCAGTCGCAGGTCCCTGATCCCGGGCTCGACGGCCACCGCCCCGTCGTCGCCCGCGCCCGGCTCCCGCAGGTAGACGTCCCAGCGGCCCTCGGCGGCTTCCGTGGTCCCCGGCAGCACCGCGCGCAGCCGGCCGTCGCGCAGCGGGCTCAGCGACAGCCGTACGGTCCTGCCGTCGCCGTCCGGACCCTTGGCGCCGCGCAGCCGGAGAAGCAGTTCGGGCACCTCCTCGTCCTCGCCGCGGCGGAGGTCGAGATCGAAGGTGATCCCGCCGTCGGGTCCCACGGTGCAGTCGGCCCGCGGTGTCCTTCGTCCTGCGGAGGCGGTCATGCGGTCTTCCCCTTGCGGATCGCGGCGGCTGCCTTGTAGCGCAGGGCGTACGCCCCGTCCAGCACGGCGCCCCGGGCGCGGTGCAGCGTGGTGCCCATCGCGCCGTGCGAGCGGTCGCGCGGGCCCCGCGAGGCGAGTTCGGTGAAGAGCCGTTCATGGCGTTCGGCGATCCGCGACGGGTCGAACCGCCGCGAAGCGGCCAGCGCGGCGTGCCCCGCGCGGTGCCGTGCCCCGTCGTCCTCGATCAGACCGAGCAGGGCGTCGGCCACCGCCGCCGTGTCACCGACGGGCACCAGCCGTCCGTCGGTGCCGTCGTCGATGATCTCGCGGGGGCCGTGCGGGCAGTCGGTGGCGACGACCGGCAGCCCGCAGCGCATCGCCTCGACGATGGTCATGCCGAAGGACTCGCGGTCCGAAGTGACCGCGGCGATCGACCCCTTGGGCCACTCGGCCTCCAGCGGATTGACCGGGCCCATCAGGAACACGTGGTTGTGCAGGCCGAGTTGGGCGATGAGCGTGAGCAGCGCCTCTCGTTCGTTCCCGGTCGCGTCACCGCCGCCGTAGATGCGCAGCCGCCAGTCCGGGCGGACCGCGACCACGTCGGCGAACGCCCGGACGAGCAGGTCGTACCGCTTGACCTTGTGCAGCCGGCCCGCGGCGATCACCCACTTGTGGTCGCCGTCGGCGGGCGCGACCGTCGGCGCGGGCACGCTGTTGGGAATGGCCTCGATGCGTACGCCGGGCAGCTTGAACCCGGTCCGGTAGGCCTGGGCGTCGGCCTCGGTGACGGTGGTGATCGCGTCGAGCAGGGCGTAGCGGTGCCCGATCTCGCGGCGGAGCCGGTAGCCGTGGCTGTCGAGGGTGAGGTGTTCCTGCCCGATCAGGACCGGGCCTCGGCGGGCCTGCCTACTGATGTGCACATTGAGCCCCGGCCGGGTTCCGACCACGACGTCCGCCTCCAGGGAACGCAGATGGCCCGCCACCCGTGCATCGCTCAGCCTGCTGTACTGCCGGTATCTGCTGTCGCCGCGCGGGAACACGGTCGCGGGACGGGCGTATTCGGCGGCGTCGCCGTCGTACGTCGGGCTCTTCTTCCGCAGATCGACGAGGTGGCTCATGCGCACCCCTTCGGGAGCGCCCAGCGCGGGAACGTCGCGGTGCCTGAAGACCGACACGATCTCGACGTCATGGTGCCCGGCCAGCTCCCCGGCGAGATTGAACGTCGTGCGGATCGTGCCCCCGACTCCATAGGCGTTGTGGAGCAGGAAAGAAATGTGCATGAAACGCCATGTCTCCCGGTTCGGCTGGTCAGCGGCAGGCTGCACTTGGCATGACGGCGTAGGCCGGTCGACGGTTCACTCCACGTAGGGACGAATTTCGGTCAGCCGTAAACTCGCCCACTTTCCCGTTTTGTCGATGTATCGGCGCACCGGCTCGTGATCGAGTCGACCACATCGCGCCCCACCAGGTCCGGAAAAATACGCTCAAATCAGCCTCAAAGATCCCGAGATTCACCCTCTGCGCCGGTTGGTTCGATTACGTTCCCTTTCTCGCGTGACCCCGACTGCGGCTCACCCGTTGTCATTTCCATGAGCCGGGAACCGCCCGGCGCACGCACCGAGTTCGAGGAGCCACCCGTGCCGCGCATGCTCGACGTCAGCGAGGACGTACGCGCCGAGATCGGCGACGCCGAAGCCGACCGGCTGCTTGTCGGCGACAACGCCCCGGGCAGTTACGACTGCACTTCCTGCCGCACCCCTGGCGACTCCGAGCAGGAACGCACCAGCACGGTGCTCTTCGTCGGCGACGAGACCGCCGTCCTCGCCTTCGCCCACGCGACGTGCATCCCCTCGCAGGTGGTCCAGGTCGCCGAGGAGCAGCTGCAGGGCGCCGTACGCAGCATCACCGGCACCGAGGGCTCCGGCGATTCCGGCAGCGGCGCGGCGCAGCCGCAGAACCTCCCCGCCGACCAGGCCGTCCTCGGGATCACCAGCGGCCTCGTCCTGATCGACGACGAGCTCCACCCGGCCCTCGTCGTCGAGCCGACCGGGGCGATCGCCCGTCCGGGCACGGACGGCAGCCGGGGCGACGAATTTCTCCAGCTCCTGCTGGAACAGGGCTTCCACCCGGTCCACCGGATGGACCAGGTGCCCGCCGTGCTGCACGGCTGGTCGATCCTGCTCGCCATGGGGCAGCTGCACGCCGTGCTCCAGCCGGGCACCGGCGGCGCACCGGTCGCCTGGTGGCAGGCGCACGCCCCGCTCCAGGTCACCGAGGGCTGGCGGACCGCGGCCAACAAGTCGCAGACCGTCCTCGTCTTCGCCGCCCCCGCCGGATCGATCGGCCAGCAGCCACGAGAGGACCTGCTGCGCGACGCTCTGGACAAGGCCGCGGCCGACCGGCTCCTGGTGGCCGCCGCGATGCCGCTGGCCGGCACCTGATCATGGGCGGCGGCCCCTCGCACCAGCGGCGAACAGCGATTTCTCCGCTGCGCCCGCATCCGACGGACACCGGGGTCGTTGGCACATACGTGCACTCATACGACTCCTCCCACCAGCGCCCGAGCCCGATTCCTGCCATGCGGCCCTCGCAGGACCCCTCGGGCGGTCAGTCCCACACCCCGATCTACGACGCGCTGTACTCCGAGTACCGCCGTTCGTTCCGGGCGCTGCCGGGTGATCGGAGCGGCGAGGAGAATCTCGGCTTCATGGCCTTCGGCACCGGGCTCTTCGGCAGCCGTCTCCCGCTGGGCGGCCATTCCGGCCACTCCGCCGGTTTCTCCACCGGTCTCGCCGTGACAGGCGGGGCCACCGGACACAGCAGCGGCACCGGCACGCACAGCGGCGGCCTCGGGTCCTGGCAGCGGATGGGCCGGCACTCCGGGCGCACCCAGCCCGCGGCCCTGCCCCCGGGCTCGCGAGGGGCCTGACCCTGCGACAGAGCCCCGGACGGGCCCCAATACGAAAAGAGCCAGAGCCGCGTCGGCGGCCGCTTCTCACCCCCCGCTTCCGTCGCAGCTCTCTCCGACACCCACCAAAAAGGTGATCTAGGCGTCCTCGCAGACAAACCCCC
>NZ_JBHVWT010000052.1:5862-16372 GCF_042882135.1 Streptomyces sp. NPDC058240
CTCAGGAAACACCAAGCCCGAGACCCTACCCCGGGGCTCGAGGGGGGCCGGACCCTGAAAAAGAGCCCCGGACTGTCTCGGATGCGAGACGGTCCGGGGCTCTGTCGTACGCCGTTGCGCGCTACTTGTTGCGGCCGCGCTTCTCGCGGACCCGCACCGAGATGTGGATCGGGGTGCCCTCGAAGCCGAACTCCTCACGCAGCCGGCGCTCGACGAACCGTCGATAGCCGTGCTCCAGGAAGCCCGAGGCGAACAGCACGAAGCGCGGCGGCTTGGTACCGGCCTGGGTGCCGAAGAGGATCCGGGGCTGCTTGCCACCGCGGACGGGGTGCGGGTGGGAGGCGACGATCTCGCCGAGGAAGGCGTTCAGCCGACCGGTGGGGATGCGGGTCTCCCAGCTGGCGAGGGCGGTCTCGATCGCCGGGACGAGCTTCTCCATGTGCCGGCCGGTGACGGCCGAGACGTTGACCCGAGGGGCCCACGCGATCTGCGCGAGCTCCGTCTCGATCTCCCGCTCCAGGTAGTAACGGCGCTCCTCGTCGAGCGTGTCCCACTTGTTGTAAGCGATCACCAGGGCACGCCCGGCCTCCACGGCCATGGTGATGATGCGCTGGTCCTGGACGCTGATGGACTCGCCCGCGTCGATCAGGACGACGGCGACCTCGGCCTTCTCCACGGCGGCGGCGGTACGCAGCGAGGCGTAGTAGTCCGCGCCCTCCTGGAGGTGGACGCGACGGCGGATGCCGGCCGTGTCGATGAACTTCCAGGTGATGCCGCCGAGCTCGATCAGCTCGTCGACCGGGTCGCGGGTGGTGCCGGCGAGCTCGTTGACGACGACGCGGTCCTCGTTCGCCACCTTGTTCAGCAGCGAGGACTTGCCGACGTTCGGACGGCCGATGAGCGCGATCCGGCGCGGGCCGCCGATCGCGGTGCCGAAGCGCTGCGCCGGGGCCTCGGGAAGCGCTTCGAGCACGGCGTCGAGCAGGTCGCCGGTGCCGCGGCCGTGCAGCGAGGAGACCGGGTGCGGCTCGCCGAGACCCAGCGACCACAGCGCGGTGGCGTCCGCCTCGCCGCTCTGTCCGTCGACCTTGTTGGCGCACAGGACGACCGGCTTGCCGGCCCGGCGCAGCAGCTTGACGACGGCCTCGTCGGTGTCGGTCGCGCCGACGGTCGAGTCGACCACGAAGACGACCGCGTCGGACGCCTCGATCGCGTACTCGGCCTGGGCGGCGACGGAGGCGTCGATGCCCAGCACGTCCTGCTCCCAGCCGCCGGTGTCGACGACCTTGAAGCGGCGGCCCGCCCACTCGGCCTCATAGGTGACGCGGTCGCGGGTGACGCCCGGCTTGTCCTCGACGACCGCCTCACGGCGGCCGATGATCCGGTTCACCAGCGTCGACTTGCCGACGTTGGGGCGGCCGACGACGGCGAGCACGGGCAGCGGTCCGTGACCGGCCTCGTCGATCGCGCCCTCGACCTCTTCGAGGTCGAAGCCCTCCTCCGCGGCGAGCTCCATGAACTCCGCGTACTCGGCGTCGCCAAGTGCTCCGTGCTCATGGTCCGAGCCGTCGGAGTGAATCTGGTCGTTCATGAAGTCCGTTCCTCTTTGCATCATCATCGATGGGCCACGAACACGCGGCCCACTACTCAAGTCTTACCCAGCGCCCGGTGAAACGCCTGGCCTCGTCCAGATGGGCGGTCAGCCGCCCCTGGATCCGTACCGTCGCTTCGTCCAGCGCCTTGCGCGTACGCCGCCCGCTGCTGTCGCCCGCCTCGAAGGCATCGCCGAAGACGACATCGACCCGGCTGCGCAGCGGCGGCAGTGCCGATATCAACCGTCCGCGGCGCTCGGTGCTTCCCAGGACGGCCACGGGCACGATCGGCGCCCCGCTGCGTACCGCGAAGTACGCGAGCCCGGCACGCAGGGAGGCGAAGTCGCCCTCGCCCCTGGTGCCCTCGGGAAAGATCCCGAGCGCCCCGCCGTTCTCCAGCACGCCGAGGGCGTGGGTGATGGCGGTGCGGTCGACGGTCGTACGGTCCACCTTGAGCTGACCGATTCCGCGCAGGAACGGGTCGAGCGGGCCGACGAACGCCTCTTTCTTGATCAGGAAGTGGACGGGCCGGGGCGCGGTGCCCATCAGCATCGGACCGTCGATGTTGTGCGAGTGGTTCACCGCGAGTATGACGGGTCCGGAGGCGGGAACCCGCCACGCACCGAGGACGCGGGGCTTCCACAGCCCGTACATCAGCCCGATGCCGATCCCGCGCCCGACCGCCGCACCGCGCGGCGAGGGCGAGCCCGTGGCCTGGGTCACTTCGTGGCCCGCTTCTCCTCGACGAGGGTGACGACACACTCGATGACCTGCTGAAGGGTCAGCTCGGTGGTGTCCACCTCGACGGCGTCGTCCGCCTTGGCCAGCGGGGAGGTCTTGCGGCCGGAGTCGGCCGCGTCCCGCTTGATCAGCGCCTCCTTGGTGGCGGCGAGGTCGGAGCCCTTGACCTCTCCGCTGCGACGGGCGGCGCGTGCCTCCGGGGAAGCGGTGAGGAAGATCTTCAGGTCGGCGTCGGGCAGCACGGTGGTGCCGATGTCCCGACCCTCGACCACTATGCCCCGCTCGGCCGCGGCGGCGATGCTGCGCTGCAGCTCGGTGATCCGGGTGCGCACCTCGGGGACCGCACTGACGGCGCTGACCTTGGAGGTGACCTCCTGGGTGCGGATCGGGCCCGAGGCGTCCTCACCGTCGACGGTGATCGTCGGGGCGGCCGGGTCCGTGCCGGAGACGATGACCGGCTTGGCGGCCGCGGTCGCCACCTCCGTCGCGTCCTGCACGTCGATGCCGTTGTTCAGCATCCACCAGGTGATCGCCCGGTACTGGGCGCCGGTGTCCAGGTAGCTCAGGCCGAGCTGCGCGGCGACGGCCTTGGACGTGCTCGACTTGCCGGTGCCGGATGGCCCGTCGATGGCGACGATCACTGCGGCCGGGGCCGTACGGGTTTCCACGGTGGTGGACACCTTCCTGAATACACGGGGTGGGCGGGACGGGGGCGCGTGCGAACCCGCCCCGCACAAGGTTACCGAGTGTCGGAGCGGGTCTCTGCACCCCTGTGGACAACGGCCTTCCGGCCCCGCCGCCCCGGGCTACTGGCGTATCGACCAGCCCCGCTCGCGCAGCGCCGCGCTCAGTGCGGGGGCCGCGCTCGGCTCGACCATCAGCTGGACCAGGCCGGCCTGCTGCCCGGTGGCGTGCTCGATGCGCACGTCCTCGACGTTGACCCCGGCCCGTCCGGCGTCGGCGAAGATCCCTGCCAGTTCGCCCGGCCGGTCGCTGATGAGCACGGACACCATCTCGTACGCGGTGGGGGCGGTCCCGTGCTTGCCCGGCACCCTGACCCGGCCCGCGTTGCCGCGGCGCAGGACGTCCTCGATGCCCTCGGTGCCTTCGCGGCGCCGGTCGTCGTCGTCGGACTGCAGGCCGCGCAGCGCCCGTACCGTCTCGTCCAGGTCGGCGACGACCCCGGCCAGCACGTCGGCGACCGGGCCGGGGTTGGCGGAGAGGATCTCCACCCACATCCGGGGGTCGGAGGCGGCGATCCGGGTGACGTCCCTGATGCCCTGGCCGCAGAGGCGTACGGCGGTCTCGTCGGCCTCCTCCAGGCGGGCGGCGACCATCGACGAGATCAGCTGCGGGGTGTGGGAGACCAGGGCGACGGCCCGGTCGTGCGCGTCGGCGTCCATGACGACCGGGACGGCGCGGCAGAGCGCGACCAGTTCCAGGGCGAGGTTGAGGACCTCGGTGTCGGTGTCACGGGTCGGAGTCAGGACCCAGGGCCTGCCCTCGAACAGATCCGCGGTGGCGGCGAGGGGGCCCGACCGCTCCTTGCCGGCCATGGGATGCGTGCCGATGTACGGCGTGAGGTCGAGGCCGAGGGCCTCCAGCTCGCGGCGCGGGCCGCCCTTCACGCTGGCGACGTCGAGGTAGCCGCGGGCGATGCCGTCCCGCAGGGCGGTGGCCAGCACCGAGGCCACGTGGGCGGGCGGCACGGCGATGATCGCCAGGTCCACGGGGCCGTCGGGCGCCTCGTCCGTACCGGCACCCAGCGCGGCCGCGGTGCGGGCCGACTGGGGGTCGTGATCGACGAGGTGGACATGGATGCCGCGCCCGGCGAGGGCGAGGGCTGCGGAAGTGCCGACGAGGCCCGTTCCGATGACGACGGCGGTTCTCACTGGGCGATGTCCTTGCGAAGTGCGGCGGTGGCACCGAGGTACACGTGGGCGATCTCGGACTTGGGAAGATACGTCTCGACGTGCGCGAGTATGCGCACCACACGGGGCATGGCCCCCTCGATGTCCAGCTCCTGGGCGCAGATCAGCGGTACGTCGACGATACCGAGCCCGCGTGCGGCGGCGGCCGGGAAGTCGCTGTGCAGGTCGGGGGTGGCCGTGAACCAGATGCTGATCAGATCGTCCGCGACGAGGCTGTTGCGCTCCAGGACGGCGGTGAGCAGGGCACCGACCCGCTCACCCATGTGCCCGGCCTCGTCCTGCTCAAGCTGGACGGCTCCGCGGACCGCTCGTACCGCCACGTCGTGCTCCTCGGTTCCTCGTACGTGTCGCGCCTGCTGTCCGCCTGCGTGATCTCTCTGCCCGATCAGCCTAGAGGGGCGGCGCGGCCGGCGGTCCGGGGTGCTCTGTCCGTGAGACGGGGCGGGTACGCGCCGACGGCCCGAGGGCCTGCCCGGCCCCGCTGCGCCGGACAGGCCCTCGGGCCGCTCTCGCCGTCAGAGCTGCTGCTCCCGGACCAGTTCCTCGATCGAGCGGCCCTCCGGCACCTCGCCCGAAGGAGTCAGCTTGTCGACCGCTGTCGGCAGCGACCGGGCGATCTCGTCGGCCGCCTGCTCGGTGCTGACCCCCGCTTCCCGGGCGACCTTCTGCAGGGTCTCGTCCGGCAGCGCCTCGCTGATCTGGGCGCCGCTGACCGCCTGGTTCGCACCGGTGCCGACCCAGGACTGCGCCTGGTCGACGAGGCCGGATCTGGTGAGCATCCCGATCAGCCCTTCGAGCGCGTTGCCACCGCCGCCCGTTCCGCCCTGGCCACCGCCGAGCGCGCCCAGCAGCGCGCCGAGGATGTTCCCCGCGCCGCCCGAGCCGCCGCTCTGGCCGCCGCCGCCCAGCAAGCCGCCCAGCAGGCTGCCGAGATCGTTTCCTGCCATGGTTCTGCCTTTCCAGAGGGGATGATTTATCGACAATGTCGATCAGAACCCGGGCTTCTGCCACTTGAGCGGGCGCCTGAGGGCCGTCCCGATATCCCCGGTGCAACCCGTTTTCGCTCACGTACTCTCGCCGGCATGATCACCCCTGATCCCGAGGCTCTCGTACGCGACCACACGGTCTACTCCTGCGTGATGGGCTCACGCGCCTTCGGGCTCGCCACGGAGGGGAGCGACACCGACCGGCGCGGCGTGTTCCTCGCGCCGACCCCGCTGTTCTGGCGGTTCGAGAAGCCGCCGCCGCATGTCGAGGGCCCGGCACAGGAGCAGTTCTCGTGGGAGCTGGAACGCTTCTGCGAGCTGGCGCTGCGCGCCAACCCCAATGTGCTGGAATGCCTGCACTCACCGCTGGTGGAACACGCCGACGCCGTGGGCCGTGAACTCCTCTCCCTGCGCGGCGCGTTCCTCTCCCGGCTGGCCCACCAGACCTTCGTCCGCTACGCCTCGGGCCAGCGCAAGAAGCTGGAGGCGGACGTACGGCAGCACGGGGCGCCGCGCTGGAAGCACGCCATGCATCTGCTGCGGCTGCTGACCGCCGGCCGGGACCTGCTGCGCACGGGCGAGCTCACGATCGAGGTGGGCGCGGCCCGGGAGGAGCTGCTGGCGGTGAAGCGGGGCGAGGTGCCGTGGGCGGAGGTCGAACGCCGCATGAACCGTCTCACCGAGGAGGACGACGAGGCCGCGAAGAACTCCCCGCTCCCGCCGGAGCCGGACCGGGCCCGGGTGGAGGACTTCCTGATCCGCACCCGCCGGGCGTCCGTGTCCTGGCCCGGCGGGGACGCCGTGGGCGGCCTCTAGGACGCCCGCCCCGTCAACCGTGCCCGCACCACGAGGTCGTGCAGCTCCTCGAACCCGCCGGCCCTCTCGGGAAGCCCCGATTCCGCCTGGGCCCGGTCCAGCACCCCGTGCAGCGCCTCGACGTCCCGGGACACCGCCGCGCCGGCCATGTCCCCCGCTCCCCCGCGCTCGGCCTCGGCCTTCGCCTCGATCAGCTCGGGCAGATACGCGGGCGCCGCCACCTCCCCGAGGAGGGTCGGCAGATGCGCCCGCACCTCGCCGCTGCGCATCAGGTGGATCCCGGTGAGCAGCGCCCGGAACGTGTACAGCAGTGGCTTCAGTTCACCGGTCCTCCCGAAGAGCCGCCACTGGGTGTTGGCGAATCCCCGGTAGTGGTGGGCGTGGTTGCGGGTGAGCACACCCGGCGCCAGGTCCACCAGTTCCGTGTGCGTCCCGCTCGTGTGCACGACCAGCGGCGAGAGCAGCTGCTCCAGCACATAGCCGTTCGGCTTCAGCATCAGCCGGACGAACTTCCGCAGGTCGTGCGTGACGAGGTCCATCTCGATCCCGTCCCGGTCCCACATCCGCGAGCGCGTCTCCTCGGGCTCGCGCAGTCCCACGAGGTCCTCCGCGGGCAGGAGATGGACCCCCCGAAGGTCCACATCCGAGTCCTTGGAGGGGAACCCGTACAGATGCGCCCCGGAGACCGTGGCGAACAGCAGCGGGTGACGCTCCTCGGCGACGACCGGGCCGAGGTCCGTGACCGGCAGCCCGGCCTCCCTGAGGTGCTTGGTGTCCATGCGCATGGGTCAAGAATCCCAGAGCGCCCCCAGCGACAGCAGATCGCTGCGGTACTCGATCCGCTCCGACCACTCCTTGGGCCAGGCCCCGGCCCCCAGGTGCGCCCCGGCGAACGCGCCGGTCAGGCAGCCGAGGGAGTCGGAGTCGCCCCGGGTGCAGGCGGCGCGGCGGAGGGCGGTGACGGGCTCGTCGGGAAAGAGGAGGAAGCAGTGCAGGGCCGTGGCCAGGGCCTCCTCGGCGATCCACCCGTCACCGGTCAGCTCGCAGGGGTCGGTCTCCGGGGAGGGGTCGTACAGCGCGTCCTGGACGCGGGCCAGGGCGGTGAGGCATTCGTCCCAGCCGCGCTGGATGTACAGCTCGGGCGAGGAGTCGCCCGCGTACCGCCAGAGGTCGCCGAGCCAGCGCGTGAGGTACCGGCCGCTGTTCTCGTAGGCGTACGAACGCAACTGCCCGATCAGGCCCATCGGCTCCGCCCCCTGCGCCAGCAGGTACACCGCGCGGGCCGTCAGGTCGGACGCGGCGAGCGCGGTCGGGTGCCCGTGGGTGAGGGCCGCCTGCAACTGGGCGGCGCCGGAGCGCTGTTCGTCGCTCAGCCCGGGTACGAGTCCGATCGGCGCGACCCGCATGTTGGCACCGCAGCCCTTGGAGCCGGTCTGGCTGGCCTCCTGCCAGAGCCGGTCGCTGTCGAGCAGGCGGCAGGCGGTCATGCAGGTGCGGCCGGGGGCGCGGTTGTTGTCGGGCGAGTGGTACCAGTCGACGAACTCCTCGCGCACCGGGCGGACCAGCCGCAGCGGGGTGAGCAGCCCGCGGTCCATGGCGGTACGGATGCCCCGCCCCAGGGCCAGCGTCATCTGGGTGTCGTCGGTCACGATCGCCGGCTTCGGCAGCCGCATCAGGCGCCACGGCCCGCACTTGGCGAGGATCGACGGCACGTTGTTGAACTCGGTCGGGAAGCCCAGTGCGTCGCCGAGCGCGAGCCCGGTCAGCGCGCCGGTGGCGGCCTGCTTGGTGATGGTCCTGGTCACGATCACGTGCTTCTTCCTTCCGGTCTCAGCAATGGAGGGTGCAGGGCGGTAGCGGCACCCGCCCGGTAGAGCGCGGCCGGTTTCCCCCGTCCGCCGGTGCGGCGCGGCGATCCCTCCACGGCCTGGACGAAGCCGGGCGTGGTGAGGACCTTGCGCCGGAAGTTGGGCCGGTCCAGCTCGACGCCCCAGACCGTCTCGTACACCTGCTGGAGTTCTCCCAGGGTGAATTCGGGCGGGCAGAAGGCGGTGGCCAGACAGCTGTACTCGAGCTTGGCGCCGATCCGGTCGTGCGCGTCGGCGAGGATGCGGTCGTGGTCGAAGGCGAGCGGGCCGAGCGCTCCGGCGTCCCACCACTGGGCGCCGGCCGCGTCGCCGCCGCCGCGCGGCTCGGGCAGGTCGGGTACGAGCGCGGCGTACGCGACCGAGACGACCCGCATCCTGGGGTCGCGGTCCGGATCGCTGTAGGTGCGCAGCTGTTCCAGGTGAAGGGCGCCGACGGTGCCCTCCGTCAGCCCGGTCTCCTCGGCGAGCTCCCTGCGGGCGGCGGCCCCGGCGGACTCGCGGGGCAGGACGAAGCCGCCGGGCAGCGCCCAGTGCCCCTTGTACGGGTCCTCGCCCCGTTCGACGAGCAGGACGTGCAGCCGGCTGTCGCGGACCGTGAAGACGGCGAGGTCGACGGTGACGGCGAAGGGTTCGAAGGCGTACGGGTCGTAGCCCTCGGGGGCGCCGGTGCTCATCGGTGCTCCGGCAGGGGCGCGGCGAATTTCCAGCTGCCGGCGAGCAGCGTGTCGACGGCGGCGACCGCGGTGGCCAGGCGTTCCTGGCGGGTTCCGGTGAGCTCGATGAACTCCCTTCCGGTACGGGTGAGTTCGGCCCGGAAGCGGTCGGTCATCCAGGGCCGCAGCTCTTCGCCGTCGCGCAGTCCGTCGTCCTCGAAGGCGACGCCCTCGTGGTCGGTGAGCAGCCACAGGTGGTGGGCGACCCGGTCGGCGGTCTCCTCGACGAGCGGGTTGCGTCCGCCGATGTACCGCTCGTGCCAGACGGTGGTGGCGAAGGAGTCGGTGTCGCAGAAGAGCACCGGCGACCCGGTGCGCGCGGCCGCCTCCTCCTTGGCGTTCTGCGTCTCGGCGATCAGCGGGAAGTCGTCGGTGGTGAAGGCGACGTCCTCCCACTGGGCGCCGGGCCGGCGGGCGCACAGGGCGGCCAGTTTCTGTTCGCTGAACTCCCGCCCGTACTCGGCGACGTAACCGGTCCGCGCCCAGACGCCGCCGCGCCCGCGGTAGTGGTCGGTGAGGGCACGGGCCATCGTCGTGGTGCCGGTGGACTCCGCGCCGAGGACGACGACCCGGCGGGCGAGGGCGGCCCGTACGGGCGGCTCCAGGAAGTCCCAGCAGCCGACCGGGTCCTTGCGGACGGCGGTGCCGGAGACCGGGAAGACCGTGCGGTCGGGGTCGACGCAGACGGATTCGGCGCGGAACCGGCGGGCGAGTTCGTCGCCGTACGACTCCGAGGTGAAGACGGCGTCCACCGGTTCCGGCACGGCCCCGGTGAAGACGGCCATGTGCGCGTCCCAGATCACCGGGTCGTGGAGGTCCATGCGGATGTCGTCGACGGCGCCGACGACCCGTACGTCCGGGTGCGCCTCCCGCATCCAGGCCACCCGGTCGGCGAGTGGTACGGACTCGACGGAGGCGGCGCAGACCAGGACGGTCAGCCGCTCGCAGCGGTCCCGCGCGGTGCGGACGAGATGGTGGTGGCCGGCGTGCGGCGGGTAGAACTTGCCGAGGACCAGCCCGTGCCCGAAGCGCTTCATGCCGCCGCCTCCGCCAACTGCCGCCGCTGCCCGGCGAGATCACGCTTCCAGTTGCGCAGGCCGAGCAGGCAGAGCGTCAGGAAACCGACGTACAGCAGTGAGGTCAGATAGAGCTCCTTGTACGCGTACAGCGGGATGTACACCACATCGGCGGCGATCCAGAGCCACCAGGACTCGACGAGCTTGCGGCACTGTCCGTACGTCGCCGTCAGGGACAGCGCGGTCGTCAGGGCGTCCCAGAAGGGCACGGTCGAGTCGGTGGCGTGGTCGAGCAGGACGGTGAGGGCGACGGTCCCCGCCACCCCCGCCGCGAGCAGCCAGGTCCATTCGGTGCGCGTGGTGCGCCGCACCGGCAGGTCCGGTGAGCCCGGTCCACCCCCGTGGGTCCAGGTCCACCAGCCGTACGCGGCAAGGGCGATGAAGACGATCTGGAGGCCGGCGTCGGCGTACAGACCGGACTGGGTGAACAGCAGGATGAAGAAGAGGTTGTTGGCGATGCCGATCGGCCAGTTGGCGAGGTGCTGGCGGGCCACGAGCCATACGCACAGCGCCCCGCTGCCGAAGCCGAGCACCTCGGTCCAGCTGACCGGGGTGTCGAGCACCGTCACCAGGGGTTGTTGCAGTGGATCGAGGAAATCCGCGAGACTCACACCCGCCTCCTTAATGGTCACTCTGACTATAAAGGTGGAACGGGCACGGAGAAAGACCCGGGGGCGGTTCCTGTTTGAAAATCGAAAAAAAGAACCGGCCGCGGGCCGTGGAGCGGACGGAGGAGGGTTCCAGACCGAACCCACGCCTCAGCACACCCACCTCCTTTTTCTTCTCC
>NZ_JBHVWT010000052.1:16382-34379 GCF_042882135.1 Streptomyces sp. NPDC058240
AACTCGGAAACACACCTCCTTTCTTTCGCATTTTGTATGCGAACGGGGGGGGAGAAAAGGAAAGAGGAGGCCTTTTGTGTCTTCTTGCAAGGAAAAAACAAAAACCACCCCCCCCCCCCGGGCCGTGGAGCGGACGGAGGAGGGTTACAGACCGACCTCGCGCATCAGCATGCCCACCTCGGTGTTGGTGAGGCGGCGCAGCCAGCCGGACTTCTGGTCGCCCAGCGGGATCGGCCCGAAGGACGTCCGTACGAGCCGCTCGACCGGGAAGCCGGCTTCGGCCAGCATCCGGCGGACGATGTGCTTGCGGCCCTCGTGGAGGGTCACCTCGACCAGGTAGTTCTTGCCGGTGTTCTCGACGACCCGGAAGTGGTCGGCGCGGGCGTACCCGTCCTCCAGCTGGATGCCGTCCTTGAGCCGCTTGCCCAGGTCGCGCGGGAGCGGCCCCTGGATGGCGGCCAGGTAGGTCTTCTTCACGCCGTACTTGGGGTGGGTCAGGCGGTGGGCCAGCTCGCCGTGGTTGGTGAGCATGATGATGCCCTCGGTCTCGGTGTCCAGCCGGCCGACGTGGAAGAGCCGCGTCTCACGGTTGGTGACGTAGTCGCCGAGGCACTGGCGGCCGTCCGGGTCCTCCATCGAGGAGACGACACCGGCGGGCTTGTTCAGCGCGAAGAAGAGGTAGGACTGGGCGGCGACGGTCAGACCGTCGACCTTGATCTCGTCCCTGTTCACATCGACGCGCATGCCCTGCTCGACGACGATCTCGCCGTTGACCTCGACGCGGGCCTGCTCGATCAGCTCCTCGCACGCCCGGCGCGAGCCCATGCCGGCGCGGGCGAGGACCTTCTGCAGCCGCTCGCCCTCCTGCTCGGCGCCCGGGTGGGTCTTGGGCGTCCTGATGTCGGCCTTGCCGGCGTACCTGTCCCGGTTGCGCTGCTCGATCTTGGCGTCGAGCTCACGCGGACGGGACGGGGCGCCCTGGCGACGCGGACCACCGCTCCTGGCGCTGCCCGCCTGCGCGGGCTTCGGGCCGCCCTTGGCGCCGCCGCGGGCCGCCGCGCCGCGTCCCTTGCGGGGGCCGTCGCCGCTCTTCTCCCCGGTGCCGCCCACGTCGTAACGGCGCTCCTCGGGCCGGGGCCGGCGGGGACGCTGCTCCTGCTTGCCGTCGCGCCCGGCGCCGGCACCGCGAGGATTCCGGCTGCCGCCGCTCTTGCCGCCGCCGCCGCTGCCGCTGCCGCTTCCGCTGTTCCTGCCACTGCTTCGCATCAAAATTCCGTCTTGTCGTCTGCGTGAGTATCCGGGGTGTCCGGTGCGTCCGGATCGAACGACGGCACACCCTCTAGCGTCTCAGCCTCGATCGCGTCCGCCTCGGGAAGGAAGGGCGCGAGCTCCGGGAGCTCATCCAGGCCACGCAGGCCCATCCGCTCCAGAAAGTAGTTCGTCGTCCTGTACAGGATCGCACCTGTTTCGGGTTCCGCGCCCGCTTCCCCCACCAGACCCCGCTGGAGCAGGGTCCGCATCACCCCGTCACAGTTCACGCCGCGGACCGCGGAGACCCTGGAACGGCTGACCGGCTGGCGGTACGCGACCACCGCGAGGGTCTCCAGCGCCGCCTGGGTCAGACGGGCCTGCTGGCCGTCCAGGACGAAGCTCTCCACGGCCGCCGCGTACTCGGGACGGGTGTAGAAGCGCCAGCCGCCCGCCACCAGCCGCAGCTCGAAGCCGCGGCGCTGCACGGTGTACTCGTCGGCCAGCGCGCGCAACGCGTCGGCGACGGCCCTGCGGGGCCGCTCCAGCACCTTGGCGAGGTGCTCCTCGGTGGCGGGCTCGTCGACGACCATGAGGACGGCTTCCAACGCGGGCCCGAGGTCGAGATCCGCGACGGTGGAGCCGGTGGTCTCCTGCTGACTCATGCCTTCCCATCCTCCTGGACGTCCTGCGTCTCGGCGTCGAACTCGTCCGTGACGACGGGCCCGGCGCCCTCGCCCCCGGCCCAGCGCACCAGGAGCTCCCCGAGCGCCTCGTCCTGGTCGAGCGCCACGGCCTTCTCCCGGTACAGCTCCAGCAGCGCGAGGAACCGGGCGACGACGGTGAGGGTGTCCGGGGCGTCCTCGGTGAGCGCCCGGAAGCTGACCTTCCCCGCCTCCCGCAGCCGTGCCACCACGATCTCGGCCTGTTCCCGCACGCTGACCAGCGGCGCGTGGATGTGGTCGACGTACACCTGCGGCTCGGCCTTCGGCTGCATCGCCTTCACGGCCAGCGCGGCAAACCCCTCCGCCCCGATGCTGATCACGACCTCGGGCAGCAGCTCGGCGTGGTGCGGCTCCAGCCCCACCGTCCGCGGGAACCGCCGCCCCTCCGAAGCCAGCCGGTCGCTGAGGATCTCCGCGATGCGTTTGTACGCGCGGTACTGGAGCAGCCGGGCGAAGAGCAGGTCCCGCGCTTCGAGCAGCGCCAGATCCGCCTCGTCCTCCACCTCGGCGGCGGGCAGCAGCCGGGCCGCCTTCAGGTCGAGCAGCGTCGCGGCGACGACGAGGAACTCGGTGGTCTGATCCAGGTCCCAGTCCGGCCCCATGGCCCGGATGTGCGCCATGAACTCGTCGGTGACCTTCGACAGCGCGACTTCGGTCACATCCAGCTTGTGCTTGGCGATGAGCTGGAGGAGCAGGTCGAACGGCCCCTCGAAGTTCGCCAGCCGGACGGTGAACCGCCCGTCGCCGGCGGAACCGGGAAGCCCGGCGGACCCTGGAGGCTCGGCAGGCCCTGGAGGCTCGGCGGACCCTGGAGGCTCGGGCGCCGCGACGGGCGCCGCGGGTGCCTCGGCCGCCTCCCCGTCCCCGGGCGTCGGGGAGGCGGGGGTTTCCGGGTCGGCGCGCCCGGCGTCCACCGGCTCCGGCGCGGTCCGGCCGCCCGGACCGCGCCCCAGGGGGCGGCGGGGGGTGCGGGCGGGCTCGTCGGTCGTCGGCATGAAGGTCCAGGGGCAGCGGGATACGGGCGGCGGGCCGTGGCCCGTACGGGAGGGCCGGACCGCTCGTCCGGCGGTCGCCCACCGGGCAGGCTACCGGCGCCCCACCCGTCAGCGGCCGCGCAACCGCCGTACGAGGATGCTCGCGTCGCCCCGCGACTCCAGATCCGCGAGCACCACCGCGACCGCCTCCCGGACGATCCGCCCGCGGTCGACCGCGAGCCCGTGCTCCCCGCGCAGCACGAGGCGGGCGTGTTCGAGGTCCATCAGTTCCTCGGCAGAGACGTAGACGGTGATCTTCTCGTCGTGGCGCTCGCGGCCGCTGGGCCGCCGGTTCGCCCCGCGCCCGCCTCCGCCCCTGCGCTGCTGCTGAACGGCAGGGGTGGGGACCGCCTCCTGCGCGGACGGTGACGCGGACGAGGGCGCGGCCGTCGGCGCGGGCTGCTGGGGCCTCCGCCCCGCCTGCGCGGCCACCGCGACCCGGTCGCCGCCGCCGCGGCTGCGCGACTCCCCCGCGTCGGCATCGGCCGCGGAGTGCTCCTCGCGCGAGGAGCCGTCGGTGGCCTGTGCCGCGTCCGTCCCGGCTCCGTCCGCCCCCGAATCGCTCTCACCGGCCGGACCGGGCACCCGGACCTCGCCGTTCGCCTTGCGCCGCCGGTCGGCGGGGGAAGAGGCCTGGAGCCCCATTCCTCCGGTGGTACGGAACAGTTCGTCGGCCCCGGGCAGACTCACTCGGCGTGACACCGGGCGAGCACCTCCCTGGCGAGCTGGCGATAGGCGGCGGCACCGACCGAGTTGGAGGCGTAGGTGGTGATGGGTTCACCGGCGACCGTGGTCTCCGGGAAGCGCACGGTGCGCCCGATGACCGTGTGGTAGACGTGATCGTCGAATGCCTCGACGACGCGCGCGAGGACCTCACGGCTGTGCACCGTACGGGAGTCGTACATGGTGGCGAGGATGCCGTCGAGCTCCAGATCGGGGTTGAGGCGCTCCTGGACCTTCTCGATGGTCTCGGTGAGCAGGGCCACACCACGCAGCGCGAAGAACTCGCACTCGAGCGGCACTATGACCTTGTGGGCCGCCGTGAGGGCGTTCACGGTGAGCAGGCCCAGCGACGGCTGACAGTCGATCACGATGTAGTCGTAGTCGGCCATCAGCGGCTTCAGGGCGCGCTGCAGCGTGGACTCCCGGGCCACCTCGCTCACCAGCTGCACCTCGGCAGCCGACAGGTCGATGTTGCTGGGCAGCAGGTCCATGTTCGGGACCGCGGTCTTCAGCAGGACCTCGTCGGCCGACATGCCCCGCTCCATGAGCAGGTTGTAGACCGTGAGGTCGAGCTCCATCGGGTTGACGCCGAGCCCGACCGACAGGGCTCCCTGCGGGTCGAAGTCGACGAGCAGGACGCGTCGCCCGTACTCCGCGAGCGCGGCACCCAGGTTGATGGTCGACGTGGTCTTGCCGACGCCGCCCTTCTGGTTGCACATCGCGATGATCTTCGCGGGACCGTGATCGGTCAGCGGGCCCGGGATCGGGAAGTAGGGCAGGGGCCGGCCGGTCGGGCCGATCCGCTCGCGGCGCTGGCGGGCAGCGTCGGGCGCGAGGGTGGCCGCGTACTCCGGATCGGGTTCGTACTCGGCGTCGGGGTCGTAGAAGTGCCCCTGGGGCACCTCGTCGAAGTCGGCGAAGTGGGCGGTCTCCCGGCCACTCTCGTTGCCGGCCATGGCGTTCACGTGTAGGCCGTCCATCATCTGGGGGGCTGTCGTCATGTGCTGTTGGGTGGCGAAGGTGCGGACAGCGACGGAGCCGACAGCCGCCAGCCCGTTCGGGCCCTGGCCCCGTGCAGGCATCCCTGGATGAACACCCCCGGGAGTAAATGTCGACTCATTCACAAGTCGTCTTACCTCCTTGGACGTGACCAGGAAACTTATCGATAGGTCAGCGTGGCACCATGCCGACGATTGGCGACTCTATGGCGTGTCACCGCTCCGCAGCAACACAATCCGCCGGACCCGGCCCGATGTGTCGGCAATCGAACACCTCCCTGTCAAGGGTGCACAGCCACCGGGGTGCGGTTTTAACAGGTGTACGAATCGGTTGAAGAGTTACGTTCGAGACGAGTTGAACCGGACCCCCGCAGGGACCCGACATGCCTCCGGCCGGACCTTGCTCGGCAAGGTCCGGCCGGACGCGTGAGGTTGACGGAAGCGGTTGACCCGTCAGCCGAGGAGCGAGCTCAGCTCGACGCGCTCCAGGCCGTGCGCTTCGGCCACCTCGCGGTAAACGACCTGCCCGTCATGGGTGTTGAGGCCCTTGGCGAGCGCGGCGTCACGGCGCAGCGCCTCGACCCAGCCGCGGTTGGCGAGCTCCAGGATGTACGGGAGCGTGGCGTTGGTGAGGGCGTACGTGGAGGTGTTCGGCACCGCGCCCGGCATGTTCGCGACGCAATAGAAGACCGAGTTGTGGACCATGAAGGTCGGCTCGGCGTGCGTCGTCGGGTGCGAGTCCTCGAAGCAACCGCCCTGATCGATTGCGATGTCGACAAGTACACTTCCGGGCTTCATCTTGGCGACGAGCTCGTTGGTGACCAGCTTCGGCGCCTTCGCGCCGGGGATCAGCACGGCGCCCACGACGAGGTCGGCCTCGATGACGGCCTTCTCCAGCTCGAAGGCATTGGAGACGACGGTCTTCACCTTGGTGCCGAAGACCTTGTCGGCCTCGCGGAGCTTGTTGATGTCCTTGTCGAGCAGCGTGACGTGGAAGCCGAGACCGACGGCGATCTGCGTGGCGTTCCAGCCGGAGACACCGCCGCCGATGACGACGGCCTCGGCGGGCGCCGTGCCCGGGACGCCGCCCGGCAGCACACCGCGGCCACCGACCGAGCGCATCAGGTGGTAGGCGCCGACCTGCGGGGCCAGCCGGCCCGCGACCTCGGACATCGGGGCGAGCAGCGGGAGCGCGCGGTTCGCGGTCTCGACCGTCTCGTAGGCGATGGCCGTGGTGCCCGACTCGATCAGCGCGTCGGTGCACTCGCGGGAGGCGGCGAGGTGCAGGTAGGTGAAGAGCGTCTGGTCCTTGCGGAGGCGGTGGTACTCCTCGGCGACCGGCTCCTTGACCTTGAGCAGGAGATCGGCGGTGGCCCAGACCTCGTCGGCGGTGGGGAGGATCTGCGCCCCGGCGGCGACGTACTCCTCGTCCGTGATGGAGGAGCCGGCACCGGCGCTCTCCTCGACGACGACCTGGTGGCCGTGGCGGACGAGCTCGTGCACGCCGGCAGGCGTGATCGCCACGCGGAACTCGTTGTTCTTGACTTCGCGGGGGATGCCGACCTTCACGTCGATCACGGTCCTTGGCTCAGAGGGTTACCCGGACATAGCTATACATACCCGGATAGACACTACGTAAATGGAGACACCGCGAACACACGCGGCAGAGCCAGTCTAATGAAGGGTTTCGTGCTGTCTAGCCTTACAAAGCATTAATTTTCAGTCGTCGCACTACGGATTTCGCAGGCCGCACCCTCTTGGTCCAGCAATCTGTCGGCCAGACCCCGGTGCAGCCCGGCCGCGGCCGGGTCGCCGAGCCTGTCGAGCGTGTCGGCCAACCGGAGCTCCAGCGCCGCCTGCAGGCGTACGTCCCCGGCCCGCCTGGCCCACTCGACGGCCTCCCGGCAGGTGTGCAGGGACTCGTGCGGCCGACCCGCGTACTCCTGCACCCGCGCCGCCTCGCTGAGCGCCCGCGCCTGGGCCGGCACGTCGCCGAGCCTGCGGTACCCGGCCGCCGCGGCACGCCAGTTGCGCAGCGCCTCGCCGTACCGCCCGGCATAGGTGTGGACGGCGCCGAGCCGCCCGTACAGCCTCGCCTCGTCGGCCCGCTCCCCCTGGGTGAGCCGCTGCGCCAGCGCTCGGCCGTACCAGTCGGAGGCCCGCTGGAAGTCCCCCAGCTCGGCATAGGCGCCACCTACGGATTCCATCGCGCGACCGGTGGCGTACGGGTCCTTCGCGGCCCGCCCGGCATCCAGCGCGGCCCGGTAGCGGGCCAGCGCCTCCCGGGTGCGGCCGGTCCTGGCGTCGAGGTCGGCGAGGTTGAGCAGCGCGGCGGCCCGCTCGCGCGGCAGCTCCCGCCGCTCGGCGACGGCCAGCACCAGACCGTGCAGTCCGTACAGCTCGGGTGCGGCGGCCTCGGTGCCGCGGTGCACGGCCAGCGCCCGCACCAGAGCGGCCACCAACCGCCTTGCCAGGGTGTCGAGTTCACCGTCCTCGACGGCGATCCGGGCCGAGGCCAGCAGGGCGGGCCGGCGGATCCGCAGCCATTCGGCGGCCGCCTCGGGGTTGGGGAAGCGCAGCGACCGCGGCAGCCCGGCGAGCTTGCGGCGGGCCGGGGAACCCTCGGGTTCGGTGACCGCCCGGCAGGACTGCAGCAGCCGTACGGTCCGCTCCAGCATCCGGGCCCTGGCGAGCTGGATCTCCGTCGGCCTGTCCCTGGCCTCCAGCAACGCCCGCAGCAGCGGCGCGAGACAGCCGGGCACCTCGTACTGCGGCTGATCCGCCCCGTTGGTGTGCAGCAGCCCCAGGGCGACGAAGTCGTCGAGGGTCGTCTGGGCGGCCGAGACGGAGCAGCCGGCCAGCGCGGACGCGGTGTGGGCGTCGGCGAGTCCGGCGGGGGCGAGGGCGAGCAGTCGCAGTATCCGGGCGGCCGTCGGCGGCAGCGAGTCGTGAGCCAGCCGGAAGGCGCGGGCCAGCGGGCGGGAGCCGGTGGACTGCTCCGTGTCGTCCGGCAGTTCGCGCAGCTGCTTGGTGACATCGGCGACCGATGCCATGGGGTGGGCGGCGAGCCAGCCCCCGACCATGACCAGGGCGCCCGGCAGCCCACCGCACTCCTCGGCCAGGGTCTCGGCGGTGCGCGGATCGACGGTGATCCTGACCTCTCCGATGATGCGGGCGAGCAGCCGCACGGCGGAGCCCGCGTCCAGGCCGCCGATGGTGCAGGGGCGGACGCCCGGGATACCGGTCAGCGGGCCCCCGGAAGTGGCGACGACCAGGCAGTCCGGGTTGTCCGGCAGCAGCGGGTCGACCTGCTCCGCGTCCGCCGCGTCGTCGAGGAGCAGCAGGACACGGCGCCCGGCGAGCTCCTTGCGGACCATCTCGGAGAGTTCGTCCCCGTCCGCGCCGGGCGGGCCGGTCACACCCAGCTGGTCGAGCAGCTCGCGGGCGGTGCGCTCGGTGGGCACCGGCGCGCCGCCGGGATCGGTGAGCCGGGCGCGGAGCAGTCCGTCGGGGTGGTCGTCGGCGGCGAGCAGCCTGCGGGTGAGTTCACCGGCGAGCGCGGTACGTCCGGAGCCGGGTCGTCCGGCGATCAGCAGGACCCGGGCGCGGGCGGCCTTGCGACCGGCCAGGGTGTCGAGGCCGACTCTCTCGATGTCGGCCCGCAGTGCCTTCAACTCGCGGTCGCGGCCGAAGAATTGGGGTGGGGCGGCGCCGGACGGCTCCTCGGTTCCCGCTGCCTTGGCCGGGCCGCTGGTGTCCACCGCCTGATCCGTCACGGGCCACGCTCCACTTCGCTGCACGCGTCGCCCGCCGGGACTCCGGTCAGGGCATTCCGAGCGTAGTTCAGGCGTGCGGACGATTTCCCTGGAGCACGGCGCAGAGGTCCCCCGATCGGATCAGCATCTTTTCCGATCGAAGGACCTCGGTGATCCGTTCAGTGGCCTCCGGCGCTCCGCCGGTGGCCTCCCACGCCCCCGGCGGAGCGCCGGTGGCCGGTCCGCCCCTACGGCGCGTCAGGCCTCGAACGGGCGGGCCGGCCACGGCGCCCCGGCCGGGCGCAGCGACTCGATCCCGTCACCGGCGAGGACCGCCGCGAGCGAGAGGACGCCCACCACGAGGCAGTTGTTGTGCAGCTCCCCCGCGAGCACGCCCCGCACCAGCTCCTGGAGCGGCACCCGGGCCAGCTCCATGTCGGCCTCCTCCTCGGAGACCTCGAAGCGCTCCCCGTCGGCCTCGGAGAGATTCCGGGCCAGGAAGATCCGTACGGCTTCGTCGCAGCCGCCCGGCGTGGTGTAGACGTCGGTCAGCACCCGCCAGTCCTCGGCCTTGACGTACGCCTCCTCGTAGAGCTCGCGCTGGGCCGCGTGCAGCGGATTCTCGCCGGGGACGTCGAGCAGTCCGGCCGGGATCTCCCAGAGCTTGTGACGCACCGGGTGGCGGTACTGCCGCAGCACGACGACCCGGCCGTCGTCGTCGAGCGCGAGCACGGCGACCGAGCCCGGGTGGACCTGGTAGTCGCGGCGTACGACCGTGCCGTCCGGCATCACCACTTCGTCGGTGCGGACGCTGGTCTTGTTGCCGGTGAAGGGCGTCTCGGTCGCGGTGACCTGCCACTCCTCGGGCGTGTCCTGGAAACCCATCTACGTCCTCCCACGAAAAACAGAAACCGGGGTACGCATCCTCAGCGGATCCGTACCCCGGTCAACGTTAATGCCTGTGCGGCGCCGGACTACTTGCCCGACGTGGTGCCCTGCCCGTCACCGGCCGCGGCGCCCGTCTTGCGCTCGACGGCCGCCTTCACCAGGCCCGCGAAGAGCGGGTGCGGGCGGGTCGGGCGGGAGCGGAGCTCCGGGTGCGCCTGGGTGGCGACCAGGTAGGGGTGGATCTCGCGCGGGTACTCGACGTACTCGACGAGCTTGTTGTCCGGGGAGGTGCCGGAGAAGACCAGACCGGCCTTCTTCTCCAGCTCGGCCCGGTAGGCGTTGTTGACCTCGTAGCGGTGGCGGTGACGCTCCTCCACGTACGGCTGGCCGTCGTACGCCTCGCGGACCAGCGAGCCCTCGGCGAGCTTCGCCGGGTACAGGCCGAGCCGCATGGTGCCGCCGAGGTCGCCCGCGCCCTCGACGTACGCCAGCTGCTCCTCCATCGTCGAGATCACGGGGTGCGAGGTGGCGGCGTCGAACTCGGTGGAGTTGGCGTCGGGGATCTCGGCGAGGTTGCGCGCGGCCTCGATCACGATGCACTGGAGGCCGAGGCACAGGCCGAGCAGCGGCACCTTGTTCTCGCGGGCGTACTGGATGGCGCCGATCTTGCCGTTGACACCGCGGTCGCCGAAGCCACCGGGGACGCAGATCGCGTCGACGTCACCGAGCTGCTTCGCGGCACCCGACGGGGTCTTGCAGTCGTCCGAGGCGACCCACTTGACCTTGACCCGGGCCTTGTTGGCGAAGCCGCCGGCCCGGATGGCCTCGGTGACCGAGAGGTAGGCGTCGGGCAGGTCGATGTACTTGCCGACGAGCGCGACGGTGATCTCGTGGTCGGGGTTGTGGACACGGTCCAGCAGGTCGTCCCACGTCGTCCAGTCGACGTCGCGGAACGGCAGGTCGAGCTTGCGCACGACGTAGGCGTCCAGGCCCTCGGTGTGCAGCACCTTCGGGATGTCGTAGATCGACTTGGCGTCCACGCAGGCCACCACGGCGGCCTCGTCGACGTCGCACATCAGCGAGATCTTGCGCTTGATGGCGGTCGGTACGTCGCGGTCGGCGCGCAGCACGATGGCGTCGGGCTGGATACCGATGTTGCGCAGCGCGGCGACGGAGTGCTGGGTCGGCTTGGTCTTGAGCTCGCCGGACGGGCCGATGTAGGGCAGCAGCGAGATGTGCACGACGAAGACGTTGTCCCGGCCGACCTCGTGGCGGACCTGGCGGACGGTCTCCAGGAACGGCAGCGACTCGATGTCGCCGACCGTGCCGCCGACCTCGGTGATGACGACGTCGACGTCGTCGGTGGCCATGCGGCGGATGCGGTGCTTGATCTCGTTGGTGATGTGCGGGATGACCTGCACGGTGTCACCGAGGTACTCGCCGCGCCGCTCCTTGGCGATCACCTGCGAGTAGACCTGGCCGGTGGTGACGTTGGCGGAGCCGTCGAGGTCGACGTCGAGGAAGCGCTCGTAGTGGCCGATGTCCAGGTCGGTCTCGGCGCCGTCGTTGGTGACGAACACCTCACCGTGCTGGAACGGGTTCATCGTGCCCGGGTCGACGTTGAGGTACGGGTCGAGCTTCTGCATGGTGACCCGAAGGCCGCGCGCCTTGAGCAGGGCACCGAGGCTGGAGGCAGTCAGACCCTTGCCGAGGGAAGAGGCGACACCCCCGGTGACGAAGATGTGCTTGGTCGTCGTGGATGTGGGCTGCATAGCCAAAGGGGGCTCCCGTGGTCGCGATCGTGAGGTGCGTACCGGCGATTTCATCCGGAGACTCCGGAGGCGCCGTCGCTGCGGTTCGGGGGCCTCGTCTGCGGTTGCGGACGACCACCGGTCCACGGGCTACCAGGGTATCAGCGCCGAGGGGACCCTGCTTCCGGCCGTATCGGGACGCCCACCTCGCATGATCACCACGAGTGTCCGTACACACACCCGTTCGGGCCAGACCGGTTGTCAAGACCGTCGCGCGGATCATCGGAGTGCGTCGTATCCTGCTCGGACACTTGCCCCGGGCGAGGTGACACGTTCGCAGGTTCCCCCACAACAACCCCTTGCGACGACCTCTTTACCCGCAGTAATGCCCTACGGGGCGACATGGCCGTTCGACTGGAGATGCACGTGGCCGGGCGCATCGAGGATTACGCACTCATCGGAGACATGCAGACCGCCGCCCTGGTCTGCCGGGACGGCACAGTGGACTGGCTGTGCCTTCCCCGCTTCGATTCGCACGCCGTCTTCGCGGGACTGCTGGGTACCGAGGAGCATGGCTTCTGGCGCCTGGGTCCGGCGCGGGCGGACGGGACGGAGCCGCCGTCCGCGGACCGCCGCCGCTACCGCGGGGACTCCCTCATCCTGGAATCGGAGTGGGACACACCACGCGGAACGGTCAGAGTGACCGATTTCATGCCGCCGCGTGACGGTGCGCCCCAGGTGATCCGGATCGTGGAAGGGATCAGCGGCCGGGTGCCGATGCGCTCGGAGCTGCGCATGCGGTTCAGCTACGGCCGGGTCACCCCATGGGTGCACAAGGTCGACGGCCGCACGGTCGCCGTCGCCGGTCCGGACTCCGTCTGGCTGGACACCCCCGCCGACACGTACGGCGAGAACCTCACGACGTACTCCGACTTCACGGTGGCGCCGGGTGACCGGATCGCGTTCACGATCAGCTGGCAGCCCTCGCACCACGGCCCGCCGGCCCTGCCGGACCCGGAGGGTTCGCTGGACGCGACCGGGGACTTCTGGCGCGAATGGGTCGAGCAGTGCACGTACCACGGGCCCTACCGCGAGGCCGTGGTCCGCTCCCTGATCACCCTCAAGGCCCTGACGTACGCGCCGACGGGCGGCATCGTCGCCGCGCCGACCACCTCCCTGCCGGAGGACATCGGCGGCTCCCGGAACTGGGACTACCGCTACACCTGGCTGCGCGACGCCGCGATCACGCTCTCCTCGCTGCTGCGCACCGGCTACCGCGAGGAGGCCCGCGCCTGGCGCGAGTGGCTGCTGCGGGCGGTCGCCGGCGACCCGGAGAACCTGCAGATCATGTACGGCATCGCGGGCGAGCGCGAGCTGGGCGAGGCCGAGCTGGACTGGCTGCCCGGTTACGAGAACTCCGGCCCGGTCCGGGTCGGAAACGGCGCGGCGGGCCAGCTCCAGCTGGATGTGTACGGCGAGGTCATCGAGGCACTGCACCTCGCCCACATGACCGGCCTGACCCGCAACGACTACGCGACGGGCCTCCAGCTCAAGCTGATCGAGTACCTGGAGAAGCACTGGGAGGAGCCGGACGAGGGCATCTGGGAGGTACGCGGGCCGCGCCGCCATTTCGTCCACTCGAAGGTGATGGCCTGGGTCGCCGTCGACCGCACCATCAAGCTCATCGAGTCCGGGGACGCGGAAGGGCCGCTGGAGCGGTTGCGCGAGCTGCGCGACGACATCCACCGCGATGTCTGCGAGCGGGGCTACGACCCCGAGCGCAACACCTTCACCCAGTCCTACGGTTCGAAGGAACTGGACGCCTCACTGCTGCTGATCCCGCAGATGGGCTTCCTGCCGCCGGACGACAAGCGCGTGATCGGCACGATCGAGGCGATCCAGCGCGAGCTGTCCACCGAGGACGGCTTCGTACTGCGCTACCCCACCTCGGGCGAGGACGCGGGCGTCGACGGCCTGGAGGGCGACGAGGGCGCGTTCCTGGCCTGCTCGTTCTGGCTGGCGGACGACCTGGCGATGATCGGCCGGGTCGACGAGGCACGCCAGCTCTTCGAGCGGCTGCTGTCCCTGCGCAACGATCTGGGCCTGCTCGCGGAGGAATGGGACTCCCGGTTGCAGCGCCAGGTGGGGAACTTCCCGCAGGCCTTCAGCCACGTGCCGCTGATCGACACGGCGCTGCGCCTCACGGCGAGCGGGGCGTACGTCGGCTGACCGGGGATCCGTGCCCCGCGACCGAGTAGGTCCTCTTCCTCGCGCGCAGGACCGCCCCGGCCGCCACCCGAGTGGCGGCCGGGGTCCGGCCGACGGCCGGCCGGACGACCGGTCCTCAGCCCGCGGTCCCGGATTTGATGAGCGGCACGTCCCGCGTGAGCTCCCGGAACCCGACGCCGTAGTACAGTCCGCGCGCCTGGGGATGCCCCGGCGCACCCAGGCAGGCGACCGTCGCATGAGTGGCCCCGGCCGCCCGCGCCAGACGCATCCCGTGCAGAAGCATCGCCCTGCCCAGCCCCTGACGCCGGTAGTCCGGATGCGTCCCGACCGGCTCGAACTCGACGGTCCTGTTCGCTTCGTCGAGCCACATGATCGTCGAGGATGCCATCGTTCCGTCCGGCGCCTCCACCAGGATGTGCAGGTCACCGCGGTACGCCGCCGTCCGCCGGACGCCCTCGTAGCCCTCGGCCGTGTACGTCGAGGGGGCCCAGGCGTCCAGATGGGCCTGGACCGCGGCCTTCGGCCCGGCCTCGTCGGCGGTGCGGAACCGGAATCCGTCGGGCAGCACCGGCCGTTCCACGTCGGTGAGGTCCCGCTCGTTGAGCTGGGTCCACGACCCGGCGTCGCCGAGCGAGGCCGGGTCGGTCTCGTAGCCGTGCGCCGCCCATCGCTTCAGGGCGAACCCGTCGGCGGCGCTCGGCAGCACCGTACGCTCGGTGCCCGCAGCCGTACCGTCGTACCAGTCGATCACCTCGTCGACCAGCCCGGCGTGGTCGGGGTGGACCTGGTACGCCAGGTAGGCGCCGGTGACGTCCTTCACCGATCCGTCGCTCCGCCTCGCCCGGTGCGGAAGACTGGCCCAGCCCCACGCCACCAGGTCCCCGCCGGAGAACCACAGCCGACGCGGCCGGCCCGCACCCTCGCCGGCGTGCCCCTTGCCCCAGTTCCAGGCCGGCTCGCCGTAGGTCGCGTCGCTGCTCACCAGGTCCGGGCGGGTGGCGGTGACGCGCTGCGCCAGAGCCTGCATGAGCTGCAAGTCCGCGGCGGTCACGAGCTCGAAGTTCGCCATGGTGTGCCAATGTGTCAGCGCACCGCGAAGCCGTCGAACCGCTTTCCGGGCCGGACAGCCATGTCCCCCGATCACGCCGGCCGACTGCGGGACCTACGCCCCGGTCACGACGGGCAGCTCCGACGGCAGCCCCCACTCGCTCCAGGATCCGTCGTACACGGCCTGTCCGCGGTACCCCGCCAGCTCGGCCCCCAGCGCCAGGACGCACGCGGTGACACCCGATCCGCAGCTGAGGACCAGTCGCCCGCGCTCGCCCGCGAGGGCGGCGAACACGGCGCGCAGCTCATCCGCCGGACGCATCCGCCCGTCGCGCTGGATCTCGCCGAAGGGCAGGTTGACCGCCCCCGGCATATGTCCGCCGCGCAGCCCCGGCCGGGGTTCGGCGACGGCTCCGGTGAACCGGTCCCGGGCACGGGCGTCGAGGACCGCCGCGGCGGGGTCGGCCAGGGCCGCCGCCACCTCCTCGCTGCCGACGAACATCCCCGCGCGCGGCCGAGCGGTGAAGTCACCGGGTGTCGCGGCGGGCGCGGGCCGGGCGCTCTCCAGCGGCAGCCCGGCGCCGGCCCAGGCGGGCAGGCCGCCGTCGAGCACCGCGACCCGGTCGAAGCCCATCGCCCGCAGCATCCACCAGGCCCGCGCGCTGGAGTAGATGCCCGCGCCGTCGTACACGACGACGGTGTCGGAGTCGTTCACGCCGAGGGAGCGCAGCTCCTCGGTGAACCGGCCGGCTTCGGGCATCGTGTGCGGCAGCGGTCCGGAGTGGTCGGACAGCGCCCCGTCGATGTCGAAGGCCCGCGTTCCGGGGATCCGCCGCTCGATGCCCCGGTGCGCGCCGACCGAGGCGTCGAGGACCGACAGTCCCGGCCGGCCGAGCCGCCGCGCCAGCCAGTCGGCCCCGACCAGCGGGCCGGGAGGCTCCTGACTGCTTGCGTACGTCGGTACGTCGTCGCCCACGGCTGCTCCTGGTCCGGGTCCGGATGTGAGGGCCACTCGGCCCCGACCGCGCGGCGTCCACAAGATCGCAGCGGCGCTCGTCCCGTGTCAACAGCCCTTCGACGGTCCCCGGACCCTCGAACGGCCCTGACCGGCGCCGCCTCCCCGGGGCGCGGGCTCCCCGGCCGGCTCCCCCGACGACGCCTCGGGCGCCCGGGGCCGGTACCTTCCTGAATCAGGGCGATCGCCCGTCCGACCCGAGTGAAGCGCGAGGCCAGAGCCAGTGGAGACCCAAGGCGGAATCACCGTGCAGCGAGCCCTGGAGCTGCCGGGGCTGCGCGGTGGGCTCCCGGAGGTGGTGGCCGGCGCGGACCGGCTGAACCGTACGGTGCGGTGGGTGCACGCGGGCGAGGTCCCCAACATCGCCTCGCTGCTCAAGGGCGGTGAACTGCTGCTCACCACCGGGCTCGGGCTCGGCACCCGCCCCGCCGAGCAGCGCGCCTTCGTCCGCAGGCTCGCCGACCGCCAGATCGCCGCCCTGGTGGTGGAGCTCGGCCCGCGCTTCAGCAGGCTGCCGGCGTCGATAGTGGATGCCGCCCGCACCGCGGGGCTGCCACTGGTGCAGCTGCACCGCGAGGTGCCGTTCGTGACGGTGACCGAGGAGATCCACACCGAGATCGTCAACGGTCACTACGCGCTGCTGCGGCAGGCCGAGGACGTGCACCGACGCTGCACGGAGGCGCTCCTCGGCGGCGGCGGGGTGCCCCAGGTGCTCGGCATCCTGGCGGACTTCACGGCCAACCCGGTCTTCCTGGAGACGGCGGACGGCCAGCTGCTGTACGCGGCGGGCCCCGGGTCCGGCCCGGTCTCCGCCGATCCGCTCCAGGTGTGGGACGGGATGCGCGGCGGCCGGGCGGCCCGTGAGACACCGCCCACCGGTTCGGTGCTGGTGGATGTGCCGGGCGGCGGACCCGGCACCGGTTCGGTACGGGCCCGGCTGGTGCTGCTGGCCGTGTCCGGGCCGCTGGTGACCGTGCACCGGATGGCGGCGGAGCGGGCGGCGGGGATTCTCGCCGTCGTGCTGATGCAGGCCCGCCAGGAGGAGGAGCTCGCGGCCCGTGGCCGGGGCGACTTCCTGACCGATCTCGCCGAGGGCCGGATCGCACCGGAGGACGCGCCCGCGCAGGCCCGCGTGCTGGGCTTCAAGCCGGCCGACATGCCGCTGCTGCCGGTCGTGATGCGACTGGCCCCCGAGCTTTCGGTGTCCGGGAACTGGGCGTTGCTGGCGCGCGCGGTGCTGGAGGAGCTCTCGTCGGTGGGTGTGCCGGTGCTGCTGGGCGTGCGGCCCGTGGAGGGCCGGGTACCGGTGCTCCTCGGACTGCGGTCCGAGACGGAGCGCACGGCGGTCGCGGACCGGGTCGCGGCGGCGCTGCGGGCCGGTGTGGAGCGGGCCGGGCTGGAGCGGGCCGGATCGCATCCGCCGGTCGTGGTGGTGGGCGTGGCGGGCGGCTGGGCGACGGCCGGCGCGGGGCTGCGGCACGCCGCCGAGACGGCAACGGCCGCGCACGGTCTCAGCGACCGCCCCTGGTACGACGCCCGGCGCCTCGACATCGACCTGCTGCTGTGGCGGCTGCGGGACCACCCGGACCTGGCGGCGTTCGTGGACCGGGCGATCGGCCCGTTGCGCGATCACGACCGCACCTCGCGCCCGGTGCTGCTGCCGACGCTGGAGACGTATCTGGCCCACGCGGGCCGCAAGGCGGAGACGGCGCGGGAGCTGCATCTGAACCGTCAGACGCTGTACAACCGGCTGGCCCGGATCGGCGAGCTGCTCGGCACCGACCTGGACGACCCCCAGGCGGTGCTGGCGCTGAGCCTGGCTCTCCGGGCCCGCCGCCACACCTCTTAGCTTGCGATTTTAGGACGTGAAGATCGTTTAGGTTTGGGTTCTGCTGTTCGCCGGACATGGGAACGGCCTTCGGGTGACGCTGGGTTCTCGCCAGAGATCCAGCTGCACCAGAAGGCCGTGATGGACAGTCTGCAAGACAGCCCTGCCCGCGTCGAGGCGTTGTCCGAGTTATCCAGGTTCCGTGCGGGTCTCCATGCCTGCTTCACTCGCCGCGGGGATGCCCTGTTCGAGTTGGCGGACGCGATGCTGTGCGCGCAGGGCCCGGTGCGATCACCGGTAGAGCTGTCCTTGGAGCCGGAGTTCCGCCGACGACACGGCTCTGTCTACGACGCCCTGGCCCATGGCCAGATAAGCAGTAGCCGCTTGCGGCACCTGCTGATCGGCCTGTCGGCCCCGGCCAGGGCGGGCGAGCCGCTGATGTTCGCGATCGACACCACTCCGCACGCGCGCCCCGACGCCGAGTACGCCGACGAGCGGACGATGGTGCAGGTCCGCGGCAAGGGAGGGGATCGCTGGCTGCCCGGCTGGCCCTACAGCCTGCTCGTCGGCATCCAGTGGGGGTCCTCCTCCTGGGTCGACCCCATCGAGGCACGCCGACTGCGGCCCGGCGAGGAGCACACCGACGTCACGATCGACCAGATCACCGGGCTGCTCAAAGACCTGACCGCGACCGGGAAGTGGCAGCCCGGCGACCCGCCGCCGCTGGTCCTGCTCGATGCTGGGAACTACGCAACC
>NZ_JBHVWT010000053.1:0-32969 GCF_042882135.1 Streptomyces sp. NPDC058240
CACCCCCCAGGTCATCCGTTCGACAGGGGGACACAGTCATGCCGGGCCCGGAGGCCAGCGGCCCTCTTGCAGGACCGCGAAAAACATAACGGGGGTGGGGCGGGGGCCGTCAGCGGCGAGGAAGAGGCGGGTGGGGCGGATTTCGCGGAGTCGCTGCAGGGTCCGGGCGGTCAGGTCGGGGCGGTTGTAAGCGAGGTAGAGGACCGGGGTGGGAAAGCCGCCGCCGGGCACCGCTGGTGTTCCCTGCCGTCTGCGGGCGTCGGTCACCGCTGGTGTTCGCTGTCGTCTTCGGGCGTTGTCCGGTGCGGGGCGGCCCCGGTGCGGGCAGCGGCGGTGACGATGGCGAGGAATTCGCGGGCGTAGCGCTCCCATTCGACCCGGAGGGTGGTCGTGTCGGGGTGGTGGGGGCGAGCGTCGCTGAGCAGGGTGAGGACGTGCTGGGCGAATGCGTCGGTGTCGTCGACCGGCACGAAGGCGGCCGGAGAGGTGCCGGCACCGTCGCGGTGGCCGGGGATGTCGGTGAGCACCATCGGGAGGCCGTGCTGGCGGCCTTCCAGGATGGAGATCGGTACGCCTTCGAAGCGGCTCATCGACACGAAGGCACGTGCGCCGGCCAGCACGCTGTCGACGAGGTCCTTTTGCCATACGGCGCCGAGCCAGATGACGTGCTCGGTGATGCCGAGGTGGTCGGCGAGCAGGCGCAGGGGGATGGTCTGGTCTCCGTCGCCGATGATGACGAGGCGTATGGGCTGGTCGGTCTGGTCGACGATGCGGGCGAAGGCGTGCAGGAGGGCGTCGTGGCCCTTGTGGGGGTAGAGGCTCTGGATGGCGACGAGGTAGGACTCGCGTGCCCAGGGCCAGGGCGGGGGAGGCGGGGTGGTGCGGGGTTCGGTGGCGTTGGTCAGGGTGCTGACCTTTGCGGCCGGGACGCCGACGTCGTCGAGGAGGAATCGGGTGGAGCGGCCGCCCACGGCCACGATGGTGTCCTCGAAGCGCGCCAGGATCCGGTCGAGGCGGTTCTTCGCGCCCGTGCGCAGGTGGGAGTAGTCGGAGTGGCAGAAGCGGATGACGGTGCGTGCTGCTGCCAGGGCTGGGCGGATGGAGGGGTAGAGGCGGCCGTCGCCGAACTGGAGCAGGACGACGTTGTCGCGGACCAGGCGGGTGAGGAAGGCGATGCGGCGCAGGCGGGTGCGGGGAGCGGTCACGAGGCGGGCCTGGGAGGGGAGTTCGGCGACGAGCGCGTTGTCGCGGCCGGGGTCCAGGACGCAGACGGTGACTTCGTATCCGGCGGTCAGCAGGATGCGGGCGTGTGAGAGCAGGACACGTTCGAGGCCGCCGACGGTGAAGTGGCGCAGGATCATCACGACGGTGGGCGGGTGGGCGGAGGGCATGGTGGTCTCCCTGGGTAGGGCCGGGCCGGGGCCTGGTGCGGTCCCCGGCCCGGGGTGAGGTCAGTTCGTGCGGTGGACCTTGTGCTGGGCGGCCTGGGCCAGGGGCCGGACCTCCATCAGGTCGATGTCCACGTGGGCGGGGCGGGTCGCGCACCACACCACGCACTCGGCGATGTCCTGGGGGGTGAGCGGGTGTTCGACGCCCTGGTAGACGGCGGCGATGGCCGCCTTGTCGTGGTTGAACCGCTCCCGCATGAACTCGCCGCCGGCCTCGTCGCCGCGCATCATGCCGGGGGCGATCTCGGTGATGCGGACGGGTTCGCCGTTCAGTTCCAGGCGCAGGGTCTGCACGAGGGCGGTCAGCGCGTGCTTGCTCGCGGCGTAGGCGGCTCCGCGTTCGTAGGGGACACGGCCGACGGTGGAGCCGATGAACTGGGCGTGTCCGCGGTTGCGGATCAGGTGGGGCAGCAGGGCCTTGGTGGTCTGGACGACGCCGACGACGTTGGTCTCGTAGGTGCCGTGCCAGTCGGCGATGTCGCTGTCGGCGATGGTTGCGGCGTGGGTGGGGATCCCGGCGTTGTTCACCAGCAGGGTCAGATCGGCGGGGTGCTCGGCGACGGTGCGTTCCAGTGCGGCTACCGAGTCGGCGTCGGTGACGTCGAGCTGGTGGGTGGTGATGCCGGTGGGGGCGGACGGGATGGTGGGCAGGCGGCGGGATGCGGAGATGACGGTGTAGCCGGACTTCTCCAGGGCCTGGGCGGTGGCCAGGCCGATGCCGGTGCTGGCACCGGTGACGACGGCGAGGCCGCGGGGCGAGGTTGCGTTCACGGGTTTTCCCTTTCGTGGCAGGTGGATCGGGGATGGAGGGGCTTGGACGTGTGCGGGTCAGGCGTCCAGGAGCCAGGCGTGGGCCGGGTCGGTGTGCAGGGCCAGGTGCTTGTCGGTTTCGCCGTGCGCGGCCCACAGGTAGTAGAGGTCGTGCCCGGCTGCGGCGGCGATGGTGTGATAGCCGTGGGGGACGGTGGCCAGGCCGGTGTCGGTGATCACCGTGCTGCGGGCGTCGTGGACGCTCTCGTCGTAGGTGAGCAGGACACCGAAACCGCTGGAGGGGCGGACGCGGAAGGCGAACGCTTCCTGGAGCGCGGTCTCGGCGGGCGGGTTGCTGTGCTGGTGGCGGTGCGGGGGGTAGGTGGACCAACGGCCGTCCAGCGCGAGGGTTTCACCCAGCAGCAGGCCGGATGTCCGCGGTGGCTGGAGCAGGGTCGTGACGTGGCGCTCGAACGATCCGCTGCCGCGGACCTCCCGTTCCGGCGCGGTGATCGCGGTGATCGCGGTGGCGTCCTTGGCCTCGGGGGGAGCTGCGGTGACCGGCGAGTGCACCTCGACCGCCTCGGCACCTCGGGGGCCGGCGGCCGCGGTCACCTCGGTGCCGGGCGGAAGGTGCCAGCCGGATGCGGGCGCGGTGAAGGGATCGGTGCGCTCGATGGTGCGGTCGCCCTCGGGCAGGGCCGCGGTGAGCCGGCCGGAGAGCAGGATCAGCACGGTCTCCTGCTCGGGCCGGGCGTTCAGGGCGAGGCGTTGGTCCGGGGGGATCTGGTGGTAGGTGAGATCCAGGCCGTTGGGGGTGCGTGCGGTGGTGGGCTTCATCGTGATTCTCCGGGGACGGTGGGCTTCATCGTGATTCTCCGGGGACGGTGGGCTGAGGGACCGGCAGGCGTCGGCCCTGGCGGCTGGAGCCGTACAGGGTGGTGCCGGTGGCGACGGCGAGAGCCGCTTCGGCGGCGGTGGCGAAGTACGGCGGGGAGCCGGGCGCCAGTGCTCTGGGCAGCGCCATGAGCATGCGGCGGTCCGCGCCCGCGTGGGAGCCGTGCTCGCGGGCGATGTGCCGGCGGGCGCCGTCCCCGCCGGATGCGGTGTGCAGGTGCACGAGGTGGGGGCCGGACCGGGCGTCGTATCGGACGGTGCACACCCCCTGGGTGCCGCGCAGGGTGCAGGTGTAGCCCTCGGCGGGGGCGTTCGGGGTCAGTGCGTAGTGGGCGGTTGCGCCGGAGTCGTACTGGATCAGGGCGTGCAGGCTGTCGTGGATGTCCGCGTCGGCCGGGATGCCGTCCTGGCCGCCCCGGTAGTGGCGTTGCTCCAGCAGGCCGGTGACGGAGATGGGCCGTGCGCCGAGCCACCAGGCCAGCAGGTCCAGGTGGTGGCTGGCCTTGGTGACCTCCAGCCCGCCGGAGGCGGCACGGGTGCGGTGCCAGCGGGTGAAGTAGGAGCGGGAATGCGACGGGTTGAGGGTGTAGTGGAACTCGGCACCGGTCACCGTCCCGATGTGCCCGCCGGCCAGCAGCGTACGGACCTGGGTGTGGACGTTGGTGAAGCGAAGGTTGTGTCCGGCCAACAGCCGCCCTGCACTGGCCTGTTCGGCGCGGACAAGCGCGAAGGCGTCCTCGGCGGTGGTCGCCAGCGGCTTTTCGACCAGGACCGCGCAGCCCGCGGCGAGCGCCTGCTCGGTGTACTCGCGGTGGTGCGCGTCGGGGGTCGCGACGACCACCAGGCCGGGCCGGCCGTGGTCGAGGATCCGGTCCAGGTCCCCCGGCCCGGCAGCCACCGCAGGGCCGGGCAGATCACGGGCCACGTCCCGGGCGGCGGCGGTGTCCCTGTCCAGCACGGCCAGCGCCCGCACCCCCATTTCCCCGTAGGGCGGCAGGCCGGACAGCCACGGCGCGTAGAGCTTCCGGGTGCGGGTTCCGGCCCCGATCAGCAGGACCGTCAGCGGCTGGTTCACCGGGCACCGCCCCGTGGTTCGCCGGTGACCGGGCGCCCGCCGAGGATGACCGTGCGCACGCTCAGGTCCGGGCCGAGTACGACGACGTCGCCGTCCGCCCCGGGCAGCAGACTGCCCTTGCGCGGGTACAGTCCGGCCGCGCGGGCGGGCGTCGCAGTCGCCATCGTCACCACGTCCCCGGCCGGCGCACCGGTCAGCTCCCGCATCCGGGCGGTGGTGACCGCGAGCGGCGTGACACTGCCGCACAGGCTGGTGCGGTCCTCGGTGGCGGCGTACCCGTCATGGACCCGTCCCCTGCTCGCCCCGGTACGGAAAGCGGACCCAACGGCCAGTCCGGTTCCGGCGGTGGCGTCGGAGACCAGGCACAGCCGCTGCGGGCCGAAGCAGCGCAGGGCGATGGTCAGCAGGGCCGCGGGCAGGTGGTGGCCGTCCGCGATGACCTCGGCCGTCAGCCCGTCGCTGGCCAGCGACGCCTCCAGCAGGCCCGGGATCCGGTGCAGATCCGGGCGGGTCAGGGTGGACTGGCCGCTCCACAGATGCGCGAGGTGGGACAGGCCGAGCCGTTGGGCCCGGGCGAGGTCCTCGGGCGTGGCGGCGCTGTGCCCGGCGGACACCCGCACGCCCTGTCCGGTCAGGTAGGAGATCAGCGTGCCGGCGCCGGGCAGTTCCGGTGCGAGGGTCACCATGCGCAGGGCCGTGGGCAGCGGCGTCAGTTCGTGGAGCACTTCCGTGGCCGTCCGCAGGTGCCCGGCCTCGTGCGCACCGCGCTGGGTCTCGGCCAGGCACGGCCCTTCGAGGTGGACCCCGGCCAGCGTGGGCGCCAGCCCGCCGTCCAGGAGGCGGGCGGCGGTGGCCAGCGCGGCGGCCGTCCCGGCCGGGCCGGTGCTCGCCAGGGTGGCCAGCACCGTGGTCGACCCCGCGTGCAGATGCGCGTCGAGCACTCGGTGCCAGGCGGCCGGGTCGGGCTCGGTCAGGTCATGGCCGGCAGCGCCGTGGACGTGGATGTCCACCAGTCCGGGCCCGACCACACCACCGTCCGCGTCGACCGGAACCGGGCCGTGGGGGCAGCCGACGCTCACCCTGCCCCGGCAGATCACCACCGGCTCGCGATGCTGCAACCCGGGGGCGGCGTGGACCGAGGCAGCGGAGTGCACGACCGCACACCCGGTGCCGCCGCCTTCGGCCCTCATGCGCGTTCTCCCGGCACAGGCCCGGTGGCCCGGGCCGAGGTACAGGCGCACGCGGTGCCGTCCGGGCCGGGCAGGTGGCGGTCGTAGGAACCGCCGTCCCACAAATACCGGGTGCCGTCGGGGGTCAGCGGCTCGTCGAGCGCCTGCGGGATCATCCGGTCCAGTACCCCGTCCAGGACGTCGGGGAGACCGGCCCTGCGGACCAGGCCGAGGTCGTGCAACCGCTGGGCGTGGACCTGCTGTTCGATCTCCCGGATCTGTCGGGGGATCGCGATCGCGTTCGCGCCGGTGGCCAGGACCTCCCCCAGCGCGTTCGCCCCGGCGGCGCCGACGAACAGGTCGGCCGCCCGCATCCACGGCAGCAGGCCCGGCTCGTAAGCCCGGATCTCCACCGCCGAGTCGCTCTCCCACAACTGCCGCAGCGCCCTCTGGTCCTCGGGCTCGAGGTAGGGGCCGGTGACCAGCAGGGCCCGGTCGAACATGCCGCGCCGGCCGTGCAGGGTCGCGGACAGGGCACGCCACACGTCCCCGGCGCCCTGGCCGCCGCCCATCGCGGCGACAACCAGCCGCTCGCCGGGGCCGACACCGATCTGCTCACGGGCCTCGTCCCGTGACACGGTGAAGGGCTCGGCGAGGTACCCGGTGTAGTGCAGGCGGTCGGCGGCCTCCCGCGGGATGCGGTAGTAGTCCGCGAGGTCGAAGACCTCCGGGTGGGTGTGGACGTTGAACTGGCAGTAGTGCTCCAGCACCCACGGGCCGCGGCCCGGGTCACCGAAGTACTTCCGCAGCGTCTTGTCCCGGTCGAACAGCACGCCGCGCAGGCTCAGCACTGTGTGCCGGGCGTACCGGGCCTCCAGCGCGGGAACCAGCTCGTCGTCGGTACCCCGGGGGATGTGATCGCTCATCAGCACCTCGGGCCGGTAGTGGCCCAGGAAGGTGGTGATGAGGTCGGCACGGACCTGGTGCAGGGCCTCGGTGCCCATGGCCAGGCGCGGGCGCAGGTTCCAGCCGGACGGGTCGTCGAAGTTCGCGAAGCTGGGGATCTTGACGAGGTCCACCTCCGGCGGGAGCAGGTCCAGGCCGCGGTAGGCGCCGGTGATCCCGGCGATCGAGTACGGCTGGGGGGAGCGCAGCAGGTAGCGGGCGACCTTCGCCGTGCGGGAGGTGTGGCCCAGCGACCGGCCGTTGTGCCAGTACAGGGCAACGGTGCGGGCGTCGGTGTGCGTCATCGGCGGTGCTCCTTGAAGGTGCGGGCATCGGTTTCCCGGGCGGCGCGCTGGGCGGCGGCCGGGTCGGTGCCGCTGTCCAGCGCCGTACGGAACGCCTCCAGGCTCCAGGCGGGGTCGACCTGGATCCGGGAGAGGGCGTAGGGGGGGCGCAGGTCGGGGCGGTGGTGCTCGTCGGTGGCCAGCGCCAGCGGATACAGCCCGGCGACGGCCCGTTGCACGCGGGCGTCGTACGCCCCGTACGGGTAGGCGAACGTGCGCGGCGCCCGGCCCAGCAGCCTGGTGAGGACGTCGCGGTCACCCTCGACCTGCCAGGCCAGCGCCGGGTCGCTCAGGGCGGTCAGCCGCCGGTGGGTGTAGGTGTGTGCGGCCACAGTCCGCCCCGAGGCCACCCACCGCTCCACCTGTCCGAGGTCGGCCACCTCCTGCACGGGGTGCGGGAGACGGGCCGGCCGGTCATCGGTGAGGTAGCCGCCGCACACCGCCATCACGGCGGGCAGGCCGAGCCGTTCCAGGACCGGCAGCGCGGTGGTGATGGTGTTGGCGTAGCCGTCGTCGAAGGTCACCAGCACCGCGTTCGCCGGAAAGGGGACACCACGGGCAACCATCGTGTGCAGGTCGCCCTCGTCGACCACCGTGTACGGGCCGTCCGCGAGCAGCTCCATCTGCCGCACGAACCGGTCCGGCGGCACGGCCATCGGCCCGGGCAAGTCCTGGACCAGGTGGTACATCAGGATGTTCATCCGCGCTCCCGGGCGGTCCGGTCGCGGTGCCAGGCGACGGTGCGTTCCAGGCCCTCCCGCAGCACCACCGGCCGCACATCGGGGAACAGGTTCAGCAGCAGGGAGGGGTCGGCCTGCGAGTGGGTCACGTCCCCGGGCCGGGGCCCGGTGTGCTCGACGCGCAGCGGGGCGCCGAGCACGTCACCCAGCACGCGGGCCAGGTCCAGCAGCGAAGTCCGGGTGCCGAGCGCCAGGTTCACCGGCCACGGCGAGACCACCTTGCCGGTGATCGCGGTCGTGATCACCTGGCACACCGTGTCCACACAGGTCAGGTCCCGGGTCTGGGCGCCGTCGCCGTGGACGGTGACCGCCCGGCCGTGCAGGGCGGCGTCGATCCAGGCCGGCACGACAGCCGCGTACGCGTGCCCGGCCCGCTGCCGCGGCCCGTACACGTTGAAGAACCGCAGCGGCAGGACCGGCAGGCCGTAACAGGCGTGGTACGCGCCGAGATACGCCTCGGCCGCCAGCTTGCTGACTGCGTACGGGCTCAGCGGAATCGGCCGGTCGTACTCCGCCTTGGGCAGATTCGGCTGGGCGCCGTAGACGGACGACGACGAAGCCGCGATTACCAGCGGCCCGCCGGCGCGGCGGGCCGCCTCCAGGACCTGAAGCGTCCCCGTCGCGTTCGCATGGTGACTGGCCAGCGGGTCCTTCACCGAGCGGGGCACGGACGGCAGCGCCGCCAGGTGCACCACCGCGTCGGCCCCGGCCACGGCCCGGCCCATGAGGTCCGCATCCAGCACGCTCCCGCACCGGAAGTCGACCTCTGCCAGGTCACCGCCCAACAGGTCCGTGCTGCCGGTGGAGCAGTCGTCCACGACCGTGATCCGGCCGACCGCGGCCTCCCGCAGCAGCCAGGACACCAGATTCGACCCGATGAACCCGGCACCACCGGTGACGGTGACCCGCAGCCCGCCGCTCACAGCTGCTCCACCACGGCCGCGGTGGTCAGCCGGCCGGCCAGGCGGCCCCGGCAGTCCAGCACGAACCGGGAACGGGCGGCCACCTGGTCATAGTCAAAGTCCGGGTGGTCGGTCAGCAGCACCACGGCATCCGCGGCGGCCAACTCGTCCTCACTCGCGAACACCGGCCGCACGTCATTGAGCGTGGGCGGGGCGGCGGCCGGGTCCACGAACGGGTCCGCCGCACTGACCTGCGCGCCGCGGGCCATCAGCAAAACGGCCACCTCCAGCGCCGGAGACTCCCGCAGATCACCGCTGCCGGGCTTGTAGGCCAGCCCCAGCAGCAGCACCCGTGCGCCGTCGAGCGACCGGCCCTGCGAAGTGAGGTACTTTTCCACCCGGTTCACGACGTAGGCGGGGCGAGCACCGTTGATCTGCGCGGCGAGGTCGATCAACCGCGAGCCCCGGCCCCGGACCTGGTCCGCCCACCACGACAGGTACACCGGGTCGATCGGCAGGCAGTGGCCCCCGACACCGGGGCCGGGGTCGAAGCGCATGAACCCGAACGGCTTGGTCGACGCCGCCTCCACCGCCTCACGCAGGTCCAGGCCGGTATCGCGGGCCACCTCCGCCAGCTCATTGAGAAGCGCGATGTTCACAGCCCTGAAGGTGTTCTCCAGCAGCTTCGCGAGCTCCGCCTCCTCACACCGCCCCACCCGCACGACACGCTCGACCAGGCGGCCGTAGAAGGCGGCGGTGCGTTCCAGCGACGCCGCGTCGATGCCGCTGACGACCTTCGGGGTCGTCTCCAGCGTCCACACCCGGTTCCCCGGGTCGATCCGTTCCGGGCTGAACCCGAGGGAGAACTGGCTGCCCATCCGCAGCCCGGACACCTTCTCCAGCTCCGTGCCCAGAACCGTCCGGGTCGTGCCCGGGTAGCTGGTGGACTCCAGCACCACCAGCGCCCCCTCGCGCAGGTAGCGGCCCACGGTCCGGCCGGCCGCGATCACGTACGACAGATCAGGGACGCCGTCGCGCAGCGGCGTCGGCACTGCGATCACCGCCACGTCGAATCCCGCCGCGTCGTCCGGCGTCGCGGTGGGACGGTAGGTGCCGTCACGCAGCACCGGGCCCAGGTGCGCGGCCGTGATGTCCTCGACCGGAGAACTGCCGCACGCCAGGGCCTCGGCCTTTTGCGCATCGGTGTCGAGACCCACCACACGGTGGCCCATCTGCGCGGCGCGTAACGCCAGCGGAAGACCCACGTAACCCTGGCCGACGACCAGGACCCGCAGCGACCTCGCATCAGCGAGGCGGCCGACTTCCTGCACAACCGCCCCGGCCGCGACCGGTATTCGCGTACTCGACGGCGTGGACACACTGAGCATCAGATGCTCCTCAAGATCGGAGAAGGGATGAATGACCCGTAGGTACAGCTGAAAGTCAGCGCACCGAGTTGAGTACGGGTGGGTAGGTCGGGCCGGCCGCCGTACGAATCGCGAGCTTCGCGGCGGCCGGGGCGCCGGGCTGCTCACGCCGACGGACAGCCGGCGCGAATACGGGCAGCCTGCGCCACGCCCTCCCGATCCACGCCCTGTGGATCGTCCACGGCCGATCTGCAGAGCCGGGAGGGGCCCCTTCCAGGGGTCGTATCGTGGGCGTGGCCAACGGGCTGCTCCAGATACGACCGGCATAGAGGTTGAGCGGGAGTCGCTGATCAGGCGACGAGTCGGAATTGCGCGATGACGGGCAGGTGACGGACGGCGCGTGGGCCGCGATTGTTCAGGTCGCCGGCTAGTGGAGGAGCAGCGGAACGAGCCTGCTGGCCAACCACACCACGACAATGGTGAAGAAGACGCTGACCGCCGCCAGGAGCCCCAGGCCGAAGCCGTGCTCGTTGATGGTCTTGTTGTGGCTGCGCCGCACCGTTCCGACAGGGTGGCGCACGAGGTGGCTCAGCCACGGCCTCTGACTGTTGCGTGTCCGTCGTACTTGTGTCACTGGCTCCGCCTTGAACTGAAGCGGATGAGGACCGGGCCGATCCAGAACTTCGCTGTCATGCTGCGCTCCTCGTGCCGACGGCCACACGTGCACCGGGCCGGTGCGGGGCGACGATCTGTCCGTCGGGGAGCAGTTCGCCGGTGTCCTCGAAGAGCAGGACCCCGTTGCACAGCAGGCTCCAGCCCTGTTCCGGATGGTGGGCCGTCAGTCGGGCGGCCTCTCGATCGGCTGAGTCCGCAGTTGGACACTGCGGTTTGTGCTCGCACATGGCTCACCTCGGTCAAGGGGTGGGAGTTCTCGGAGGGTGTCTGGAGGCCGTTCCAGCGCTGCCGCAGGCCAGTCGCCCTGAAGTGCCGGCAGTCCGTCAAGGAGCACGCAGGGGCGGCATGTCCAGGAGCCACGTCTTGCGAAGAGGCTGGTCCCGACCGGTGTAACTACCGTGCCCTGTGCAACAGTTATGTTGCAACGCATACGCCGATGAATATTCACTAGAGTCGGAATCGGTATATGCCAACGCATGCTCATCGTCTGTTGCGGCAGTCGCATCGCATGCCAGACTTCGACCATCGCCGGAATCGACAAGCGCATGAGAAGCGGAGGCAACCGCATGGCACAACAGCCTCGGCCAACAGTCCGAAAGATCGAACTGGGCTACGAACTTCGCCAGTTGCGCGAGCGGGCGGGCAAGACCCTTGAGGAGGTGGCCGAGTCCGGGGCCGTCGACGGGCTCTACTTCGCCAGGCTGCAGCGAGTCGAGAAGGGACTGCAGACCCTTCGGAGCGCCAAGGAGCTAGTCGCCCTTCTGGACCACTATGGCGTGACAGAGCAGATCGATGTCAACCAGCTCCTTGAGATCCAGAGACAGGCGGCGAGCCAGGACTGGTGGACGCCGTTCCGGTCGACGATGCCGTCGGGGATGCCGCGCTTCGTAGGTGTGGAGACCGCGGCCAACGAGACCTGGGCCTATCACCCCAGCCTGGTTCTAGGCCTGCTGCAGAGTGAGGCCTACGCCCGCACCCTGTATGAACTGGCACAGCCGATTCACGAGACGACAACCGAGTTCATTGAGCGGAACGTGCAGGTCCGAATGGGCCGGAAGAGAGCGCTCACCCGCGCCGACGATCCGCTGCGGCTGCGAGCCGTGGTCTCTGAGGCGGCGCTGAGGTACCTCATCGGCAACGTGGACGTGATGCGCGAACAGTTCGACGAGATCGCCACACTGGCCGCCCTGCCGAACGTGACCGTGCAGATCATGCCCCTGCTCCCGATGAAGTTCCGGGGCTTCCAACCAACCCACGACTTCAGCGTCCTGCACATGGCCGACTCTCGACTCCCGACCTCCGTGCAAGTCGACAACGCGTGGAGTTCGTCGTCGATCTCAGACAAACGGCGCGAGGTCGGACGCTTCACCCGCATGTTCAACCAGCTCACAGCTTCGGCACTCCCGCCGGAGGACACGCCCGATTATCTGCAAGAACTGACCCGAGAGATAACCACATGAACGAGATGCGTACCCCCACGGCTCCCGAGATGACGTCCGCAGGCGCCACCTGGCAGAAGTCCACGTACTCCGATGGAGCCGGCAACAACTGCGTTGAGGTCGCGAGCCTCGACGGCACACGCTTCGAGGGGGTGGGAATCCGTGACAGCAAGATGCCCGAAGGACCGGCCCTGCGTGTTGGCTCTGCAGCCTTCACCGCACTCGTGAAGAGTCTCTGATCACTCGTTGACGTCCCAACCGTTAGGGCGCCGGTCTTCCCCTGGAGAAGAGGGGAGGACCGGCGCCGCCATCCGACCCAGCTCACTTCACGCAGCTCATCGTCAGTCCGAGCCCCAGGTGCCAGCGGTCAAGGAGTTCGGCGACCGCGGTCTCGTCGTCGGGGAACGGGTACTTCTCGCCCGCGAGCTTCCGGGCGATCTCGATGGCCCCCTGGCTGATCGGGAACTTCTGCGCCGGGGCGTGCTCCCACTCCAGGGTGTGCCAGCGGCGGGTGTCCGGTCGCCGAAAGTAGATGTAGTTGATGTTGTCGGGGTCGACCTGCACGGGCCACAGCCCCTTGGCCCGGTGTACTCGCTGGTCTCGCCCCGGTAGCCGTCCAGACCGGGGCCGTTGTAGCGGCACTTGCGGATCTCGACGCCATAGTGGTGGGTCTGCTTCCACTCGGTCTTGAGGAACTCGAAGCCGAGCGCGGGGTCGCGGGGGACCTCGATGTAGCCGGCGCGGGCGATGCCGTGCTCGAACATGGCCGCCGGCGACAGGTTCAGCCCCGGTACGTGGGCGTCCACGAGTCCCCTGTGCGGCCTCACGTGATACACGCAGGCCACCCACTCGCGGATGATCGCTTCCAACTCGTGGAGGAAGAAGAACGCCTGGTCCTCCGGCCGCTCGCCCCGCGAGAACAGATCCGGGCCCTTGTAGCCGGGCAGGACCTCCAGCACCCCCTCGCGTACGGTTTTGAAGAATCTCTCCAGCGGTCCCTTGTCCCGGCCCGTTCGTAGGCGAGCCGGCTGAATGGACACGCCCAGTCGCTGGCAGACGGAGGTGATGTGCTCGGAGATGTAGGGCTTGCCGTGGTCGACGATGATCGTCTCCGGCACCAGAGCCGGAGAGGCGACACCGCGCTTCTTGGCCTTCTCCGGCTCCTCCTCGTCCGGTTCGAGTGCCTTCCGCTCGACGAACACGTGGCGGGGAATGCCGTGGTCGGGCCACACGGCGTGCTCGGGCCAGTCCTTGCCGGCCTGGCGGGGGCGGAAGGTCTGGAACATCACCGCCGCGACATCGATGGACGACGTGGACACCGGGGTCACCCGAAGTCCCGTGACGCACCGGTCGTACCAGTCCATCGCGGCCTTGTGAACGCAGTTGCTCGTTGACCATTGACCGGTTCGAGGCGGATGCCGACCCCGCGCTGTCCGCCTGTCACAAGAGCCGTTAGCGTGCAACGATGCTCCGCCCACTGCTCTTCCTCGACGTTGACGGGCCGCTCCTCCCGTTTGGTGCCCCAGAGGGACATCCAACCTATTCAGCGAGCAAGGGATCGACATCCGACGCGAACCCGCTCCTGGCGAGGCTCGACCCCGACCTTGGACCGAGGCTGGCGGCACTCCCATGCGAGTTGGTCTGGGCGACGTCATGGATGGCTGACGCCAACGAGTGCATAGCGCCGCGACTCGGGCTCCCGGACTTGCCCGTGGTCACATGGCCGGAACCGTCCGAGGAGGACGAGCGAGATCAGGATGCGGGGCTTCATTGGAAGACTCGCGGGCTTCTGCGCTGGGCGGCTGGACGCGCCTTTTGCTGGGTTGATGACGAGATCGCCGCGGCAGACCGGGCTTGGGTCTCTCGCCACTATCGCGGGAGATCCCTGTTGCACCTCGTTGATCCGCGTCGCGGTCTCATCGAGACGGATTTCAGCATCCTCAGTGACTGGCTGCGCGCCGAACCGTGATCGCCCTGACGTGATCACGTCTTGAGCCCTGACCAGATCGTCAGCGAGGGCGAAGTGATCACGGTTCGGGTTGCCAAGGTCGACCTCCAACGTCATCGGGTAAGCCTCCGCGCGGCTATGGCTGGCGAGGACGTCCAGAAGTGCCGATCCGTGTGACCTTGTTGCTTGCTTCCAGGGCCTCGCGCAGGCAGGCGTTGTCGACGGCCAGGCGCTGGATCTGGGCGGCTGCGAACTGGAGGTTCTCGGTCAACGACCTGTTGGCGCGGCGGAGTTTGGCGTTTCGGGCAGCGAGGACCTCGTAGGGGCTGGGCCGCATCTCGTTCGTGGGGCGGGGCGACGGCCTGGAGCGGGCGGCGGAGACTTCCTTGGCCAGGTCGGGAAAGTGTCGGCGGAAGGTGGTGTTGCTCAGGTCGAACTTCGCGGCCAGGGCCAGGACGCTGGGGCGGGTGCCGTTGTCGTGGCACTCGTTGACGTACTGGTCCAGGACGCGTCGGACGTGGGCCTCGGCGGGGACGTCGGCGGGGCGACTCACGCGGACTCCCTGGCGGTGGTGGTGTTCTCCAGCAGGAACGCGGTGATCTCCGTGCGGCGGGCTTCCAGCCGGTGCCGCAGGAGTGGCGGCAGGGTCGGGCGGGTGGCCAGGCGGCGGGTGATGCGGTCGATCTCGCGTTGCCAGGCGGCGGTGTTCTCGGGAGTGAGGGCGACGTTTCGGCAGGCCAGAGGCTTGCAGCCGCCATGGTCGGGGAGTCCTTCGCTGCGGCGATGGCGAGCGCGTTCACACAGGGCCTTGGCGTGGTCGTGGACGCAGGTGATGTACTGCCCGGGATAGACGGCCGGGTCGTGCTTGGCCATGAGCCGCCGCAGCCGGTTGTCGTCCAGGACGACGGTGCCCTGGAAGCGGGCCCGTTCGCCGAAGGTCTCCAGGCGGCGGCCGGCCTCGTCGGCGGCGGGGCCGGTGAGGTGGGTGTGCTCGTGGGCGTCGATCGCGGTCATGAGGTGCTCGCCACGAGCCAGAGCTTGCTCGCTCTCCACTTCAGCGCGGAAGCCCGACTCGCTGGTGCCCGCGTATCCTTCGAAAACCTGGATGCAGTGGTGCCGATAGGCCAGGGCGCCGGCGATGACGCCGCCGGGACGGCGTGCGATGAACCAGGCCAATGTGCGCCTGAACTGGCTGTTTTTCAGATGGAAGGGCTGCTGGTTGACCAAGGGGATGCCGTCGGTGCGGCCGTGGCGCTGGCAGTAGTCGTTGATCCAAACGGCGAAGGTGTTGAGGCGGGCGTTGGTGGCACCGCTGGTCAGCACCTGACTGGCCGCGTTGCGCTTGACGCCGGGGCTGTGTTCCAGGCGCGAGAAGAGGTAGTCGGTGCCGGGCGGCTGCAACCGCTCCAGGACCGTGATCGCCCGGGCTGCGGGTTCGCCGATGCTCCAGGCGGCCGGGACGCCTGCGGGGTCGTCCTCGGACTTGAAAGCCAGGCTGTGCATCTTCCAGCGGTAGGGCGTCCCATCCGCATCACACTCGGTCCTCAGCCCGCCGCGTCGCAGGTGCTTGATCTCGCTGTCGCGGGCGCCGGAGAGGAAGGAAAGAACCAGGTAGCAGGCGTCCTGGAGTATGCGGGCGAGCGCGGCGAGGCTGTCAGGTTCGGTGTGGTCGGCCAGGATCGCTCCGATCCACGCCTCGTCGTCGAGCCGGCCGCGGATCGGCAGGTCGCTGACGATCTGGGGTGTGAGGCCGACGATGGCGGCAGCCTCGTCGATCAGGTGCCGATAGCGGCCGAGAGAGATCGGGCTGCGGCCCAGCGCCTGCGCGACCCCGGTCGTGCTGGGCTCGCCGCGCCAGCCGGGCAGCGGCTTGCCTGCCGTGATGTGTTCGTCCAGCCAGGCCCGCAGCAGGATCGGCAGGTCGCCGTAGACGTGCGGCTCGGCCGGTGCCGGCGGCGGGGTCCGCCAGTGGCGGTCCGCGGCGAGGATGTCGGTGGAGAACTCGTCGATGAAGCGCATTGCCCAGACGAACAGCGGCCCCAGCACTTCTTCGGGGATCCGTGCGGTGGCGTTCTCACTGCTGTGGGCTTTTGGTTCGCTCCAGCCGTCGACGTGGCGCGGGTCGAAGCGCAGGACGTCGGAGGACAGGACGCTCCGCCAGAGCCAGAACTTACGCGCGGCCGAGCGGGCTCTTTGCCGGGCGTCGGCGGCGGGCAGGGACTTGATCAGGAATCGCTGGAAGTCCTCCAGGTCCCGGCCGGTCATGGCGTCCAGGCGTCGAGGCCGGGCTGCTGCCCAGCGCAGGAAACGGAGGTACTCGGTGAAGGCGGTGCGGATGGTGGCGACCTCGGGCCGGTCCTCGCCCGCCGGGACGGTTCCCGACAGCATCTCGTAGCAGAGTTCCTTGGCGACCTGCCGGTGCGTGGCGGGGATCAGGGTGAAGTCGAGGATGAACCGGCGCTCGTGCTTCTTGAGCATCGCCGGGCCCAGGACCCAGACGTCGTCGCTGAAGCGCGAGGTGTCCTCCAGCGCCGCGCCTGCTCGCAGTCGACGGGCGTGGAAGACGAAGGGGTCCGTGCCGTCCGCACGGACCTGTGGGGGCGAGGGGAGGTGCGGCAGGGCATGCAGGGCGGTGGTCACGGCAGTTCCCATGGGTTCTCGATCAGGTCCAGGAGCGCGTCGTGCGGCTTGTCGGCCTGGGCGTGCTGGAGTTCGGCGGGGGTGAACTTGGCGAGGATGTCCTGGCGGATGGCGACCCAGGCCGGCCCGTAGCGTGGCCACCAGACTTCTTCGGCCAGTTCGCGGCGGCGCTGGGCCAGGGCGTCGAGCAGAGCCAGCAGTCGCGGCAGGTGGTCGCGGGTGACCAGGCAGTTCCCGCAGTGGAAGCAGTCGAGGAAGGTGACCTGGCACGGTTCCCGGGTGAGGGGGTGCTGGTCGTGGTCGACGCAGGCCGTCCAGCCGGTGTCCAGCTCCCCGTCGGCGGCCTGGCGGGCCTTGTCCGGTCCGATTCCGCTCTCCTCCATGGCCGCGGTGTCGACGGGTCCGGGCAGGACCCGCGGGCCTCCGCCGGCGGCTTTCGCCGCCCGCTCGTGGGCCTGGCGTGCGGCCTGCTCGGCGTCGACCAGGGCCTCGCCGAGGACTTCCTCGGCCCAGGCGGTGATGACGGGGTCGCCGCTGAGGTAGTTCCGGAACAGGACCGGCATGCTGTTGGACTTGGCGGCCGAGGGCAGGTGGCCGCCCATCCGCTTCGTGCGCCGCACCTCCATGCTGGTCTTGATCCGGTTGAAGCTCACCTGCAGCGGCAGTCCCTGGCCCGGAATCGTCGGAGATATGCCGTCAGGCCCGGCGGTGGCGGGCTGGGGATCGGCCAGCAGCGGCCGGGTCCGGTTCGCCGCCCAGGCGGTCGGCAGGATCGAGGCGCAGCTCAACGAGTCCTGGAACGGGGCGACATGGTCGTCGGGGACGCCGAGCCCGGCCGCGTATCCGTTGCGCCAGACCGACCACAGCAGCGGCGAACCGCACCACTGACGGCTGCGGGCCGTCAGTTCCAGCATCAGCAGGTAGAAGCCGCCCGGGTTGTGCAGTTCACGGCCCGGGGCCCCGATCTCCCAGGTTACGGTCTCGAACCAGCGCCGTGTGCCCCGGCGGCGCTTGACGATGACCAGCTCGACCGCCCGATCCTCCAACACGCGGTGCCGGACCGGGAGTTCTTTCATCGTCTCGCCGTTGCGCTCCGAGAGGGCCGCGGTGAGCATCATCAGCGGCGGCAGGTCCCGCAGGGTCAGGAACAGGTGCCCTGCCAGTTGCCCACGCTCGGGACAGAACGGACTTGGCCGGACCGCGGGCGGTGTGGGGACCTGCCCGGTGGCAGCCATCCGCTCCAGCACCCGACCCAGGTCCCGGTCGTTCCCGTCCAGTGCCAGTGGATCAGCCTGGTAGCGGCGAAGGAGGTCCTCGCCAACCCGGATGCGGTCGCGGATCTTGGCGGCATCCGACCGCAACGCAGCCAGCAGACGGGTCAGTTCCCCGTCGGAGTATCCAGTCGTCAGCCGCTTGGCTCCGTTCCCGGGCGGCGACGGTTCCGTCTCCACGGCCGTGGAGGACGGCTTGGAGTCACGGGGCGTGGGCAGACGCCGCTGGAGGTGGTCGAGCACTTCGGCGGAGACAAGGTCGCGCAACGCCGGCAGCGCGAACAGCAGCCGGGCCTCGCCCATGTCGCGCAGAGCCGTAGTCGGTGTCGTTCTGGCCCGGTGGTCGTGGAAGGCTTGCAGGTGAGCGGGCGTGAGCTGGTCCAGGCTGGCCGGAGGCTCCGGCAGCGCTCCGAGGAACTTCACCAAGCGACTCAGGGATCCCCAGCCGGTGGTCGCCGCGGCGAACGTGCGGAGCCCGCCGCCGGGTCCGGTCCGCTCGGCGACCACTGCGGCCAGAGCCTGGTGCCAGCCGGGCAGCGGCAGCTTGGAGACGTCGAAGACCCGGCGGCGATCGTCATCGCCGTGAAAGGCCACCAGCAGTCGTCCGTCAGGTAGTTCCCGCACCGGCGCGGTCGGTTGGTAGCCGTGGTCCGGCAGGGCCGAGGGCCGTCCGGGGCCGGTGCTGCCGCGTCCTTGCCGGTTCATCCCGCTGCCCCGATCGCCCCGGCTGGCGGCGCGTTGTCGCCGATCCTCTGCAGCGGGGTGTCCCTGGGGTCCTCCCAGGTGTCGGGGACCAGGGCCATCCGGGTCTCCATCTCCAGTTCCTGCAGGGCGTGCAGATAGATGGCCGTGGTGAGGACTGACCGGTGTCCCAATCGACGGCGGACCCAGTCCAGCGGGTCACCGAAGATCCGGGTGTAGTGGCCGCGCTGGGCCGGGTTGAGGTCGGCCAGTGCCGCGATGTGGCCGCGCTGCAGCTGTTCGAGGGTCACCACGGCGAACCCGTGACGTAGCAGGTGGGCATGACAGGACAGCTCCACCCCGCAGTCACGGCAGCGCTGGTTGGCGTCGGCGAAGACGCTCTTCCAGGTCGACACCGCCAGCGGCTGCCCGTCCTCGCCGAGCCAGAACATCGCGGGCTCCAAGCCGTCCGCGGTCTCCACCAGCAGCCGCCGCCGTTCCATGGGCTTGAGCTCGCGCAGGTTCACCTTCCGGCGCTCGATACTGCCCACGGTCCGCACCAGGTGGGGTCGTGACGGGTCGTCGACCACCAGCGGTCTGCGCCAGCGTGCGTAGCGCCCGGCGGCCCGGGCGTCTTGGACGACCTCGGCCCGGTCCAGTTCCGCATAGGCCGCCAGGTCGCGCACCACGCTGTGCGGGACGTAGACCCAGCGCGCGGAGAAGTACTTCGCGATCGCCCCCGGCAGCCAGAACCGCTGGTAGCCCCCCGTCCCCACCTGCAGCGGCATCTCCGTCGCGGTCAGACTCGCCTGCTCGGACAACCGCATGCCGGTGCGGGCCATCAGGTCGGTGAACGTCGCGTTGCGGGCCGACCATCGGCCCTTGAACGGGCCCGAGGGCAAGCCGTCGGGCCCGTAACCGCGCAGGCCCACGTCCCGCCAGAGCCGGTAGGACGCCGGTGGGAGCCACTCGATGCGCTCGCCGCCCTCGTCGTGCGCGTAGGTCGCCGGGACCGTGTCCTCAGCGCGGGCACCCTGCAGTGTGCCCAGCGGTGCCGGCCTGCGGGAGCGGTGCGGGATCGGGACCGCTCCGATCTGGTTCTGCCGTACGGCCCACTCGAAGAACTGGTTGACGTGCGAGACTTCCTGGCTCCAGGTCCCGCCCGCCACTCTGGGCCCGGCCGGATCCCGTCGGCGCCACTGATGGAACGCCAGATGGTCGCCCTCGGTGGCCTGGCGCCACGACTTCCCGCCCCGCGCACCGTGCAGGAAATTCAAGTACCCCGCCAGTGCCCGGGCCCGGTTTGCGTTGCTGTTCCACGGCGCGTCGATCAGGTTCACCCGATGGAAGTACGAGTTGAGCACCACGTCGTACTCGTATCGAGGCGACAGCAGGAACGGCAGCCCATCGGGCAGCCCGGCCTCATCGAGCCATGGCGTCAGGTCTTCGGGCAGGTCACGAAGCCAGGCCAGCACCGTGGCGGGCCGGGCGACGTCGCGGCTGGTGTAGTGCACCGTCCACGCGGATCTCTGCTTCACCGGCGCAACATACGCGGTCAGTTACCAACCGTGCACAAGCAACGGTGAGTTCGGCCTGGACCCACTTCATCGTGATCGGGTCCATGGCGAAGACATCGAGGCGCGTGGTGTCCATCAGCAGGTACTCGCCCGGCCTCGTGGGCCGCAGCTTCCCGTACGCGCCCGGCGGCCGGGCGGCGATGTCCCGGTTGCGTTTCGCGCTCAGCCGGAAGGTCGGCAGCCGCCGCTCCAGCTCCTGAAGCCACCGGTACGCCGTCGCGCGACCGGGCAGCTTCACCTCGCCCTCGCCGTGGCGGGCCTCCAGACGCGGGCCGACCGAACGGATCACCTTCCCACGGGTGGGCTTCGAGTCCTTCTCGTGCTCGGCCATGATCTCCAGGGCCATCTCCACCCACCGCGGATCGGCACGGCCCAGCCCGCCCATGTCTCCGCTCCCGCGCTCCGGGCTGCCGCGAACGAGACCGGCCTCCCGGTCGGTGAGGAAGGCGCGCACCCACCGCTTGATGGTGCGCACGCTCACGCCCAACTCGGTCGCCTTCGCTTCGTATCGCTGCAGCTTGGGCACCGTGGCCGCGTACTGCGGCCGGGGCTCGCCCGGCTCCGCGAGTTCGTCGCTGCCCGACCGGAAGCCGGTCAGCACCTCGTTGACATGGGCGGCCCGCTCCCGCACCTCGGCAAGTTCCTCATCGCTGAGCTGCGCGAGCAGCACCGATGCCGTCTCGCGGTCGTCGTCCGATTCCGGCCCCGGCCCGGTCGCGATGACCTGGGCCCGGCCAGAGGCGAGCACCTCGCGCAGCGACAACCGGAACCTGCGGCCCGGCCCGTCACGAACCAGCACCTCGTTGCCGGCCGCCGAGCCGAACATCTCCTCCACCACGACGACTTCACCGTCGTACTTCAACCTCGTGCCCACCCCGACACGTACGGCAGCTCCGGTCACATGTCCTCCTCCACCAGTCCTCGACTTCGTGATCCGACAGATCTCCTCGATCTGCCAGTCGTCGAGAGCCGACCCGGACTTGGGCTCCTCAACGGGGCGGGGCAGGTCGCATCGGCCGGCGCCAACCACCGCGGCGCTGCCTTGGCGCAGCACGTGGCGCTCGGACAACGGCTCCGTCAGGTCCGTCACGAAGTGCTGGCACCACAACAGCCGCAGCACTGCGGCCCTCACCCGCCAGTCCGGGTGCTGGGGGAAGGCACGAAACGCATCCCCCAGCGTCGCCCCGTACAGATCCGCCGCCCGGATCTCCGCGAGCAGGCCCTCGTCGAACAGCCACTCGCGGCGATAGCCCGCGAGGAACCGCAGGTTCTCCAGCTCCGCTTCGGGCGGCTCGGTCCAAACCTGGAAATCCCAACCGCGCGAAAGGACGACCTCGCGGGCCCAGCCGAGCGCGAAGTTCACCTTCGGCCGGGTGAGCAGGTGCCGCGGCTTGACGTCCACGACCAGCGGAACGTCCTTCTCGCGCAGCGCCAGGAAGTCGGGGACATGGCGGCGTCGACGACCGTCGACGGTGGTGGACAGCAGGAACGGCTGGGCGAAGACGGCCGTCACGTCCTGGTCGAAGTCGGCGTAGAACAGCCGTGTCAGCTCAAGCCGGGACTCGTAGACGACGTGGTCGCGCATGGTGGACGACCAATACGTGCCGGAGTAGTGCTTCTGCCCGTACCGCCAGCGGAACGTACGCCACGGCATCGACGGCTCGAACACGTCGACGCCCGTGTCCGACCAGACCAGGTCCTCGTCGATCTCCCCGTCCGTACGACGGAGACTCATCGATACTTCGCCGACCACACGCGGCATACCCCACCCCCGAGCAGCGCGAGCGGAGAGCAGAAACCCGGTCTCGATCAGCTGCGACGTCTCCACGATCAGGTTGGAGAGGGCGCCTGCATAGATCGAGACCGGGATCAGCACTACGACGAGTGAACGATCAGACGATAGTTCGTCTCACCACGCTGTCCTTTGGGCCGGACAAAGGCCACGGTCAACGAGAAAGGGACACGCGAAATGCGAACCTACACCGTACGAGGGCGGCCAGCTCAGGGTTACGCGAGACGTCAGCCTGCACATATAGGTGCAGAAGAGTCGCGCCTTCGGGCCACTTCCCGCCAGCGCGTTGAAAGACAAATGGACGCATGATCCGACCGTACCCGTGCAGCCCAACTCCCGGTCAGAGAACGGAGAGTCCAGCTTGCGGGCCAGGCGAACCACAGGTCTAATCGTCGGGCTCTGTGCCCCAAGCCCGCGGGCTCGGGACCGCTTCCCCTGCCCCGTCTGCACGCCCACGCCTGCCAGGAGCGGGCCGAACGTCCCAGGAGGGCATTCCCATGAGCGAGACTGCGACCAGCACCGAAACCCGGCGACATCGGGCAGCAGGGCGACTCGTCGACCACCGGGCAGGACCAGGCCGCAACGATCGCACGTCTCGAAGCCGACCTTGGTGCCGCCTGTAAGGAGGCGGGAAAGACTCGTGTCACTCCGGAGCAGCAGGCCGCCGACGATGCCCGCGCGCAACTCGCGCAGGAGATCGGTAAGGTGCTTGGCCTGGTGCCGGGCGACACTCCGCCGGCCCCCGCGCAGCTGCGCAACAGCTCACCGAGTCGCAGGCCCGACCGACCGCCGTCGAACTGGCCGTCTACCGCACCGCGCGGCCCGTTGGTGATTTGTTTCTGAAGCTTCGGTTCGAAGCTGGCTGGTCTAGGGGCTTGTTCCCTCAGGCCCGGCATCGGCGGGGGTGTGTTCCGGGTAGGCGGTGGTGCCGGTCCGGGCAGCCATCGTCGATGGAGCGCAGCCGGTCGAACGCGCGTGGTGGAAGTACGGGTTCCCATTCCGTTAGTGGGCGGGTGGCCCATTCGGTGTGCTCGGTGGGGTCGAGCCGGATAGCGGCCAGTTCGGCGTGGCTGAGGGTGCCTCCGTCGAACACGTACCCGTGCTTGGTGGCGGGCCATGTGGGCTCAGGCGGGTGGAAGTGCACGGCCAGGAGGCGGCCGCACCGGCGGGTGAGCCCGGTTTCCTCATGGGTCTCTCTGGCAGCGGCGGTTGCGGGGGTTTCCTGGTCGTCGAGGTCCCCTCCGGGATACTGCCAGATCTGCCTGTTGCCGTCGGCCCGGTAGATCCGGGACCGGAGGAGGAGGGGCAGGCCGTTGGGGTTCCGCACGTACAGGCATGCGTACGAGGTCACGCGGGGGAGGGTCTGGATGTACTGCTCGGGCGGGAGCCATGTGCCGGCGTCGGGGTCGGGCCGGGGCGGTAGGGCTATCAGGGTCTCTTCCAGTTCAGGTCGCGCAGGACGGCGACGGCCCACTGGTAGTGGCCGGTGGCCTGGATCGGCCGGTCGTCCTCCGGATACAGGTCGCAGGAGAGGATCGCGGTGATTTCGGCGTACGCGCGCAGGAGAGGAGCGCGGCCGGTGGGGACGCGGTCGGTGGCCTGGTCGAGCAGGCGTCGCCAGGCGGTGAGCCGGTCGGGGTCGTACTGGCGGTAGTAGACGCAGGCTCCGGCGATGTCGTAGAGCGGGTCACCGGTCATGGTGAAGGTGCCGAAGTCGATGACGGCGGTGATGCGTTGTGCGTCGTCGAGCAGGATGTTGTCGGGGTAGAGGTCGCCGTGGATGACGGCCTCGGGGCCGGTGTAGGTATCTGCCAGCCGGGCTCGCAGTTCTTTGACGACGGCGTCGAGGTGAGGGACGTCGGCGGCCAGAGTCTGGGTGATGGTGGCGAGTTTGGTGTCGAGCATTCTGGTGAGGAACGGGTGCCAGCCGAGCCCGGGTTCGGCTCCCGGCGTTTCGGGGTTGGCCAGGAGCATGCGGTGGCCCAGGCCAGCGGGCAGGGACAGGGCGTTGAGGGCGGTGACGGCGTCGAGGTAGAGGGCCTCGCTGCCGGGTTCGGTCAGGTCGCAGACTTCGCCCATCGGGCGTCCCGCGAGGCGTGCTTCGCGCGTGGCCAGGAGCGGTCCGTGCCGCTCGACGGAGTGGATCACGGACAGTGCGTAGGGCATGTCGGTTCGGTCGAGCCGGTCGTAGAAGGTGCTCAGGGTCTGCAGCCGGGCGGCCTGGGTGCCGTCGGGGTCGGCGTAGATCTTCAGTACGTGGTCGGCGCCGAGGAGATCTCCGGGGCCGAGGCCGTGGGCGGCCAGGAGCTGCTGCTCGGCCTGGGCGGTGATGTCGTTGACGTCGCGGCGGTGGATCACGGGGTGGCTCCGGGGGTGGTGGCGATCACGACGGTGGGGTTGGCGGGAGCCTGGTGTGCGGGTGAGGCCCCACCCTCGCTCCGTCACCCTGCCGCCTACGCCAGCGTCTCCGGACCCGCAGGTTCGCCAGAAGGTACATCGTCAGCTGCCAGCGTCCGCACATCAGGAGCAAAATGTAAGTGTCATTCAACAGAACTTGGGTATGCGACCAAGTTTGACGACGAGGCAGTGGCCTAGTTCACATGGTGCTCCTTTGCTGCGCTGTCGATCTTGGGCACTCTTGTCACACTTCCCCGTCTTTTCCACCTCGCTACCTTCACATATGCAGCACATAAGTGATGTGCAGTCAGCAAGAGACCGAGGGATGATGACGGTTCATATACCCGCGCGATCAGGGCGCGGTCGGCCATGGTCCAACAGGAGTCTGCGTTTCATCGCGGGCACGCTCACGCTTGCCTTGTCGGTCACGCTGATCGACGGTGCGAGTCGGGCGGACGCCGCGGCGTCCAAGGCACCTGCGGCGCCGAAGAAGTCGGCGGCCACGCAAGCAGTGGACATTCCATCTGCGCGGGTTGCCGCGCGGCTGTCCGGTAAGCGTGTGGAGGCGCTCTCGGAGCGGACCGAGACGTCCACGACGTGGGCCAACAAGGACGGTTCGCTCACCACCGAGCTCGCCGCTGGCCCGGTTCGGTTCGAAGACGGAACGACTGACGGGTGGCGGGACGTCAATCTCGAACTCGTACAGGGCTCTGACGGCTCGGTCGAGCCTATTGCCCACCCCCGCGGACTGAAGCTCGCGGGCAAGACCGGCACTCCGGCCAAGTCACTCAAGGTGGCGCAGGCATCCACCGCTACCGACCTGGTGACGCTCGGTGAGGGCGAGCAGCAGATCACGCTGCAGTGGAAGGGCGGCCTGCCCGCGCCGAAGCTGGAGGGCACACGGGCTGAGTACGTCAACGCCGTGCCCGGCGCTGACGTGGTGGTCGAGGCGACCCGTACCGGCTTTGAGTAGTTCGTCGAGATCAAGGAGAAGCCTGACACCGACGGCTACACGTACACACTGCCTCTGAAGGCCAAGGGTCTGAAAGCCAGGCAGCAGGCAGACGGCAGCGTGCTGTTCACGGACAAGAGGAACAAGAAGCAGGCGCTGATGCCTGCGCCGGTGATGTGGGACTCCACCGTCGACGAGCGCTCCGGTGAGCACACCCGCCGGGTGCCGGTCGCGATGAAGGTGGTGGCCAAAGGCTCCAGCGTCGACCTGGTGATTACCCCGGATGCGGAGTTCCTCGCCGACCCGGCCACGAAGTATCCGGTGACGGTGGATCCCTCCACGTCGTCCCTGTCCAACGTCTTCGACACCTACGTGCAGCAGGGCGAGACAGTCGACTGGTCGAGCGACGTCGAGCTCGACCTGGGCAATCCGGGAACGAAGAACGCCGACGGCACGTACCGCACCGCGCGTTCCTTTATCTCGTGGAACACCGCCCCGATCGCCGACGCACTGGTGATGGACGCGAAGTTGTCGCTGTGGAACTTCCACTCCGGCAACTACACCGGTTCATCGTGTCCCTTGCAGCCGTGGGAAGTGTGGTCCACCGGCGCCGCTTCGACGTCGTCGCGCTGGGCCGCGCCCAACCAGCCGGCGTGGACCGCGAAGAAGGCCACCTCCTCGGAGACACTCGGTAATGCCTCGTGCACCGCGCAGCCGGACGGCTGGATCAACGCCGATGTGACCTCGATGGTGCAGGAATGGGCGTCGGCCAAGGCGGCCAAGTCTCACATGGGTCTGCGCGCCTCTGACGAGAACGTCGCGGGGCAGTGGAAGCGGATCAACTCCGCCAATGCCGCCTCCAACCCGCCGAAGCTTGTGGTGACCTACAACTACCGGCCGCGCACGGGCACGAAGCAGGAGGCGGGTCCGCCGTTCTTCTCCTACGGCGGTGCGTACGTGGTCAATACGGCCACGCCCACGCTGCGGGACACGTTCGTCGACCCCAATGGTGACAAGGTCAACGGCACCTTCCAGATCTTCGACAGTGCCACCAATACACAGGTCGGCGACGTTCTCGTGTCGAAGTTCGTACCCAGCGGGCAGGTCGCCTCGGTGACTGTTCCGACCGGAGTGCTGACCAACGGCAAGACGTACAAGTTCCGCACCTCGCCCTACGACGGAACGCATTACAACGTCGGCTGGTCGGAGTACAAGACGTTCACCGTCGACACATCGGCGCCGTCCGCTCCCGGCTCGATCACCTCGACGGACTATCCGTCCAATGCATGGGTCAAAGGCGCCGGCCAGACCGGCGTGTTCAACGTGACCCCGCCGGCCACGGACCACAACTGGCTCGAGTGGTCGCTGGACGGGGTGACCTGGACCAAGGTCGCCACCGGTGGCACCTCGACCGCGAAGGCGATCTCCGTCGTCCCGCCGAAGGACGGCACCCACACCCTGCAGGTGCGGTCGGTCGACAAGGCGGACAACAAGTCCGAGGCCATCGAGTACACCTTCCACGCCGGCCCCGGCGGCTTCGTCCAGCCGGCCGAGGGTGAGCGTACCGCTCGCCGTCTGCCACTGGTCGCCGAGGCCGACGGTGGCAAGTACGACCAGGTGTCGTTCTCCTGGCGGCGTTCGGAGGCCGATGCGTGGGTGAAGATCCCCGCGGGTGACGTCACTTCCGGCGGTACTCCGGTGACGGCCTGGCCTGTGCCCTTGACCAGCGGCAAGAGCGCGCCCTTGGTCTGGAACACCACCGACACTGTCAATCCGGACGGCACCGTCCAGATCAAGGCCGACTTCACCGGCCCGAACTCCGCCGCCGGGTCGACCCAGCCGCTCACCGTGGTCGTCGACCGCAACGCGAGCGGCGCCGCGACCGAGGAGGTGGGCCCGGGCTCGGTGAATCTGCTGACCGGTGACTACGCCTTGTCGGAGACCGACACCTCCGCGCTGGGCATGACGATTTCACGCACAGCCTCCTCGCGTGACCCGCAAAAGGGCGCCAGCCAGGAGGGCCAGGCACCGATCTTCGGCAAGGAATGGGTGTCTGGAACCGTCGCCGAGGCAACCGATTCGGACTACTCCCACATCCGCCAGGCGTCTGCCACCGCGGTCGACGTGGTGCTGGTGGAAGGCGATGCCATCCACTTCACCTCCAACTCCGCAAAGAACGGTTGGATCCCTGAGCCCGGTTCCGAGGACCTGACTCTCACCGGCACTGTCGGCACCGCTTTCACTCTCTCCGACACCAGCGGCACGGTCACCGAGTTCACCAAGCCGGATCCGGCCGTCGCAACGTGGCAGGTCTCCAGCACGTTGCTGGACGGTCTGGCCAACACCACGACCACGGTGATCTCCGAGACCGTGACCGTGGACGGCAAGAAGGTCGCCCGTCCGAAGCGGATCATCGCGCCGACCTCCGCCACGAGCGCCGCAACGTGCACCGCAACGCCGGCCACCAAGGGCTGCCGTGCGCTGGAGTTCATTTACGCGACCTCCACCACCGCCACCGACTCCGCGTTCGGCGACTTCACCGGCCAGGTGAAGGAGATCCGGATGTGGTCCACCGAGCCCGGCGCGGCCGCAGCGACGGCCAAGGCCGTACAGTCCTACGCCTACGACAAGGACGGCCGTCTGCGTCAGACGTGGGACTCACAGATCAGCCCGGCGCTGAAGACCGAGTACACCTACGACAGTGCAGGCCGCGTCACCGGACAGACCGCTGCCGGTGAGCTGCCCTGGACATTCACCTACGGCAAGGCCGGCAGTGCCGCCACCGCCGGTGACGGCATGCTGCTCAAGGCTTCCCGCCCGGGCCTCAAGCAGGGCACCACGGACGTTTTGGAAGGCACCGCCGCCACCACGATCGTCTACGACGTTCCACTGACCGGCACGAAGGCTCCCTACGTGATGGGAGCCGCGAATGTGAAGGGCTGGGGCCAGACGAATGCCCCGACCGACGCAGCCGCGGTCTTCCCCGCCGACGCGGTGCCTGCCGCGAACTCCGGTGACGCACTGACCGCCTCGTCCTACACCCGTGCCAGCGTCACCTACATGGGTGTCTCCGGGCGCCCGGTCAACGCTGTCACGCCCGGCGGGCACACCACCACCACCGAGTACGACCGCTTCGGTAACACGGTGCGCGAACTCTCGGCCGCAAACCGGGCCATCGCACTCGGCACGAGCACGGGCGACCGGGCGGCCCAGGCCGACCTCGGTATCGCGCAGCTGCCCTCGGCCGAGCGCGCAAACCTGCTGTCCACCACCTCGCTCTACAATGAGGCCGGCACCCGCGAGATGGAGGAACTCGGGCCGCTGCACCGCATCGACCTGACGACCGACCTGAAGTCCGGCAGCACCACGCTGGTCTCGGCCGGAACGCCAGTGACCGCCCGCTCCTGGACCGTCAACGAGTACGACACGGGCCGTCCCACCGACGGAACAGCGACGGTCAAGGACCAGGTCACCAAAACTGTCACCGGTGCCCAAGTGCGTGAGCACCCCAGTGTCCAGGGCGAGTCCCGTGCGGTGCAGACCGTGTATGACTGGGCCAAGGGCATGCCCACCCAGACGATCAAGGACCCTGGTGGCCTGGCGATCACCGAGACCACCCAGTACGACGCCCAGGGCCGCGTGACCCAGCAGCGGCTTCCCGGCGCCACCGGCACCGACGCGGGCACGCGGGTGACCACATACTGGTCTGCGACCGGCACCGGCGCCTGCAACGGACGTCCGGAATGGGCCGACCAAGTGTGCTCCACCGGCCCGGCCGGCGCCATCACCGGCGGCGGCACCAACCCGGCGAACCTGCCCACCTCCACCACCACGTACGACTGGTGGGGCAATGCGGACACGGTCACCGACACGGCCAACGGCACCACCCGCACCACCACAACCACCTACGACAACGCCGGCCGTGCCACGAAGGTGGCCATCACCGGCGGTCTGGGCCAGGCTGTGCCCGAGTCGACCACCAGCTACGACCCGGCCACCGGCCTGGCCGTGAAGGCAACGTCGCCGACCGGCGGAACGATCACCAAGGCATTCGACAAGCTCGGCCGCCAGATCTCCTACACCGACGCCGACGGCGGCGTCACCACAACCGAGTACGACCTGCTCGACCGCCCGGTCAAGGTCAGCGACAACGTGCCCTCCACGGTCACGCTCACCTACGACCACGCCGCTGAGCCGCGAGGCCTGGTCACCAAGACCACCGACTCCATCGCAGGCGCCTTCTCCGCCGCTTACGATGCCGACGGCTCCGTCAGCAGCGAAAAGCTGCCGGGCGGATACACGCTCAAGCAGACCGAGGACACCACCGGATCGGCTGCCGACCGCACCTACACCCGCGACAGCGACGGTGCGATCGTCTACTCCGACACTGTGACCGAGTCGATCCACAGTCAGGTAACCAACCACGCGGGCTGGTCCGACCAGACCTACCGCTACGACAACATCGGGCGGCTCACCACCGTCGAGGACACCTCCGAGACGGTGTGCACCCGCCGGGCGTACGCCTTCGACACACGCACCAACCGCAAGTCGCTCACCACGACGACAGCCGCACCCGGCCTCGACTGCGCCACCACCGGAGGCACCACCACCAACCACACCTACGACAGCGCCGACCGGCTCGTCGACTCGGGCTACACCTACGACGCCTTCGGCCGCACCACCGCCCTGCCCGCCAGCACCATCGGCTACTACGCCAACGACCTCGCCTACCAGCAGACATCGGGCGGCAAGCGCCAGACCTGGCAGCTCGACGCCAACCTGCGCTTCCGCTCCTGGAAGGTCGAGACCGGCAGCGGCACCACCTGGACCCAGACACAGTCCAAGCTCAACCACTACGACAGCGACGGCGACAACCCCCGCTGGATCACCGAGGACACCGCCACCGGCGTGCTGACCCGTAACGTCGACTCCGCTTCCGGAGACCTCGCCGCGACGACCAGCAAGACCGGCGACACCGTCCTCCAGCTCACCACCATCCACGGCGACGTCGCCCTCCAGCTCCCGCTGGACACCAGCAAAGCCCCCGTCGCGCTGGACTCGGACGAGTACGGCAACACCCGCCCTGGCCAGGCAGCCACGCGCTACAACTGGCTCGGCGCCAAACAACGCTCCAGTGAAACCCTCACCGGTCTCACTCTCATGGGCGTCCGCCTCTACAATGCGCAGACAGGACGCTTCCTCTCTGTCGATCCTGTCCCGGGCGGAAATGCTAACGCCTACGACTACTGTTACGGCGAACCACTTAAGTGCGTTGACCTTGACGGTCGATTCGCATGGCTCTTTTGGGGCGGTTTCTCCAAGAAATATAACAGTAATCATATTGCGGCGTTCGCCAAGAAGAAGAAGTGGAATCAAGGCAATAGGAAGGAGCACCGGACGGGGGCGAGCAAGTCGAAAAAGGACAAGCATCAGAACGCCAAGGGACATGGCGGATGGAAGAAGCGTTCAAATGGCAAGTGGAAGCCTTTTGGTCGCTGGGGCGGCTTGCGGGGTTGGGGTTGGACAACCAGAAGGATCAATGTGAACCCGTACTTCTACCGCTTCCGTCACTAGAACCGCATGGTAGGAGTCGAAGGAGCTACCGCGAGCTATACTAGCTCCTTCGGCTAAACGTCACGGGCTGCCACCTAGCAACTTAGGCGGCAGCCCTTCAGGTCCGCATTAAACATAGGTGGAAATTGTGGGAATTGGATCTCGCTGGGGAAGGCTTCTTATGTATGGGGGCGCGCGAGAGGCAGGAGGGAGGCTGCTGCATCGAGCGGCAAAAGGGGGCGACCCCGGCGCTGCGGTCACGCTCGCCGAAGCGCTCGAAAATGAAGGAGCACTCCAGGACGCTGTGGAAGTGCTGCGGGAATGCATTAGAAATGGTGGCACAGAGGTAGCGCTTTACTTGGCAGACATCGCAAGTATGATTGACGGGAGCTCCAATGAAGCGGAACACTGGTACCGGATCGCAATAGAAGAGGGAATTGTTGGCGCACGAAATAACTTCGGATGCTATCTTTCCGATATCGACCGCACATTCGAAGCTGAAGAAGTTCTGAGAGAAGCTGCCGAGGAAGGGGATGGGCTCGCTGCAGGCAATTTGGGGAAATTGTATTTCGATCTACGAGATTACGGTTCTGCCTACCTGTGGCTAAAAGTGGCGTACGACTCTGGTAGTACTGCAGTACTTGCCTACCTTGCGCGCGTTCAGATTGAAAAAGGGGAGAAGGGTGAAGCTTCGGCGTACGTAACGAAGGCCATAAAAGATGGAACGGAAGGTGCCGAACTGGCGCACGCTTTGTATCTGTGGAAATTCCCAACCGGAGAGGATGCTATTAGTAACACGGAAGAGGCTTTCAGGAGGTCTCTAGACGGGGCACCAGAAGCTCATTTTCACTTCGCGAATTGGCTAAAGCCTCAAGGTCGATTGGATGAGGCGGTCGCGCAGCATGAATTGGCCATCGCTCTTGGGGAGACATATTCGCATCTAAACCTCGCCATCATTATGGACGACTTGGGAAACCAGGCGGAGGCGGAGCGGCATCTGCGACTGGGGATGGCTGGTCGTGACGGCGCTGCAGCAGCCAGTTTGGCTCGTTTTCTGGCCGATCAAGGAAAACTCGATGAGATTCCGCACGTCATTGACGAGGCTGCACGTCTAGGTCATTCGCAATCTGACATTTCGATACTGCGAGAGATGTACGTAGAACTTCGCGAAAAGGACTACTGAGGTTGAACTCGTGATGTTGCTGGGTTGCTCAGGTGGGTCTGATGGTCAGGCCGGTCTCAGCGAGGCAGCCGTCTAATAGGTCGCTGCGGTACTGGATGTGCCGTAAGCCGCGTCGGATGTGCTGGACGAGGTGTTCGGGGGTGCTGAAGGCGACGTTGGAGAGCCAGCCACGCCGCAGCAGTGACCAGATCCGTTCGACGGGGTTGAGGTCAGGAGCGTTGGGCGGCAGGTAGTAGATGGTCAGCCAAGTCCCAGGAGGCGGCGAACTCCCGCAGGCCAGCGGCTTGTGGACATTCAGGTTGAACCAGACGAGCACCATCGGGCCGCCGAGTTGCTGGTGTGGGGCGATCAGCAGGTTCCGGTAGTCGTGCCAGGAGAAGCTCTTGCGGCCGTCGTCCCGTCGCGGCCGGTAGATCAGCCGCGACCTGTGGCGGGGGCTTGGGTCCTGGCCTGCGGCGGCGTCGTGGAGAAATCCTGCCCCGTCCTCGAAGACGAGCCAGGCTCCACGGGTCGCCGCGAGTCTTCCTCACAGGGCCACACCTCCTTGACCCACTCGGCCACCGCCCCGTCGTCCCGCTCGACCGCCCGTTGGGCCGGAACCTGGCAGGACCAGCCATTGCGCACAAGCAGCTTGCGCACGCCCTGGACCGTGTAGGTCAGGTGGAAGCGCCGACCGATCACCGTCTTCACCCGGCTCAGGGTCTAGCGTTGGTCTTCCAGCCGTGCCCGGCTGGCTCCCTTGGTCAGCTCCGCCTCCAGCGGGGCGAACTGCTTCTCGCTCAGCCTCAGCAGCGACGCCGGCCCCTGTGACCGCAGAGCCCGCGGACCGCCCTCGTCCCACATCTGCCGCCATCGCTGCACCGAGCGGACGCTGACCCGCAGTTCCTTGACGATCTCCGAGCTCGCCTCGCCCTGGGCGAACCTCTCTGCCACCTTGAGCCGCAACTCTATGCGGAACTACTGCCGTTCGGAGGTCAGTCCGCTCCCTGTGGATACCGCATGTCCTGGTGATATCGCACAGGCGACGGTCCGTCAGCCTGTACGACTCCACGAGTTCAACCTCAGTAACACGAGCGGGTCCCCAGCACCTGAAAGTGCATCGTCATCATCTGGCCGGACCGGAAGACGTTAGGGCCTGTTCTGAGTTCGGATCACCGGGTGGTCGGCAGACTGCGTAGCCAGAGGATGGAGCCGCGCAGGTGGAGTCCTGCGGCGTAGCTCTCG
>NZ_JBHVWT010000054.1:0-16394 GCF_042882135.1 Streptomyces sp. NPDC058240
TAGCAAAGAAGAAAGGGGAGGAAGAGGGAGACAGCGGAACGGGACAGCAGACCGGATCAGATGAACTTCTGACCCGCGAGGAACTCCGCCAGCCGACGGCCGCCCTCACCCTCGTCCTTCACGATCGTGCCCGCACTGCGGGCCGGACGCTGCGCAGCGGAATCCACCACGGTCCACGCACCCGCCAGACCGACCTCCTCCGCCCCGATCCCCAGATCACCCAGATCCCAGGACTGCACCGGCTTCTTCTTCGCCGCCATGATCCCCTTGAACGACGGGTAACGCGCCTCACCCGACTGATCCGTCACCGACACCACCGCCGGCAACGACGCCTCCAACTGCTCCGACGCACTGTCACCGTCACGACGGCCCCGCACCACCCCGTCCTGCACCGACACCTCGGACAGCAACGTCACCTGCGGCACACCCAGACGCTCCGCCAGCACCGCCGGCAGCACCCCCATCGTCCCGTCCGTCGACGCCATCCCCGCGATCACCAGGTCATACCCGGCCTTCTCCACCGCCTTCGCCAGCACCAGCGACGTACCCATCACATCACTGCCGTGCAGATCGTCGTCCTCGACGTGAACCGCCTTGTCCGCACCCATCGACAACGCCTTGCGCAACGCGTCCCTGGCATCCTCCGGACCCACCGTCAACACGGTGATCTCCGCATCGTCCGCCTCGTCCGCGATCCGCAACGCCTGCTCCACCGCGTACTCATCGAGCTCCGACAGCAGACCGTCCACATCCTCACGGTCCACCGTCAGGTCATCGGCGAAATGCCGGTCACCAGTGGCGTCGGGCACGTACTTCACACAGACAACGATCCTCAAGCTCACGCCGGCTCTCCTACTGCATCGTCATTTCCGGGGCTGCCTTGTTGCTCGCAGCATAGGCGCCTGATGGGGCGGATTCCGGTCGGGGCGACCGACGCCCCGACCGGAAATATTACTAGCCAGTACACCCAGTGGCTCACCTATGAGCAAGCGCTTGGAGCTGTGATATGCCCAACGTACTGCGCCCAAGTGCCGCCTGGGCGCTGTCAGTCCCGCAGAGCGTTGAAACGACCCTGGTGATAGATCAGCGGACGACCACCTCCGGCCGGATCGCCGAACACGGCCTGCGCGATCACGATCCGGTGGTCCCCCGCCGGGACACGGGCGACCACGCGGCAGACCAGCCACGCCAGTACGCCGTCGAGCACCGGCACTCCTTCGGGCCCACTGCGCCAATAGGTGGACGGGCCGAACCGGTCGGCGCCGCTGCGGGCGAACGTGGCGGCCAGCTCCTGCTGGTGCTCGCCGAGTATGTGGACGCCGATGTGCTCGGCCTCGGCCATGACCGGCCAGCTGGAGGACGAGGTGCCGACCCCGAAGGAGAGCAGCGGCGGCTCGGCGGCGACGGAGTTGAGGGAGGTGGCGGTGAAGCCGACCGGCCGGTCGCCGGCGGCGGTGATCACGGCCACACCGGCGGCGTGCTGCCGGAAGACCGAGCGGAGAAGTTCGGGGGAAGCCTGGCGCGGGGTACCGAGCTCGGGCGAAGCCGTCATGGACATGTCCTTCTGCGGAAGAGGCGTACGGGGCCGTGGTTGCTCAGGCACCCGGACAGCGCGCACTCGCGTTGCGGGCGAGATCCACGTGGACCCGGCCGTAGAGAAGGAGTTCCGGCGGCATAACGTCAGACTGACGATGCGTGGTGGGTGCAGTCAAGAGTGTTCCGCAATGTGGGAGATGCGTCACGGTCCGTCACATCGCCTGCCCCAGCGCGGCGATCACGTCGACGGTGCGCGGCTGCCCGACGGCCCGGCGGACGATCCGGCCGGCGGCGTCGAGGACCAGAACGGTCGGCGTCCGGCTGATCCCCAGCTCCCGCACCAGAGCGAGACACGCCTCGGCGTCGATCTCGACATGGGCCACGCCGTCCACCATGCGCGCCACCTCGACAAGCGTGCGGCGGGTCGCCCGACAGGGCTGGCAGAACGCGCTGGAGAACTGCACGAGGGTGGCCCGCTCCCCCAGTTGCGCGCCGAGCCGGGCCGCGTCCAGCGGTCCCCCATATGTCTGCCCGTCCACCCTCGGCCTCCTGTCAGAGCTCATCGCAAGAGGTCAGCGCCACCGGCCCGCGAGACATTCCCGGAGGTTCCACGTGACGAGAATCTCGCGCCCCGAGCCCTCGGAGACTGGCCACCGCGTCGCGCATGGGGCACGATCGGCGCAATGCCGCAAACCTACGGCTGCGTAACTTCCGCCGGGAGAACCCTCCTCAGGCGCTGAAGAAGGGTCTTCCCCAGATGGCAGAACTCGTCTATCGGCCGGTCATCGGCGCCGCTCGTACGCTTTTCAAGGCGCTTGACCTGAAGATCGACACCCAGGGTTCCGAGCACATCCCGAAGACCGGTGGCGCGGTACTGGTAAGCAACCACATCAGCTATCTGGACTTCATCTTCACCGGGCTCGCGGCCCTGCCGCAGAAGCGGCTCGTCCGCTTCATGGCGAAGGAATCGGTCTTCCGGCACAAGGTCTCCGGACCGCTGATGCGCGGCATGAAGCACATCCCCGTCGACCGCAAGCAGGGCGAGGACGCGTATGCGCACGCGCTCGCCTCGCTGCGCTCCGGCGAGATCGTCGGCGTGTTTCCCGAGGCCACCATCTCGGAGTCGTTCACGCTGAAGAGCTTCAAGTCGGGCGCCGCCCGGCTGGCCCAGGAGGCCGGCGTACCGCTGATCCCGATGGCGCTGTGGGGGACACAGCGGCTGTGGACCAAGGGCCGGCCGCGCAATTTCAAGCGCAATCACGTGCCGGTGACGATCCGGATCGGCGAGCCGGTGGAGGCACCCACCGACCAGTACGCGGGCGCGATCACCCGGCGGCTGCGGGAGCGGGTCCAGGAGCTCCTGGAGGCGGCCCAGCGCGCCTATCCCGTGCGCCCGAAGGACGCGAGCGACACCTGGTGGGTGCCCGCCCACCTCGGCGGTACGGCCCCGACCCCCGCCGAGGTGCGGGAGAAGAGCTGACGCGGCCGGTCCGCGGTCACGGCCGAAACGTCACTCCGGGGTGCGGACGATGATCCGCGCCCGGGGGGGCGGCCTCCCGACTCAGAGCGCCGTGGGAAGGGTGTGCCGCAGCTGTGCGCGGTTCTCGGCGGACCGCAGGCCGCGCAGGACCGCCGGGTGCGGCGCCGCGTAGAGGACGGGGTAGTCCACTTCTCCGGCCTCCGGACGGACGGGCCACGCCAGCCGCTCCTCGTCGAGCGAGAACTGCGCGTCGACGCCTGGCTTGTTGCCCCGGGGGTCCTGACGGTCCCAGCGGTCGCGGCCGGGCAGTCGGACCGCGATCAGTCCGTGCACGGGCCCGGGGCCGCCGTCGTCAGCAGCGAGCCCCTGGTAGCAGAGGGCGGCCGGGATGCCCGCCGCGCGCAGGAGGGCGGCCAGGACGTGGGACTTGGCATGGCAGATGCCGTTGCGCGTCGCGAGGACGTCGGAGGCGCGCCAGGCGACCCGCATGTCGCCGGAATCGGCGGAGTGCACGACGCTGTCGCGTACCAAGGCATAGGCGGCGGCCGCGTATGCGTATGCGTCGGCGGTGGCGCCACGGAGCTCGGCGGCTGTCTCCCGCACCAGCGGGTGCTCGTGGTCGATGACCTCGTCGGCGGCGAGATAGGCGGAAAGCTCAGGGACCTGCTGGATCAGCTCCATGGCCGCCGAGCGTAAGTATGCGACCGACCGGGTGTCAATGACTTTCCGATCGGCCGCATATTCATTCAGCTTTGGCTACTTCGCCATTTCTTCCTTCAGGGCGAGGACGAACGCGTCGACGTCGTCCTCCGAGGTGTCGAAGGCGCACATCCAGCGCACATCGCCGGCCGCCTCGTCCCAGAAGTAGAAGCGGAAGCGCTTCTGCAGCCGCTCGCTCACCTCGTGGGGCAGTCGGGCGAATACGGCGTTGGCCTGGACCGGGTGGAGGATCTCCACGCCGTCCACCGCGCGCACCCCCTCGGCGAGCCGCTGGGCCATCGCGTTGGCATGCCGGGCGTTGCGCAGCCACAGGTCGCCGGCGAGCAGCGCCTCCAGCTGTACGGAGACGAAGCGCATCTTCGACGCGAGCTGCATCGACAGCTTGCGCAGGTGCTTCATGGCCCGGACGGCGTCCGGGTTCAGGACGACCACGGCCTCGCCGAAGATCGCCCCGTTCTTCGTGCCGCCGAAGGACAGGACGTCGACGCCGACGGTGTTGGTGAACGTACGCATCGGTACGTCCAGCGACGCCGCGGCGTTGGCTATCCGGGCCCCGTCCAGATGGACCTTCATGCCGAGTCCGTGGGCGTGGTCGCAGATGGCGCGGATCTCGTCGGGTGTGTAGACCGTGCCCAGCTCGGTGTTCTGGGTGATCGAGACGACCTGCGGCATGGCACGGTGCTCGTCGTCCCAGCCGTAAGCCTGCCGGTCGATGAGCTCGGGGGTGAGCTTGCCGTCCGGGGTGGGCACGGTGAGCAGCTTGAGGCCGCCCACCCGCTCCGGGGCGCCGCCCTCGTCCACATTGATATGGGCGGACTCGGCGCAGATCACCGCGCCCCAGCGGTCGGTCATCGCCTGGAGGGAGACGACGTTGGCGCCGGTTCCGTTGAACACCGGGAAGGCTTCGGCGGTGGGGCCGAAGTGACTGTGCATGACGCGCTGGAGGTGCTCGGTGTACTCGTCCTCGCCGTAGGCGATCTGGTGACCGCCGTTGGCAAGGGCGAGGGCTGCGAGGATCTCCGGGTGCGTGCCCGCGTAGTTGTCGCTGGCGAAGCCGCGGATCTGCGGGTCGTGGTGGCGCCGCGCGTCAGTCCTTACGGTTGTGGGGTCAGCCACAGGCGCTTTCCGTTCACTTCCGGGGCGGGCCGGTCCCAGACGCCGGCGATGGCATCGGCCAGCTCCTTGACGTCGGTGAAGCCCGCGAATTTCGCATTCGGGCGCTCGGCGCGCATCGCGTCGTGCACCAGTGCCTTGATGATCAGGATCGCAGCCGCGGTCCTCGGCCCTTCGTCGCCCCCCGCCTTGCGGAACGCGTCCGCGAGCGCGAGCGTCCAGGCCTCGGCCGCCGCCTTCGACGCGGCATAGGCCGCGTTTCCCGCGGTGGGCTTGCTCGCCCCGGCCGCGCTGATCAGCACATAGCGACCCCGATCGCTGCGCTGGAGACCCTCCTGGAAGGCCAGCGAGGTGTGCTGGACCGTACGGATCAGCAGCTTCTCCAGCAGGTTCCAGTCGGCGAGGTCGGTCTCGGCGAAGCTCGCGCTGCCGCGCCAGCCGCCGACGAGGTGGACCAGACCGTCGATCCGGCCGAAATCCTTCTCGGTCTTGGCCGCCCATTCACGGGTGGCACCGAGGTCCAGCAGATCGACCGTGTCACCGGTGACGGTGGCGCCGCCGTGGGCGTAGCGCGCGGCGTCGACCGCCTCGGCCAGGCGGGTGGCGTCCGCGTCGGAGCCGACGACGGTCGCACCGGCCTCTGCGAGCCTCAGCAGCGCGGCCCTGCCGGCCGGGCCCGCGGCCCCGGCGACCGCGATCACGGCACCTTCGAGAGCGCCGCTCCCGTTGCCCCTGCCGTTTCCGTTCATGGCCACCGCCTCCTCAGACCCGGCGCTCACGCGGCTGCCCGCTCGGCATCCGCGGCGGTGATCCCCTTGGTCGAGGCGATCACGTTCTTCAGCTTCTTGGAGAGCGCCTCATAGAACATGCTCAGGGGAAACTCGTCCGGAAGCACATCGTCGACGAGCTTACGCGGCGGCTGCGACAGGTCCAGGGCGTCGGGGCCCTTGGCCCAGCGGGAGCCGGGGTGCGGGGCGAGGTAGGTCGAGACCAGGTCGTACGCGGCGAACCAGTGGACGAGCTTGGGGCGGTCGATGCCGTCGCGGTAGAGCTTCTCGATCTCGGCGCAGAGCTGGTTGGTGATCTGCGGGGCCCGGTCCCAGTCGATCTTCAGGGTGTTGTCGGTCCAGCGGACCACGTCGTGCTTGTGGAGGTACGCGAAGAGCAGCTGGCCGCCGAGGCCGTCGTAGTTCCGGACGCGCTCGCCGGTGACGGGGAAGCGGAACATCCGGTCGAACAGCACGGCGTACTGCACGTCGCGGCCCTGGGCGAAGCCGTCGGCCTCCAGCTTCACCGCCTCCTTGAAGGCGGTGAGGTCGCAGCGGAGCTCTTCGAGGCCGTACATCCAGAACGGCTGGCGCTGCTTGATCATGAAGGGGTCGAAGGGCAGGTCGCCGTGGCTGTGCGTCCGGTCGTGGACCATGTCCCAGAGCACGAAGGCCTGCTCGCAGCGCTGCTGGTCGGCGACCATCTCCCGGATGTCGTCGGGCAGCTCGACGCCGAGCAGTTCGACCGATGCCTCGGTGACCCGGCGGAAGCGGGCCGCCTCGCGGTCGCAGAAGATGCCGCCCCAGCTGAAGCGCTCGGGGGCCTCGCGCACGGCGACGGTCTCCGGGAAGAGCACGGCGGAGTTGGTGTCGTAACCCGCGGTGAAGCCCTCGAAGGTGATGCCGCAGAACAGCGGGTTGTCGTAACGGGTCGCTTCGAGCTCGGCCAGCCACTCGGGCCAGACCATCCGCAGCACGACCGCTTCGAGGTTGCGGTCCGGGTTGCCGTTCTGCGTGTACATCGCGAAGACGACCAGGTGCTGGAGCCCGTCGGTGCGGTCCCTGGCCGGCTGGAAGGCGAGCAGCGAGTCGAGGAAGTCCGGCACGCCGAAACCGTCCGTGGCCCAGCGACGCAGGTCCGCGGCGAGGGCACGGTGGTACGCGGCGTCGTGCGGAAGCAGCGGGGAGAGCTCCTCGACTGAGGCGATCACGCGGTCGAGCGTCGACCGGGCGGCCTCCGGGGACGGCGCGCCCTCGGCCTCGAAGTCGATGGAACCGTCCTTCGACTGCCAGGGGCGGATCTCCTCCACGGCATTCTTGAGCGCGGGCCAGGCGGGATGATCGACCACCCGCTGATCCGTAGCTATGCCGCCTGCGGCGGCTTCCTGCACAAGAATTTCCGTCATAGCACTTCCTCCACGGGAGAACCTCGCGTTAAGCAACCGTATCCATGTGCGGTTCCTTGAGACAAGTGGGCCCCAGAAAATTATCCTGCCGACCCCCATGGTCACCGCGATTTTTCCTGTGAGGAACGTCTCCGGAAGTCACTTCCATCGGCTGGGCGCCCGCCGCGGGTGTCCGCCCACCGCTCCGCTCCGGAGGCCGTTAGGCTGCCGGATTGCCGTAATGCCGTAGTGCCTCGTGGGTAGGAGCCGCACACGGAAGACGCCGTCGACGGAAGCGGGTTGCCTTGTCTTTTCTCACCATCGGACATCGCGGAGTGATGGGTGTCGAGCCGGAGAACACCCTGCGCTCGTTCGTCCACGCCGAACGGGCCGGAATGGACGCGATCGAGCTGGACCTTCATCTGAGCAAGGACGGCGCGCTGGCCGTCATGCACGACGCCGATGTGGACCGTACGACGGACGGCAAGGGGCCGATCAATGAGAAGACCCTGTCCGAACTGCGTGAACTCGATGCCGGACAGGGCGAGCGGGTACCGGTCTTCGAGGAGGTGCTCGACGCCGTACGATCCCCCGTCCAGGCCGAGATCAAGGACGCGGCCGCGGCCCGCGCGCTGGCCGAGGTGATGCTGCGACGCGATCTCACCGACCGGGTCGAGGTGTCCTCGTTCCACGACGAGGCGGTGGCCGAGATCGCCCGGCTGGTGCCGGGGGTACGGACCGTGCTCATCGCGAGCCGCTGGCAGGGCGATGTGGTGGACCGGGCGAAGGCGGTGGGTGCGGCGACGCTGGCACTGAACATCCGCCGTCTCACCCTGGAGGTGACCGAACAGGCGCACGCCGAGGGGCTGAAGGTCATCGGCTGGGTGGTGAACACCCAGGACCATCTGCGGCTGGCACGCGCCCTGCGGCTGGACGGCGCGACCACCGACTACCCCGAGATCCGCCGCGCCGGCCGCTTCACCGCCTGATCACCGGCCCTGGAGCTGTCCCGCGGGTCGGGCCAGGTCCTTGACCAGCAGCTCGAAGGCGAGATCGTCGCGCTGCGGAACGCCGAAGCGCTCGTCGCCGTACGGGAACGGGCTGAGCTTTCCCGTACGGCGGTAGCCGCGCCGCTCGTACCAGGCGATCAGCTCCTCGCGCACCGAGATCACGGTCATGTGCATCTCGCTCACCCCCCAGCTCTCCCGGACGGTGTGCTCGGCCTCGGCGATGATCACCTTGCCGAGGCCCGCACCCTGCAGTTCGGGACGGACCGCGAACATCCCGAAGTAGGCGGCATCGCCGCGGTGTTCGAGCTGGCAGCAGGCGATGAGCGCACCGTCGCGCTCCACCACGAGCAGCCGGCTGCCGGGCGCTCGAAGAACCTGTCGCACACCGTCCGGGTCCGTCCGCTGCCCCTGCAGGAGGTCCGCCTCGGTGGTCCATCCGGCCCGGCTGGAGTCCCCGCGGTACGCCGACTCGATCAACGTCACCAGTACGGGCACATCGGCGTCGGCCGCGTCGCGGAAGGTCAGCTGTCCCGGGTCCTGGGCGGGGGCTATGTCCATGGCGGTGGCTCTCCGTTTCTCTGCTGCAGACCGTGCCGGAGCAGCGTAACCCGGGTGTCCCGAACTAGATTCGGATACATGGTTCATGTGCTGAGCAGCCGGATCCTGTTGCGCCCGGCCGATCCCGAGCAATCACGGATCTTCTACGGGGAGTCCCTCGGGCTGCCCGTCTACCGCGAGTTCGGCACCGGCCCCGAGCGGGGCATGGTCTACTTCCTCGGCGGGGGCTTCCTGGAGGTGTCCGGACGCGCCGCCGAGCCGCCGGTGCCCGGTCTCGAACTGTGGATGCAGGTCGCGGACGTGCGGGCGGCGCACGAAGAGCTGTCGGCCTGCGGCGTCGAGGTGCTGCGGGAGCCGGTGCGCGAGCCGTGGGGGCTGGTCGAGATGTGGATCCGCGATCCGGACGGACACCGGATCGTGATGGTGGAAGTACCGGCGGATCATCCGCTGCGGTATCGCCCCTAGGGTCTGTCCGACCCTGATCCGCCGGACAGGCCCTAGGCCCGGCCGGCGGCGACGCCGTCAGTGCGGGGCGCGGCTTCGCTCCGCGCAGTCGACGAGCACGGGCAGGGCCTTCTCCAGGCCGCCGTCGTGGTCGGCGAACGGGAGGCGCACGTGGTGGCGGAAGCCGTCCACGGCGGAGAAGGCCGGGCCGGGGACGATCAGTACGCCCGCGCGGCGGGCCAGCTGGGCGGTGGCCTCGGCGTCGGCGCCCGGCATCTCCACCCAGAGGGCGGAGCCCCCGTCGGGCCGTTCCCATCGCCAGCCGGTGTTCCGGTCGCGCAGGAGTCGTTCGGTCTCCGTCAGCCGTTCACGCAGCCGGGAGCGGCGCCTGGTCCGGGCCTCGGGCAGTTGCCGGAGCAGTTTCACGGCCAGCATCTGGTCCACCACCGGGCATGACAGGTCGACGGACCTCTTGATGTCGGCCAGGCGGCGGATGACCGTGGTGGAGGCGCGGATCCAGCCCAGCCGGAGGCCGCCCCAGAAGAGCTTGGAGAGGGTGCCGACGGTGGCCGTGGCGGCGGGCGGCAGCAGGCCGGCCAGGGAGACCGGCGCGGCGTCGTGGTGCAGGGACAGTTCGGCGTAGGCGTTGTCCTCCACCGTGTACAGGCCCTGTTCGGCCAGTACGGCGGCCCAGGCGCGGCGGGTGGGCTCGTCCATGCCGCGGCCGGTGGGGTTGTGGAGGGACGGCTGCAGATAGACGAGGCGCGGCCGGACGTGGCCGGCCAGCCGGGCCAGTGCGCGGGCGCCGTGGGCCCCGTCCGCGGGCAGCGGGACCAGCCGGGCGCCGCGGGCGCGCAGCGCTTCGAGGGCGCCTCGGTAGGTCGGGTCCTCCACGATCACCGTGTCACCGGGCTCGACCAGGCCCTGGGTGATCAGCCAGACGGCCTGCTGGGATCCGGCGGTGACCAGGATCTGTTCCGGAGCGGTAGGCAGGCCCGCCGACCGGTGGTACTCGGCGATGCCCTCGCGCAGCTCGGGCAGCCCGTACGGGAGGTAGCCGTCGCCGGTCAGCGCGGCGGTGAGGTCGCCGGCGGACAGGTCGCCGACCGCCGTCGCGACCGCGGGCAGGCCGTCCAACGCGCCGCTGGACAGGTCGATGCCGCCGTCCCTGGTCCCGAAGCTGGCCAGCCGTCCCTCGGTCGCGGGCTCGCCCATCGCGCCCGAACCCCGCAACCGGGAGCCGCTGCCCTGCCGGCTCTCCAGCCACCCCTCGGCCTCCAGCAGGCCGTACGCGGCGGTCACCGTACTGCGGCTGACCCCCAGCGCCGTCGCCAGGGCGCGTTGCGAGGGCAGCACCGTGCCCGGTGCCACGTCCCCGCGCTGCGCCAGCTCGCGCAGCGCCTCCGCCAGCAGTTGCGGCATCGCGCCCGTGCCGTCCTTGGACCACCCGGTCAGCAGTCGGGACAGCCGGGTGGGAGGAATCCGGTCCATGACCCCATCATCGCCCGCCGCAGGCCAATTGCCGTCAAGTGGTCTTTGCCGCCCTCCGGCGGCTCGCACATGATCGGGAGAACGCCGTTGCAAAGGAGCAGGAACATGGCGACCGTGGTGCTCGTCGGGACACTGGACACCAAGGGGGCGGAGTACGCGTGGCTCTCGGCGCGGCTTCGTGAATCGGGATGCGACGTGGTGCTCGTCGATGCCGGGGTGATGCCGTCGCCCGTGGGCACTCCCACGGGCGACATCGACGCCGCCGCCGTGGCGCGCCGCGCCGGGCACGGCCTGGCGGCACTGCGCGCCGCCGGGGACCGCGGTGCGGCAGTGACCGCCATGGCCGAGGGGGTCGAACGGATCGTCGGTGATCTGCACCGCGAGGGACAGCTGCACGCGGTGCTGGCCGTGGCCGGGAGCGGAGGGTCGTTCATCGCCGCGCGTGCCATGCAGGCGCTGCCCATCGGCGTTCCGAAGGTGCTGGTGTCCACCATGGCCAGCGGGGACGTGTCGCCGTACGTGGGCAGCAGCGACATCACCATGATGTACAGCGTGGTCGACGTGGCGGGCATCAATTCCGTGTCGTCGCAGATCCTGGGCAACGCGGCGGCCTCGGCGGCCGGCATGGCCATCCACCACGAGCGGAACCTGAAGCGGTCGGAGCCCCAGGGGCGTCCGCTGATCGGCGCCAGCATGTTCGGCGTCACCACTGCCGCGGTCGACGCCGCCCGGCAGCGGCTGGACGAGCTCGGCTACGAGGTCCTGGTCTTCCACGCCACCGGTGCGGGTGGCCGGGCACTGGAGAAGCTCGCCGCGGGCGGGTTCCTCGCCGGTGTCCTGGACCTGACCACCACCGAGCTCGCGGACGATCTGGTCGGCGGCGTGCTGAGCGCCGGCCCCGACCGGCTCACCGCGGCAGGCCGGGCGGGCCTGCCGCAGGTGGTCGCGCCCGGCGCGCTGGACATGGTCAACTTCGGCGCCGCCGACACCGTTCCGGAACGCTTCGCCGAACGCCATCTCCTCGTGCACAACCCCACCGTCACACTGATGCGCACCACGGCCGACGAGATGGCCGAACTCGGCGCCTCCATGGGGCAGAAGCTGGCCTCGGCACACGGCCCGACGGCGATCCTCTGGCCGCTGGGCGGCGTCTCCGCCGTGGACGCCCCGGGCGGCCCCTTCCACGACCCGGAGGCCGACGCGGCCGGTCTGGCGTCCCTGCGCACGGCCCTGCGGGGCAGCGCCGTCGATCTGCGTGAGATCGGCGCCCACCTCAACGACCCGTCGTTCGCCGTCGCCGCCGCCGACCACCTCCATCAACTGATCACCGCCCGGGGCCGTTCGCACCCGAACATCTGAGCCCCGAGCGTCCGAGCAGCGAGAACACACCGACCGAACAAGGAGCCCATCCGTGAACCGCAAGCAAGCCCTGGCCCGCCTGACCGAGCAGGTCCGGGCCGGCCAGGCCGTCATCGGCGCAGGCGCAGGCACCGGCCTGTCCGCCAAGTGTGCGGAGGCCGGCGGCGTCGATCTGCTGATCATCTACAACTCCGGCCGGTACCGGATGGCCGGCCGGGGTTCGCTGGCGGGTCTGCTGCCCTACGGCGACGCCAACGCCATCGTGCTCGACATGGCGGGCGAGGTCCTGCCCGTGGTGCGGGACGTCCCCGTGCTCGCCGGGGTGTGCGGCACCGACCCGTTCCGGATCATGGGCAACTTCCTCGACCAGCTGAAGGGCGTCGGCTTCACCGGCGTACAGAACTTCCCCACCGTCGGTCTGTACGACGGCAAGTTCCGCGAGAACCTCGAAGAGACCGGCATGGGCTTCGGCCTGGAGATCGACATGATCTGCCAGGCCCACGAACGCGATCTGCTCACCGCGCCCTATGTGTTCGACCCCGAGCAGGCCGCCGAAATGGCGCGGGTGGGTGCCGATGTGCTCGTCCCGCACGTGGGGCTGACCACCAAGGGATCCATCGGCGCCTCGACCGCGCTCACCCTCGATCAGGCCGCCGCCGCCGTGCAGGACATGCACGACGCGGCTAAGCGCGTCAATCCCGACATCATCGTGCTCTGCCACGGCGGGCCGATAGCCGAACCCGAGGACGCCCGTTACGTCCTGGACCACACCTCCGGGATCGCCGGTTTCTTCGGCGCCTCGTCCATGGAACGGCTGCCCACGGAGCGCGCCATCACCGAGCAGGCACGCGCCTTCAAGTCCCTCACGCTCGGCTGACGAGGGGGCGGAAGCACAGCGCGCGGCGGGAACACTCCCTCCGCGCGCTCCCCTTGTACCTCAGTGCGCTGCGTACGACGGTCCCTGTCCGGGCATCGATCTGGAGCGTGCGGCAATTGGGGGAGGTGCGCTGTGCACGGACCGGCGATGTCGGGCTGGCTGCTGATGGCGTTGTGCGCGACGACGGGTGCGTACTGCCTGCTGCGCACCCGCGGCGAATCCGGGGAGGGGCGCAGGACGGCGCGCGCGGAGGCGCTGATGGGTTTCGGCATGGCGGCCATGGCGTTGCCGGCGGCCGTCATGACACCCCCCACGTGGGCGTGGGGGGTGTACGCGGCGCTGTTCGGCGCGGCTTCGCTGCGGGCGCTGTGGTTCTCCCGGCGCAGCAGGCACCATCTGCACCACCTGGTCGGGTCCTCGGCGATGGTCTACATGGCTCTGACGATGGCACCGGGCGGTGGCTCGGCGCACGGCGGGCACACGGGCCACGGGGCCGCAGCGACGGCCGGGGGCGTACCCCTGCTGACCGGGCTGCTGCTGGCCTACTACGCGGTGTACGTGCTGCGGTCGGGGGCCCGGTTGATACCGGTGGCCGCCACCACCACGGCGGGCGGGGGCGGTGGCCCCGCCGGGAGCGCCTGGGCCATGCGGCCCGAGCTGGCGCTCGCCTGCCGGCTGACGATGGGGATGGCCATGTTCGCGATGCTGCTCACCCTGTGAGACAGCCGGCCGGGCAAACCGTGGTGTGCGTCACTTGCCGTGCACAGCCATACCCGTGGGTACCGCGCCCCTCATAGGCTGACGCCATGTTGGTCTCCCTCGCACTGCTGCTGCTCGGTGCACTGGCCGCCGTCCTGACCCCGCGGCTGATGGCCAGGGTGCGGTGGCCGGAGCGCGAGCCCGTGGTGGCGTTGTGGGTGTGGCAGTGCGTGGTGGCCGGGGTGTTGCTCTCCTTCGCACTCTCCATGACGTTCAGCGCGGCCGCTGCCTGGCAGGCAGTGCGCGGGCATGTGTTCGCACCGGCTCCGCATGCCGTGGTGGAGGCGTACGCGTTGGGCGGGCACGGACGGTGGTCGGCCGCCATGGCCGTGCTGCTGGCGCTCGGCGGGGTCTGGTCGGCGGTGATGCTGACCCGGGAGATCCACCGGGCCCAGGTCCGTCGTGGGCGACGGCGTGCCGAGTTGCTGGTGCGTGCCCCGCTGATGCCCGGTGAGGAGCCCGGCAGCGGTCGTCTCGTCGTCCTGGAGGGAGAGCGTCCGGATGCCTGGTGGCTGCCGGGTGCCGCGCCTCAACTGGTCATCACCACCACGGCACTCAGGCGTCTGAAAGGCCGTCAGTTGGATGCGGTGCTGGCCCATGAGCAGGGGCACGCGAACGCGCGGCACGACTGGCTGTTGCATTGTTCCGGCGCGCTCGCGACCGGGTTTCCGCAGGTGCCGGTGTTCGCGGCCTTCCGCGACGAGATGCACCGGCTGGTCGAACTGGCCGCGGACGATGTGGCCTCGAAGCGTTTCGGACGGCTGACGATCGCCCTGGCCCTGGTGGAACTCAACGAGGACCGGGGCGTGTTCGGCCCCTGCCCGGCGCCGGACGCACAGCTGCCGCTGCGGGTGAACCGGTTGCTGACCCCGGCGAATCGGCTCACCGCGGGCCGTCGGCTCCGGCTGACCGCGGCTGCTGCACTGGTGCCGGTGGTTCCGCTTCTGGTGGCCTTCATCCCGGGACTCAGTGCGCTGCGATAGCCAGTACCCCCTGCCTTCCGCGAAGATCGCCCCATGCCGTCCCCGCAGCTCTCCCCGCCGGCCCGTTCCCGTTCCCGTGTCACGCCTTTCGGAACGGGTGCGGTCTGCGCGCTTCTCGCACTGATCGTGCTGGTCCTCGTCGCCGTGCGCTGGTCACCGCTGATGACACTGGACCGTTCCGTCGCGGACGCCCTGCACCGCAGGGCGGTGGCCGAGCCCGGCCTGGTTCACGCCAACCGGATCCTGACCGACTGGGCATGGGATCCGTGGACCATGCGCGCCCTGATCGCGGTGGCCGTGGTGGTGCTGTGGTGGCGCGGGGCGCGGCTGCTCGCGGTGTGGGTGGCGGCGACGTGCGTGCTGGGCACGCTGGTGCAGCAGGGGCTGAAGTCCGCGGTCGGCCGGGCGCGGCCGAGGTGGCCCGACCCGGTGGACTCCGCGCATTACGCGGCGTTCCCCTCCGGTCACGCGATGACGGCGATGGTGAGCTGCGGTCTGCTGCTCTGGCTGCTGCGCCGGTACGGCGCCGGGCCCCGGCTGTGGCGGACGGCGCTGGTCGTGGCGTGCGTCTCGGTCGTCGGGGTGGGCCTGACCCGGCTCTACCTGGGTGTGCACTGGTTGAGCGACGTACTGGGCGGCTGGCTGCTGGGGGCGGCCCTGGTCGGCTTCTCGATCGCCGGATTCGCCCGGTACGAGCGGCGCGGCGGGCCACGCCCGCCCCGCGGTTCCTGAACCTGCCCCATTCCCCTGGAGGGAGCCGGTCGGCCTTGTCGCGCCGCCCCCGCACCGGGGAGGATCTCAGCCATGCAGATCAAGGGTGTGCTCTTCGACTTCTCCGGGACTCTCTTCCGTATCGAATCGGTCCGGTCCTGGTTGCGCGCGGTCCTGGCCGAGCGGGGGGTGACGGTGGGCGAGGCCGACTTCGAGCGGTACGCGAGCGAGCTGGAGGCCGCCGGGGCGCTGCCGGGCGGCCCGCTTCCCCAGCACGTCCCCGCCCGGCTCACCGCCGCGTGGGCCACCCGTGACGAGAGCGCGGAACTGCACCGGGAGGCCTACACCGGACTGGCCCGGCAGGTGGACCTGCCGGATCCCGGACTGTACGACGCGCTGTACGAGCGGCACCGGTCGCCCGCCGCCTGGCAGCCGTACCCGGACGCGGCGGAGGTGCTCGGCGCGCTGCACGGCAGCGGCGTCCGGGTCGGCGTGGTCAGCAACATCGGCTGGGACCTGCGGCCGGTCTTCCGGGCGCACGGCCTGGACGCCCTGGTCGACGCCTACGTCCTGTCGTACGAGCACGGCGTCCAGAAGCCGGACTCACGTCTCTTCCACACGGCCTGCACATTTCTCGGGCTGGATCCGGCGGATGTGGTGATGGTCGGCGACGACCGGCACGCGGACGGCGGGGCCGCGGCGCTGGGCTGTGACGTGCGGTTCGTGCACCATCTGCCGGTGTCGGAGCGGCCCGACGGGCTGCGGACGCTCGGACTGGTGCCGGGCGTTGCCTGACAGACATGTGAGAGATGTCCCTGACGCCCAATGGGTCTGATTGTCACATCGGGGCCTTAGCCTGTATTCATGTCCCGTTCTCCGCGCTCCTCCGATTCCACGCGCACCGCCGCCGTGGTGAACAAAGAGATCCGCGACCTGTGGCAGCGCTCGGGCGGCTGCCTGTCCCCGGAGGACGAGGAGCAGTACCAGCGGCTGCTGGTGGAGTGGGCCGCAGCGACGGGCGGCAGCGCCAGGTCCGCCGCCTGACCCGGCTCCCCTCCGCCGGTTCTGTTCCTCGGGCTCACGCACTCCGGTCGCGCCGCGACGGCCCGAGCACGCCGGGTGAGACGCGCCGCGGTGGGTCGACAAGGGGGGGGGGAAGAAGCGCCGGAGAAAAGGTAGGGGGGGTTGAGGTGGGGGGGTT
>NZ_JBHVWT010000054.1:16404-32495 GCF_042882135.1 Streptomyces sp. NPDC058240
TTTTTTGTGTGGGTCAAAGCACTATGTTGTCGCCGCGGCGGCAAGGGAGTGGGGTGGGAGATGCTCGGAGGGGGCGGGGGGGGCGGGGGAAACCGCCCTGCGGGACGCCTGCGATGCTCGGTGGCGCCGGCTGTTGCGGGCCGGGTGGAGGATCCGGCCGGTCAGCGGTCGAAGTAGTCCGGCTGCGTCTGCACATTGAGCTCGTCCAGCCGCACCCGCTTCGCCGGGTCGGTCCGCCGGTCGTCGAGCTTCAGGACGTCGAAGCCCTTGGCGATGTCGTTGGAGTAGATGTAGCCGTTGTAGTAGTACGCCGACCAGGGGCCGGCCGTGGTGACGGCGTCGGTGCTGACCGGGCCGCGCTCGAAGTAACCGATCTCCTTCGGCTTCGACGAGTCGGTGAAGTCCCACACCGACACCCCGCCCTGGTACCAGGCCTGGACCATCAGGTCGCGGCCCTTGACCGGGATGATCGAACCGTTGTGGGCGACGCAGACCTCGGTGTCGGCCTGCGGGCGGTCGATCTTGAAGTAGCTGCGGAAGACCAGCTTGCGGTGGTCGCCCCTGCCGACGATGTCGTAGATGCCGTTGGCACCGCGCTTCGGGCCGATCTCCTCGTTGCAGGTGGCCGCGCCACCGCCGCCGAGCTCATCGGTGAAGACGACCTTGTCCGTCGTCTGGTTGAACGTCGCGGAGTGCCAGAACGCGAAGTTCACATTGTCCTGCACCCGGTCGATGATCTTCGGGTTCTCAGGGTCCTTGATGGAGAACAGCAGGCCGTCACCCATGCAGGCACCGGCGGCCAGGTCCTTCGAGGGCAGCACGGTGATGTCGTGGCACCCGGTGGTCTTGGAGACGCCGGGGTTGTCCGGAGCACCCGGGTTGCCGCCGTCCGGGAAGAGCACCGGGAAGTTCACGACAGCGGCCTTCTCGGGCGCGTTGCGCGGCACCTTGATGACGGAGATCCCGTCGTGCGGCGGCTGGCAGTCGGGGAACGTCGCGCTCGGCGAGTACGAGGAGACGTACACGTACACGTTCTTGCGCTCGGGGACCAGTGTGTGGGTGTGCGATCCGCACGCGGTCTCGACGGCGGCGACGTACTTCGGGTTGCGCTTGTCGCTGATGTCGAAGACCTTCATGCCCTCCCAGGAAGACTTCTCCGTGGCGGGCTGGGTGGTGCTGGTGCAGGAGTTGTCGCTGCGCGAGGAGTCGGTGGACAGGAAGAGCAGGTTGCCCGAGACCGAGATGTCGTTCTGCGAGCCGGGGCAGAGGACCTGCGCGACCGTCTTCGGGGACCTGGGGTTGCTGATGTCGAAGATCCGGAAGCCGTCGTAGTTTCCGGCGAAGGCGTACTTCCCCTGGAAGGCCAGGTCCGTGTTGGTGCCCTTGAGCGCGTCCTTCGGAACGTTGGCCAGATGGGTGATGTTGCCGCTGTGGACGACCTCGTCCACGCCGGGTACTTCGCCGCTGTTGATGGCGGCCGTGGCTTCGGCCTGCTGGGCGGCGGAGACATCGGTTCGGGCCGCGCCCGTGTCACCGGGGTCGGGCGTCGCGGTCGCGGGTCCGGCCATCAGCAGAGTGGCCAGCAGGCCGGCGGCGGCCGCCGCCACACCCAGGCGTCTGCGCCGCACCGGGCTCGTGTGCAACGAAATCACTGCGTCCTCCCATGTATCCGAACGTAGTTGAACGGTTCACGGTCCTCGGCAGTATCGTCCTTCCCATGGTGATCCCAACAGATGGCAACAGAGACGTAATGAAGGTGTCCGACCACTGCCGTGCGGAAGCGTGCTAAGGGCTGTCCCGTGATCCACCAGGGATTACGGGACGGCCCTTAGCACGGTCGGCAGCCACCCATATGGCCATGGAGGTCCACTTGTTGATCCGCCGTCAGACCATGTGTGTACGCAAATCCGTTCTCGTCGCGGCAGCCGTGTCCGCCGCCCTCGCCCTCTCCGCGTGCGATGCGGGAGACGGCGAAAACCGTACGAAGGCGCGGGCCGGCGGGGGCCCTTCGGTGGTGGCGCCCGGAAAGCCGGGCGAGCCCGCACGGACGCTTTCCGCCGAGGAGGCCGCGAAGGCCGCCGGGGACGGCACCCCCAACTCGGCCGACTACCGCTATGCGCAGATGATGATCCAACACCACGCCCAGGCCCTTGAGCTGACCGCGCTCGCCCCGTCCCGCTCCGGATCCTCCTCGGTCAAACGGCTCGCCGAGCGCATCACCGCAAGCCAGAAGCCGGAGATCGGCGCCATGGAAGGGTGGCTCGTGCACAACGACGGTGAGGGGCGCGCATCCGCCCACGATCACTCGGCGATGCCCGGGATGGCGACCCCCGCACAGCTGAAGCGGTTGCGCGAGGCGGACGGCACGGCCTTCGACAAGCTCTTCCTGAAGTTGATGATCACCCACCACCAGGGAGCGATCACGATGGCGACCGAGGTGCTCGCGGAGGGAAACAACGTGCAGATCGAGGAGATGGCCGGGGACGTCGTCGCCCAGCAGACGGTGGAGATCAACAGAATGCGCACGATGTCGTCCTGACGAGGCCCTGGCGCGCCTCTCCCCCGTTCCGCCCACCGGTGCCATGCTGGAGAGATCCTCCGGGAAGAGGTGCGCCGTGCTCCGTGTCGCCGTCGTTGGCTCCGGTCCCAGCGGGGTCTACACCGCCCAGGCCCTGATCGCTCAGGACCGGGTTCCCGACGTCCGGGTCCATGTGCTGGACCGGCTCCCCTGCCCGTACGGCCTGGTGCGGTACGGCGTCGCCCCGGACCACGAGAAGATCAAGTCGCTGCAGAACAGCCTGCGGACCGTTCTGGAACACGAGCGGATCACCTTCCTCGGGAATGTCGAGGTGGGCGGCGACGGGATTCCGCCCGAGCGGCTCGGCGAGCTCTACGATGCGGTGGTCTACTGCGTCGGCGCCGCGACCGACCGCGCTCTCGCCGTCCCCGGCGAGGATCTGCCCGGCAGCTGCTCCGCCACCGAGTTCGTCTCGTGGTACAGCGCGCACCCCGACGCGGCCGCCGACGGCTTCGCGCTCCAGGCTCGTTCGGTCGTGGTGATCGGGGCCGGCAACGTGGCGGTGGACGTGGCACGGATCCTCTCGCGGGGCGCGCGGGAGCTGCGCCCCACCGATGTGCCGCACGGTGCGCTCGGAGCGCTGGCCGGCAGCCGGGTGCGCGAGGTCCACATGGCGGGCAGACGCGGACCGTCACAGGCCAGGTTCACCACCAAGGAGCTGCGCGAGCTGGGCGGTCTGCCCCGGGTCCGGGTCGTGGTGGACGAAGCGGAGCTCGCCCGCGATCCGGCGTACGCCGATCCGTCCCCCCGGGCCCCTGCCCTGTCCTCGCCTCCGAACGCGCCGCCTCCGACGGCGGCGGCGCGGCGCAATGTGGAGGTCCTGCGCGGCTGGGCCGCGGCCGACGCCGAAGGGGCGGGCACCGGCGGAAATCCGGTGCGCACCATCCACCTGCGGTTCTTTCTGCGTCCCGTCGAGCTGCTGGAGCGGCACGGCCGGGTGGCCGGGGTGCGGTTCGCCCGTACCGTGCCGGACGGCAGCGGGGGCGTGCGCGACGCCGGTACGTACGAGGACATCGCCGCCCAGCTCGTGCTGCGGGCGGTCGGCTACCGCGGCATTCCGCTGCCCGGCCTGCCCTTCGACCCGGTGCGCGGGACGGTGCCGCATCTGGCGGGGCGGGTGCTGCGGGACGGGGTGCCGTCGCCCGGGGAGTACGTCGCCGGGTGGATCAAGCGGGGGCCGACCGGGGTGATCGGCTCGAACCGGTCGTGCGCGAAGGAGACGGTGGCTTCGCTGCTCGACGACGCCCCACTGCTCGCGCGGCGCCCGTCGGCACCCGATCCGGTGGCGGCGCTGCGGGCGTGGGGGCTGCGGCCGGTGGAGTGGCAGGGCTGGCTGTCCATCGAGCGGGCGGAGGCGGAACTGGGCCGGTCGCTGGGCCGGGAGCGGGTGAAGATCCCGGACTGGGCGGGACTGCTGAGCGCCGCGCGAGGTGGCGGCCGACACGGATCGTAAGGCTATCGGTCCTCGCCGATGCGCTGGACCTGGCGGTTCGCCGCGTCGAGGACACGGTCGAGCAGCCCGGGGAACAGTGCCTCCAGGTCGTCCCGTCGCAAGCCGTTCATCTTGGCGGTGCCACGGTAGATCTGCTGGACGATCCCGCTCTCGCGCAGCACCCGGAAGTGGTGCGTGGACGTGGATTTGGACACCGGCAGATCGAAACAGGAACAGGTGAGTTCGGACTCGGCCGCGGCCAGCTCGCGGACGATGCGCAGTCGCATCGGGTCGGAGAGCGCGTGGAGTACCGCTTCGATGCGGATCTCGTCCCGCACGGGGTGGTCGAGCACACGGCCACCGGCCTCGGCGGCGCTTGCGGCGGGGGCGCTGGCGGGGGTCACGACGGCTCCACTTCCTGGGCTTGTTCGTTCCACGACCGGGATCGTTCCGGTCTCCCATAATACGAGACCCATCGTAGTTCGACTCACAGGTCGACTGGCACTTCGACATGCACCGGACAGTGGGCCTGTCCCGTCTCAGCCCGTGCGGTCCATACACGATGCCGCCTCGCGGGCTTCGATGAGCTCATCCATGTGGGCCTCCGCCCAACCGCGCACCATGTCCAGCAGGCCGAGCAGGCTCCGGCCGAGCGGGGTCAGTTCGTACCGGACGTGCCGCGCCACTCCGGCATGTCCGGCGGTGCGCACGACGAAACCGTCGCGCTCCAGCGACCGGAGCGACTGGGTGAGGACCTTGGGTGCGATGGTGCGCAAGGGAATCCGCAGCTCGGAGAAGCGCCGCGGGCCGTCCTCCAGACACTGGACGATCATCCCGGACCATTTGTCCCCCACACGGATCGGCATCAGCCCGGAGGGGCAGACCGGGTCGAACATGTCCGGGTCCAGCGGCTTGGTCACGGAGCCACAGTAACGAGGTATCCGGGAGGTAACCACGGGTCCGACCACCTTTCCCGAGCACGTCGGCACAGACGTTCCGGAACGAGAGGCGAGGCAGGCCCATGAGCAGAGTCATCATCTTCGGCGCGGGTGGACGTGCGGGGGCGGCAGCGGTCGGGGAGGCCCTCCGCCGCGGGCACCGGGTCACCGCGGTCGTACGCGTACCGGCCAAGTACCGGAAGCTCGAAGCTCCGGGCGTCGGACTCGTGGCCGGGGACGTCACCGACGCCGAGGCCGTCGCCGCTCTCGCGGCCGGGCACGACGCCGCGATCGCGGCGGTGCACGACGCCGGCGCCGTGCCGGACGCCTTCTTCACAGCGGCGGCCCGCGCGCTCACCAATGGGCTGACGCGTGCCGGTGTGCGCCGGCTCGTCCACGTCGGTCTGTCGGCGACCATGGAGACGGCCGACGGAACCCCGTTGATGGACACCCCTGGTTTTCCGGAGGAGTTCCGTCCCTTCAGCCACAGCCACGCAGCCGGAACCGCGGTGCTGCGTACCGCGGCCGGCGCGCTGGACTGGCTGGTCGTCAGCCCTGCCGGAGACTTCGACCACGACGGGGCACGCTCCGGCCGGTACACCACGGCCGCGGTCGACCCAGCCGCCCGGATCTCCTACGGCGACTTCGCCGTGGCCCTGCTCGACGAGGCCGATGCCCCTCGCCACCACCGCACGCACATCGGGATCGTGGAGATCTGACCGGACCGACCGACGGCCGTCCATCACTGGCTGAGCAGCTCCGGGTTGTCGGCGAGCGAGGCGAGATGGCCGGCCGGATCGGCGATCAGCTTGCGGGCCGTCAGGTCGAGCATCCCCGCCACGCCCGTGACCTCGGCGGCGACGGTGCCGTCCTCCTTGAGGATCTGCTGCGAGACCGTGAACGTCTTCCCCTCGCCGTACACGAACCGGCAGGTCACCCGCACCCGGTCGCCGCCGCGGAGTTCCCGCAGGAACTTCACCGTCGTCTCCAGCGCGACCGGCCCGACGCCGCTGGCCAGCAGCTTGTCCTGCGGCAGGCCGGCGGCGCGCAGGAGTTCCCAGCGTGCGTGCTCCGCGTACTGCAAATAGACGGCCTGGTTCAGATGTCCCTGCGTGTCGAGCTCGTAGCCCCGGACGGTCACGTCAACAAAGTAGGTCATGAACGCCCCAACCCCGTTGTGCAGTCCGCCATTCCCGGTGTCCGCAGCACTGCCGGCGCCGTACCTCTTTACGCACCTGTCATGCCCAGGTAACTTCCTCACCGCAAGAGATTGCAGCAAAATTCCGGCAGATCTTGCTCATCGGAATGGACTGCTCGCCCGAACCCCGAGGCGCGTCAGGGTTCTCCGGCTGCCGCGGCCCCCGGCCGTGGCCCTCCCCTGGAGACACGAATGAAACGCACCCCACGCTCCGTGCTGAGATGCCCCTTGGCGGCAGCCGTAGCAGCTACCGGGCTTCTGGGACTCCTGACCGCCGTACCGGAGACCGCCGCTCCGTCCACCGTTCCCGCCGCGACGTCGGAGAACACCGCGACGGTCTTCTACTACACGAAGACCAGGAACTGGTCGGCGTACGACCTGCATTACGCGCCCGACGGCGGCTCGTGGACGACCGTGCCCGGAGTGCGGATGGAGGCCGCCTGCACCGACTGGGTGAAGAAGACCGTCAGCCTGGGCAGCGCGTCCGGACTGGCCGCGACGTTCAACAACGGCTCGGGCACCTGGGACAACAACGCCGGAAAGAACTACGCGTTGGGCACCGGCAACATCACCGTCAAGGACGGGGTCGTGGCCCACAGCGACCCGTGCACCGACACCGGCCCGGACCCCTCGCCCTCCCCCACGGACACCGGCACCGCCTCGGTCTACTACTCGACGACCACCGTCGGCAGGTCCACCGCCAATATCCACTACCAGCCGGCGGGCGGATCGTGGACCGCCGTGCCGGGCGTGGGCATGGAGGCAGCCTGTACGGGGTGGGTGAAGCGGTCCGTCGATCTCGGCGTTGCCGGCTCCATGCAGGCCGCGTTCAACAACGGCAACGGGGTCTGGGACAACAACAACGGCAGCAACTACACGATCCCGGCGGGTGTTTCCACGGTCAGGGACAAGGTCGTCACCACCGGCGCCGAGAACCCGTGCGCCACGGAACCGGGCGACACCGAGGCCCCGACCCCGCCCGCGAAGGCGAAGGCCGACGCGGACGGCCTGTCGATCGTGCTGACCTGGGACCCGTCCACCGACAACCGCGGCGTCACCAAGTACCAGGTGACCCGGACCGGCGGCACCAGGGGCACGATGGTCACCGACGTGGGCTCCACGGTCTACTCCGATGCGAACCTGGAGGAGAGGACCGCCTACAGCTACACGGTGAAGGCCGTGGACGCGGCCGGCAACGTGTCCGCGGCATCGGCCGCCGCCACCGCCACCACCGGGGAGAAGCCCACCACTCCGGCCGCCGGGAAACCACTGGGCACCGACCCGCGCAAGGACCCGATCTACTTCGTGCTCACCGCCCGGTTCGACGACGGCGACAGCTCCAACAACCGGGGCGGCAGCCAGCACGAGAAATCCGGCAACGCGGCCAACAACGACCCGATGTTCCGCGACGACTTCAAGGGCCTGGTCGACAAGCTCGACTACATCAAGGGCCTGGGCTTCTCCGCGATCTGGATCACCCCGGTCGTACTGAACCGGTCCGACTACGACTACCACGGCTATCACGGCTACGACTTCTACAAGGTCGACGGCCGGCTGGAGTCCGCCGGCGCCTCGTACCAGGACCTGATCGATGCCGCCCATGCCAAGGGCATGAAGATCTACCAGGACGTCGTCTACAACCACTCCTCGCGCTGGGGCGCCGAGGGCCTCTTGACACCGACGGTGTACGGAGTCCGCGACGACCAGTGGAGCTGGTACTACGACGAGAAGAACGAGGACTTCGAGTACGACGGTGTCAGTGTCGAGCCGAAGTCCGGGAAGTCGTACTACAACGGCGATCTCTGGTCCACTGCAGAACCGTCCGGAAACACCTGTCTCAACTGGGGCAAGCCCACTGGCGGAACCTCCCCGGAGGGCTACAAGCTGTACAACTGCCAGTGGCCGAACCCGACTTCGGGCATGTTCCCCAAGGTCTACTACCACAACTGCTGGCTCGGGAACTGGGAGGGCGAGGACTCCCGCAGCTGCTGGCTGCACGAGGACCTGGCCGACTTCAACACCGAGAGCGCGCCCGTCCAGAACTACCTGATCGGCGCCTACGACAAGTACATCGACATGGGCGTCGACGGCTTCCGCATCGACACCGCCGTCCACATTCCGCGCACCACGTGGAACCGCCGCTTCCTGCCCGCCATCCAGGAGCGCGTCGCCTCACGGTTCGGTGCCGAGGCGGCGAAGAACTTCTTCGTCTTCGGTGAGGTCGGAGCCTTCGTGAACGACAAGTGGAACCGTGGCTCGGTCAATCACTCCGCACAGTTCTTCACCTGGAAGGAGCGCAAGGAGTACGACGCCGACGACACCGAGGCCGCGCTGGAGATGTACGACTACGAGGAGCAGCTCGGCACCGGAGCCCAGCCCACCTCCACCAACGCCTTCCTGGACGGAAACGCCTACCACACACCGGACCACAGCCGGTTCTCCGGCATGAACGTCATCGACATGCGGATGCACATGAACTTCGGTGACGCCGACAACGCGTTCCACAACGGCAAGGACTCCGACGACAGTTACAACGACGCCACGTACAACGTCGTGTACGTCGACAGCCACGACTACGGGCCCAACAAGAGCAGTGAGCGCTACGCGGGCGGGACCGACGCCTGGGCCGAGAACATGTCGCTGATGTGGACGTTCCGCGGCATCCCGACTCTCTACTACGGCTCCGAGATCGAGTTCCAGGCGGGCAAGAAGATCGACTGCGGGCCCAGCTGCCCACTGGCGAGCACCGGTCGTGCCTATTACGGCGACCATCTCGCCGGCACGATCGAGGCGTCCGACTTCGGCAAGGTCTCGTCGGCCACCGGCGAGGTCGCCGACACGCTCGCCAAGCCGCTGGTCAAGCATCTCCAGCGGCTGAACGAGATCCGGCGCGCCGTGCCCGCGCTGCAGATGGGCCAGTACTCCACCGAGGGCATCACCGGCTCGATGGCGTACAAGCGCCGCTACACCGACACCGCGAGCGGGACCGACAGCTTCGCGCTGGTGACCGTCACCGGCGCGGCCGACTACACCGGGATCCCCAACGGCACCTACAAGGACGCCGTCACCGGGGACACCCGGGTGGTGTCGGACGGCAAGCTCTCGGTCGCCGCACCCGGCAAGGGCAATCTGCGCGTCTACGTCCTCGACCTGGGCGGCAGGAACGCGGCGCCCGGCAGGATCGGCACGGCGGGTCCGTATCTCAAGTAGTAGTTGTGGATTCGCGGACGACGAGCCGGTAGCCGGGGCGGGGCCGCCGTGGTTCGGACACCGGGCCGCCGGAGAGCCGTTCGACCAGGCTGTCGACGGCGAGCCGGGCGATCGCCTCCTTGTCGGGGGCGATGGTGGTGAGCGTGGTGGCCCCGTACAGGCTCTCCTCGATGTTGTCGAAACCGACGACGGCGACGTCCTCGGGGATGCGGAGCCCGCGTGAACCGAGGGTGCGCATGGCGCCGATGGCGATGAGGTCGTTGTACGCGAACACCGCGTCGGGCCGCTCTCCCCGGTCGAGGAGGGCGGCCATAGCGGTGGCGCCGTCCTCGCGCCCGTAGCCGTCGGTGACCACCACCAGCGACTCGTCGGGCTCGATGCCGGCCGCGGCGAGTTCCTCGCGCCAGCCGCGCAGCCGCAGATGGGCGGGCTGGCGCTCGCGTCCGGTTCGGGAGCCGAGAAAGGCGATCCGGCGGTGACCGCGCTCGATGAGATGGCGTACGGCGTCGCGGGAGGCGGCCACGTTGTCGATGGCGATGTGGTCGTACGGGGCCTCGTACTCCCGCTCGCCGAGCAGGACCAGGGGCGCGGTCTCGGTGCGCGCCATGAGGTCCTCGGTCTCCAGGTGGATCGGGCTGAGGATGAGGCCGTCGATCACATGGGACCGGAAGCCCTGGCTGACCAGGAGTTCCTTCTCGCGGAGGCCGGCGGTGTGGTCGACCAGGACGGTGTAGTCGTGCCGGGCGGCGGCGTCGACGACCGCGCCCGCGAGCTCCGCGAAGTACGGGTTGCCGAACTCGGGCACGGCGAGCGCGATGATGCCGGTGCGGCCCTTGCGCAGATGGCGTGCGGTGAGGTTCGGCCGGTAGCCGAGTTCGTCGATGGCCTGCTGCACCTTGGCGCGCATCTTCGGTGTGACGTGTTGATAGTTGTTCACCACGTTCGACACGGTCTTGATGGACACGCCCGCCCGTTGTGCAACGTCCTTGAGGCTGACGCCCACGGCACTCCCCGCTTCGGTTCGATGCGCACCGGTGCGCACTGGATCGGCCCGGCTGGTCCGGCACGGCTCAGGTGGTTCTGCGGCTGCGCGCCAGACCGCGCTGGGCCACGACGACAACGATAAGGAACCCTCCGCTGACCACCGACTGGTACGAGGAGTTCAGCGAGCCGATCTGGTTGATGAGGTTCTGGATGACGGCCAGCAGCAGGACGCCCCAGAGGGTGCCGCTGACCGATCCCGCGCCGCCGACGAGGAGGGTGCCGCCGATGACGACAGCGGAGATCGCGTCGAGTTCCGTGCCCACGCCGACGATGGTGACGCCGGAGGACAGCCTGGCCGCGTTCAGCGCACCGGCGAGTCCGGCCAGCAGACCACTGAGCGTGTACACAAGGAGTTTCGTACGGGCGACGGGCAGGCCCATCAGGGTGGCCGCGTCGCTGCTGCCGCCGACGGCGAAGAGGGTCTGTCCGAACGAGGTGCGCTGCAGCAGCAGTCCGCCGGCGCCGAACAGCCCCAGGGCGATGAGGACCGGGTGGCCGAAGCCCCATACACTGCCCTGCCCCAGCTCGGCGAAGGCGGAGCCCTTGGGCACCAGGTAGGTGGTGGCGCCCTCGTCGGTGAAGGCGAGGAGCATGCCGCGGGCCGCCAGCAGGGTCGCGAGGGTGACGATGAAGGGGGCCATCCCGGCGCGGGCGATCAGGAATCCGTTGAGCAGGCCGATCGCGCCGCAGACCGTGAGCGGTACGAACAGTGCGGGCAGGATGCCCCATTGCGAGGCCCACGCGGCGAGCACTCCGCCGAGGGCGAAGACGGAGCCGACGGACAGGTCGATGCCGCCGGTGATGATGACCATGGTCATGCCGAGGGCGACCACGGCAAGGAACGACGCCTGCACGGTCACACCGCGGGTGTTGTCCAGTGTGGCAAACGTCGGGTAGACGAACGAGGCGACGATCACGACGGTCAGCAGGACGGCGAGCACACCCTGGCGCTGGAGGAGTCCGACGAGCCGTTGCGTGAGCGCGGGCTCGGGCCCTGCTGCGGGGCGGGGTGCGCCGTCTTCGGATGCTGCGGGGCTCTTGCGCGGCGGGAGGACCTGGGCCACCGCCGCGGGTGTGGTTTCGTTCATCGGGACCGACGCTCCCGGGCGACGTAGACGGCGGCGACGATGATGGCCGCCTGGGCGATCTGTGCGGTGGAGTCGGGCAGGTCGTGCTTGACGAGAGTGGCCCGCAGCAACTGCATCAGCAGGGCGCCCGCGACGGTGCCGAGCACCCGGACGGAACCGCCGTCGAGGGGGGTGCCGCCGACCACGACCGCCGTGATGGCGGAGAGTTCCATGAGGGTGCCGAGCGAGGAGGGGTCGCTGGCGGTGAGCCTCGCGGTGGCGAGGATGCCGGCGAGGGCGGCCAGCACTCCGCAGAGCACGTACACGCCGATGAGTACGCGACGCACGGGCAGTCCGGCCAGGGCGGCGGCGGAGCGGTTGCCTCCGACGGCCACGAGCCGGCGGCCGAAGGTGGTGCGCCGGACGAGGAAGGCCACGGCCACGGCGAGGATCGCGGCGATCAGTACGACCAGCGGGATGCCGAGGAAGGAGCCGGTGCCGAGCGCGAGCAGGTCGGGGTTGACGATCTGCTTGAGCTGTCCGTCGGCCATGACGAGGGCAAGGCCCCGGCCGCCGACGAACAGCGCGAGCGTGGCGACGATCGGCTGCAGTCCGACGATCGAGACCAGGGTGCCGTTGACCGCCCCGACGACCGCGCCGGCAAGCAGAGCGACGACGAGCGCGGGCACGAGCCCGTATCCGAGGTAGAGCGGCAGAAGCGCGGCGGCGAGCGCCATCGTCGAGCCGACGGACAGGTCGATGCCCTCGGTACCGATGACCAGGGCCATGCCCAGGGCGACGATGACGACGGGGGCGACCTGGACGAGCTGGGTGCGCAGATTGTCGCCGGTCATGAAGTGCTCGGTGAACAGGGCGTTGAAAACGAACACCGCCGCCACGGCGACGTACACGCCGTACTCCTGGTACCAGGCGGGGTCGCGCAGCCGGGCCAGGGGGCGGCCGCGGGCGGGGAGGGCGGCCTGAGTGGTCATCGGGGGTCCTCCTGAGCGGCCGGGGCCTTCCCGGCGGGCGCCGGTGAGTGGTCGGCGAGCACTTCGAGCAGATGGCTCTCGGTCACCGCATCGCCCGCGAGTTCGCCCGCCACCGAGCCGCCGCGCAGCACGACGATGCGGTCGGCCCCCTCGATGAGTTCCTCGATGTCGGAGGAGATGAGCAGGACGGCGAGGCCCTCGCGGGCGAGGTCGTCGACGAGGCTCTGGACCTCGGCCTTGGCGCCGACATCGATGCCGCGGGTCGGTTCGTCGAGCAGCAGCACCTTGGGCTCCAGGCAGAGCCAGCGGGCGAGGAGAACCTTCTGCTGGTTGCCTCCGGAGAGTTCGCCGACCTTCTGCTCGGGGCTCGCCGCCTTGATCCGCAGCCGTTTCATGAAGGTGTCGACGACACGGTCCTGTTTGCGGCGGGAGACCACACCGAAACGGGAGAGCCGGGGCATGGCGGCCAGCACGATGTTCTCGCGCACGGAGAGGCCGGGCACGATGCCTTCGGCCTTGCGGTCCTCGGGCAGCAGACTGATTCCGGAGCGGATGGCACCGGCCGAGCCGATCCGGCGCAACTTCCGTCCGCCGACCGTGAGTTCTCCGGAATCCAGGCTGAGCGCACCGGCGAGTGCCTTCACCGTCTCGCTGCGGCCGGAGCCCAGGAGGCCGCCGAGGCCCAGCACTTCGCCACCGTACAACGACAGTGATATGTCGTGGAGTTGGTGGCGACGGTTGAGGCCGGTCGCGGTGAGTACCGGGGTGCGTGCCGTGTCGTGCCCCTCGCCTGCGGAGCCGGTGATACCGGTGCGGCTGGTCCGGCTGGTGATACCGGTGCGGCTGGTGATACCGCTGAGCCGGGTGCGACCGGTGCGGCGGACCTCGGACAGATCGCGGCCGAGCATCATCGAGACGAGTTGCATGCGGTCGAGGCCGGCGAGGTCGCCGGTGTGGATGTGGCGGCCGTCGCGGAGCACGGTGACGCGGTCGCAGATCCGGTACAGCTCGTCCATGCGGTGGCTGACGTAGAGGACGGCGATGCCCTGGCCACGCAGGTTCTCGATGACGCGGAAGAGGGTCTCGACCTCGCGCGGTTCCAGCGAGGAGGTGGGTTCGTCCATGACGACGACCTGGGCGTCGACCGAGACGGCGCGGGCCAGGGCGACCATCTGCCGGGTGCCGATGCCCAGCGTGTGCAGGGGCTTTCGGGGGTCGACGCGGATGCCGAAGTCGTCGAGCAGTTCGGTGGTTTCGCGGTGCATCCGGGCGAAGTCGATGAGGCCGATGCGGTTCTTGGGCTCACGGCCGAGGAAGATGTTGCGCGCCACGCTCATCAGCGGGACGAGGTTCACCTCCTGGTAGATGGTGGAGATCCCGGCCTGCTGGGCCTCGGACGGCCGGGCGAACCCGACGGGTTGTCCGCTCAGCCGGAGCTCTCCCCCGTCGGGCCGGTGGACACCGGTCAGGACCTTGATCAAGGTGGATTTGCCGGCGCCGTTCTCCCCCACCAGCGCATGGGTCTCCCCGGCGCGCAGGGAGAAGGAGACGTCGTCGAGTGCGATGACGCCCGGGAACCGCTTGCTCACCGAGCGGGCTTCGAGGACGGTACCGGCGGCGGGCGGAACGGTCGCCGCCTCCGGGTGGGCTGCCTGCGCCTGCGGTACTGCTTCCGGTGGTGCCATGAGTCGTCTTGGCCTTCCGCTGTTCCGGGAGTGTGGGCCGGTGCCACCGTGGCGGGTGGTGCGCCACGGCGGAGGAGGACCGGAGGCTGGGAACAGATCGGTGCGGTCAGTACGCCCCGCCGAGCGAGGCCTTGGCGTTGGACTCGTCGTACGCCCGGTCGGAGATGATGACGTTCTCCGGGATCTCCTCGCCGCCGTAGAACTTCTGGGCGGTGGCGAAGGCGAGCGGCCCGAAGCGCGGGTTCGACTCGATGACGGCGTTGTAATCGCCGTTGACCAGGGCCTGCACGGCGTTCCGGGTGCCGTCCACGGATACGATCTTGACGTCCTTGCCGGGCTTCTTCCCCGCGGCCTTGAGGGCGGTGACGGCGCCGAGACCCATCTCGTCGTTCTCCGCGTAGACGGCGGTGATGTCGGGCTTGGACTGGATGAGCTGCTCCATGACCTGCTGGCCCTTGTCGCGGGCGAACTCGCCGGTCTGCCGGGCGACGATCTGCAGGCCGGGCGCCTGGGCCTCGATCCGGTCGACGAAGCCCTTGGTGCGGTCGGTGGTGACGTTGTTGCCGGACGCGCCGAGGAGGATGGCGACCTTGCCCTTGCCGCCGGTCGCCTTGATCATCGCGTCGGCCGCGCGCTTGCCCTGCTCCACGAAATCGGAGCCGAGGAAGGCCACGAAGTCCTTGCAGACGGTGGAGTTGACCTTGCGGTCGATGGTGAGCACCGGGACCTTCTTGGCCGCGGCCGCCTTGAACGCGGGCTCCAGACCGTCGGAGTTCAACGGGGCGACGATCAGAAACTGGGCGCCCTGGGACAGCATGTCCTGGATGTCGCTGATCTGCTTGGAGAGCTGCGACTGCGCATTGGTGGTGAGCAGCTTCTTCACGCCGATCTTCTTGGCCTCGTCCTTGATGGACCGGGTCTCGGCGATACGGAACGGGTTGGCTTCCTTCTCCGACTGCGAGAAGCCGACGACCGCGTTCTTCAGGTCCAGCTTCGGCGCACCGTACGTCTGGAGCGAGCACCCCGGACCGGAGCTGCTTTCGGGGGACTTGGCCGCCTGGGCGGCCTGGCTGTTGTCCCCGCCCGCGTCGTCCGGGGTCTCCGACTTGGAGCAGCCGGAGGCGGCCAGCGTGGCGGTAGCGGCGAGGAGGCAGGCCAGGGCGAGGGTACGGGTTCGGCGCTGGATCATCATGCGCGGGACGCTCCTTGGCGGGAGGACGGCACGCTCGCCGGCGTGCGGTGGGGGCATGGCGGCTCGGTTTACAACGTTATATAGGCGGTGTGACACGAGCGGCAAGACGTCGTCGAGTTGTTTCTGCGAGGCGCCGAACCCACCTTGCGGAATACCGAACTCCCTTATGGGGCAAGGCTGCAGGCACCTCCCGCCTCGTTCCTGCTGCCGGGATCGTGGTGCGGACGGGTGGCGCCGACGGCCGGAGCGCCGATCGTGATGTCCCTGCCGTGCGGGCGGTCGGCGGCGCTCGGGAGGAGCGGTGCGCCGACACCCCGGCCTCCCGGGTCTGAGACGGTCGGGCGCATGAGGGGATGGACGGGACGCGCGCCCTGGTGGGTGGTGGCACTCGTGGCGCTGTACGTCGTGGTCCTGGTCCTCGTGGGCGCCGCCTCCCACTTCGCCGGCCTTCTCCGCCACGGCCTGCGTCCCTACGACTGGGCCCCCGACTGGCTGAACCTGTACTGGTCCTCGCTGGCCGTCCTCGACTCGTCGGCCGCCCTGCTCCTGCTCCGCGGGAGGCGGGCCGGTGTGGACCTCATGTGCGCGATCATGGCGACCGATCTGGCGGCCAACTGGTACGCGGCGTACGGCATCCAGCACATCGACGTGTCGGCCCAGCCGGGGTTGCAACGCCTCACCGCTTTCACCGTCCTCGCTCTTGCGACCGGGCCCTTCGTCCGCAGCCGCCTCACCCCCGCCACCGGGTGAAACAC
>NZ_JBHVWT010000055.1:0-30088 GCF_042882135.1 Streptomyces sp. NPDC058240
GGGGTGGTTGAGGTGTCGGGGTGGGGTGTGGTGGCTCGTACGAGGCGGGGTACGTAGGTTTCGCCGTTGCGCAGGGCCAGTTCCGGCTCACCACCGGACAGAATTGCGGCGAGCCGGGGGAGCGGAGGCTGTGTGCCGTCCCAGTCCAACAGGGCGAAACGGTCCGGGTGTTCGGCCTGCGCGGAACGCACCAAACCCCACACGGCCGCACCCGCGAGGTCCACCGGCTCATCGAGCCCGTCACGGGGGCCGACCGCGCCCCGGGTCACCACCACCAACTGGGAGGACGAAAACCGCTCGTCGGTCAGCCACTCCTGAAGGGCCATCAGCACACCGCCGGTGGCTTCGCGCAGCCGCTCCGGCATGTCGGCGGCGCCCGGCCCTTCCGGGCAGGTCAGTACGACGACATCGGGCACCGCGTCGGCCTCCGCGGCGAGGGCTGCCAGGTCGGTGTGCGTCGTGGCGCCGGTCCACTCCCACTGTGTCGCCCGCTCGCCGAGCGCCGCCCAGCTCGTAACACCGGGGTCCGCCTGGTCCGCGGCGACAGGCAGCGTGTTCCATTCCACGACGTAGAGCGGCGTGTCGGCGCCGTCGCGGGCCGCCGCGATCTGGTCGGCCGACACGGGACGCATGGCCAACTGCTCAACCACGGCGACGGGTTGACCCGTCGGGTCGGCGAGGTGGAGACGTACGCCGTCGTTGCCCGCCGGGGTGATGCGTACGCGCAGGGAGGTCGCGCCTGTCGCGTAGACGCAGACGCCGCTCCACGCGAAAGGCAGAGCCGTCTGCCGAGCGCCCTCAGGATCGTCGCTCTGGCCGAGGTCCGTGGCGTGGAGTGCGGCGTCGAGTAGGGCCGGGTGGAGACCGAACGCACCGGCGTCGCCGTGCGCCTCTTCGGGGAGAGCTACTTCGGCGAAGATTTCGCTGCCCTGCTGCCAAGCGGCCTTGAGCCCCTGGAAGTAGGGGCCGTAGTGGTAGCCCTGGGCGGCGAGCTGTTCGTACGTGTCGTGGAGGGGGATGGGCCTGGCGCCCGGCGGCGGCCAGCTGGTCAGATCGAATTCGGCGCCGGGTACGGGGAGTTCAGAATTGAGGCTGCCCGTGGCGTGGAGGGTCCAGGGTGCCGCGTCCGCGGCGCCGTGGGGGCGGGAGTGGATGGTGAGGGTGTGGTCGGGGGCGTTGGTCTGGATGCGCAGATCGGTGTGCTGGTCGGGGTGGAGTGCGAGGGGCGCGTGGAGGGTGAGTTCCTCGAGGTGGGGAGTGTGGGTGTGGTGGCCGGCGTGGAGGGCGAGCTCGACGAAGGCGGTGCCGGGCAGGAGGGTGGTGCCCATGATGGCGTGGTCGGCCAGCCAGGCGTGACTCTGCGTGCTGATGCGTCCGGTGAGGACGGTGGTGTTGGTGCCAGGGGCGGTGATGAGGGCGCCGAGCAGCGGGTGGTCCGCGGGGGCCTGGCCCAGGGTGGTGACGTCGCCGGTGTCAGGGACGGCGTCCAGCCAGTAACGCCGGCGTTGGAAGGGGTAAGTGGGGAGGTTGACGGGGCGGGTCGGGTTGCCGGTGTGGAGGGCGGTCCAGTGGACGGGGTGGCCGCCGGTCCACAGCCGGGCCAGGGCAGTGAGGGTTTCTGGCTGCTCGGGGCGGTTGCGGCGCAGCAGCGGGACGAACACCGCCGTGGAGTCGTCGGGCAGCGCGCCGGGGGCCATGGCGGTGAGGACGGCGTCCGGGCCGACCTCAAGGAACGTCGTCACACCCTCGCCGGCCAGGGCCCGTATCCCGTCCGCGAACCGGACCGCTTCGCGAACATGCGACACCCAGTATTCGGGGGACGTGAGCTCTCCCGACTTGGCGGTACGTCCGGTCACGTTGGAGACGACCGGGATACGGGGCTCGGTGTAGTCCAGCACCTGGGCGATCTGCCGGAACTCGTCGAGCATCGGGTCCATCAGGGGTGAGTGGAAGGCGTGCGAGACCTTCAGCCGGGATGTCTTGCCGCCCTGCGCCCGTACCGCCTCCACCACCCTCTCCACGGAGGCCGCAGCCCCGGAAACCACCACCGCGCGCGGCCCGTTGACCGCCGCGACCGTGGCGTCCCCGACCCCGTCGAGCAGCGCGCGGACCTCCTCCTCGGTGGCCTGCACGGCCGCCATCACCCCGCCCTCGGGCAGCGCCTGCATCAGCCGGCCGCGCGCCGCGACCAGCGCACACGCGTCCGCCAACGAGAACACTCCGGCCGCGTGCGCCGCACCGATCTCACCGATCGAATGCCCGGCCAGCACATCGGGCCGCACACCCCACGACTCCACCAGCCGGAACAGCGCCGTCTCCACCGCGAACAGCGCCGGCTGCGCGTACTCCGTACGATCCAGCAGCGCAGCCTCCGCCGACCCCACCTCAGCGAACAGCACATCCTTCAGAGGCCGTTCCAGCTGAAGGTCGAGATGACCGCACGCCTCGTCCAGCACGGTCGCGAACACCGGGAAGACGGCGGCCAGTTCACGACCCATACCGACCCGCTGCGCACCCTGCCCCGTGAAGAGGAACGCCAGCCGGCCGGCAACCACTTGTCCCTGCACGACCTCTGACGTGCTCTCACCAACTTCGGCCAGTGCTCGCAGCCCTGCGATCAGCTCGTCGCGCCCGGCGCCCGTCACCACCGCGCGGTGGTCCAGTTCCGCCCGCGTCGTCGCCAGCGCGACACCCACGTCCACCGGATCCGGAGCATCCACACGCCCCATCAGGCCCAACAGCCCCGCCGCCTGCGCGCTGAGCGCGTCGCTCGTACGGGCGCTGAGAACCAGCGGCAGCGCTGCCGGGTCCGTGGAGTCCTGCCGCTCCGGGGTCTTTGCCGCCTGCTCCTGCGGTGCCTCTTCGATGATCACGTGCGCGTTCGTACCGCTGATGCCGAACGCGGAGATGCCCGCCCGGCGCGGCCGTCCGTCCGGGGCGTCCCACGGCATGGCCTCGGTGAGCAGTTCCACCTCACCTGCCGACCAGTCGACGTGATGGCTCGGAGCATCCACGTGCAGCGTCTTGGGCAGCATGCCGTACTGCATGGCCAGCACCATTTTGATCACGCTGGCCGCACCGCCGGCGGCCTGCGTGTGCCCGAGATTGGACTTGGCCGACCCGAGTCGCAACGGCCGGTCGGCGGGCCGTTCCTGACCGTACGTCGCCAAGATCGCCTGGGCCTCGATCGGGTCGCCGAGCTTCGTTCCCGTACCGTGCGCGTCGACCGCGTCCACATCGGCCGGGCTCAGTCCCGCGTTGGCCAGGGCCTGCAGGATCAGCCGCTGCTGCGACGGGCCGTTCGGCGCGGTGAGGCCGTTGCTGGCGCCGTCCTGGTTGACCGCGCTGCCGCGCAGGACCGCCATCACCCGGTGACCGTTGCGCCGTGCGTCCGACAGGCGCTCCACCACGAACACGCCGGCGCCCTCGGCGAATCCGGTGCCGTCCGCGGCTTCGGCGAAGGCCTTGCAGCGGCCGTCGGCCGCGAGACCGCGCTGCCGGCTGAACGCGGTGAACATGCCGGGGCTGCCCATGACGGCGACGCCGCCGACCAGGGCGAGTGAGCACTCGCCGTTGCGCAGCGACTGGGCCGCCAGGTGCATGGAGACCAGCGAGCCTGAGCACGCCGTGTCCACCGTCACGGCCGGGCCTTCCAGACCCAGGGTGTACGAGACGCGGCCGGACGCGACGCTGGGCGCGTTGCCGGTCATCAGGTAGCCGTCGAGGCCCAGCGGGGCCTGGTGCACCCGGGTGCCGTACTCATGCACCTCGGCGCCGAAGAAGACACCGGTCCGGCTGCCCCGGAGCGAGGCCGGGTTGATCCCGGCGCGCTCCAGCGCTTCCCAGGAGGTTTCCAGGATCAGGCGTTGCTGCGGGTCCATCGCCAGCGCCTCGCGGGGGCTGATCTTGAAGAAGTCCGCGTCGAAATCGGCCGCGTTCGCAAGGAAGCCGCCCTTGTCGACGTACGACTTGCCAGGCTGGTCCGGGTCCGGGTCGAACATGCCGGGAACGTCCCAGCCGCGGTCGGTGGGGAAGTCCGAGAGCACCTCACGGCCCTCGGCCATCAACGCCCAGAAGTCCTCGGGGGAGTTGACACCGCCGGGGTAGTGGCAGCCGATGCCGATGATCGCGATGGGGTCGTCGTCGTCCCCCGATGTCTGCCGGACGGCCGCGGCGACGGGCTCGGGGGCCAGGCCGAGGGCCTTGGTGCGTACGAAGCGGCTCAGTTCGACCGGGGTGGGGTGGTCGTAGACCGCTGTGATGGGCAGTTCCAGGCCGGTGGCCGCGGACAGCCGGGTGTGCAGGTCCACTGCCGCCAGCGAGTCGAAACCCAGCTCCAGGAACGGGCGTGCGGTGTCCACCGCGTCCTTCGTTTCCGGACGGGCCCGGCGCAGCGCGGCGACGGTCTGCTCGTGCACGATCTCCAGTACGGCGCGTTCCTGCTCGGCCGCGGTCAGCCCCGTGAGCCGCCGCACCAGAGCGGACTGTGGCGCCTCCGGCTTGCTCCTCGGCTTGCCACCGGACTCGGAAAGAACGTTCTCAGACTCGGTCATTCGGTGCACTCCAAAAAGAATTCCGCGGGCGAGGAACAAGGCGGGGAGGGACGGACGGGGAAGGACGGGGGCACGGGCCGGACCGGTGGGCGGTCAGGACAGCGGCCGGTCCCCGTACGGGAACGGCTGGTCGTAACTGCGCTGCACGAAGGACAGCGCTTCGAGCAGGTCTGAGGAGGTGACGGGACGGGCCCGGCGGCCGCCCACCAGGCCGGCAAGGGGCAGCGATCCGGTGTCGGCCCAGCGCAGCCAGCCGTCGCCGTCGATGTGGCTACGACTGCGGCCGGCGTTGTCCGGATGCAGGCAGTAGGGAATGTCCAGGTAACCGCGCTTGAACGCGAGCAGCAGGGCGTGGCCCAGGTCCGGGTGGCTGTTCAGCACCGCGTCGACGAGCGAGCGCGCCTCGGCGTACGTCTGCGAATCCTGCGTCGCGGCTTCCGCGGCCGCGGTGGCCGTGGCAGCCGGCACCCCTGGGCCTCCGGTGGCTACGGTCGTGCGGGCCACCCGGTCGGCGTGCTCCAGCGCGGCCACGTTCTCCGCGATGGTGGGGATGCGCCGGGCCTCGGCGACGGTCTTGACGATCAGCCGTTCCGAGCCGGTGCTGACCGCGAGTTCGGCGGCCTGGCCGAGCAGCCGGTAGCAGCCCTCGGGCGTCGTGGGATACACACCCATGTAGGCGTAGATCACTACGTGCCAGTCGGCGTCAGGCAGCAGCTCCGCGCACAGCCTGCGGAGCGCGAGCACCGCTTCGCGGTCCTGCGCGCCATTGGTCTGCTGGGCGTAGCTGACGGACAGGTCGCCGATCCCGAGACGGTGGAAGAACAGCGCCTCCAGGACGCTGACGGCGACGAGCATGCTCGGCGGGCACAGCTGGCCCAGCATGCAGCCGCCGAAGGTCTCCATGTGGGGATTGGCGCCCCACTCGCGAAGCTGTGCGAACAGGGTGCCGCTGCGCTGCCAGTTGCGCATCGACTCGTCGAGCGGGGTACGGCCGTACGGCAGGCAGTATGAGACCGGGCCGCCCTCGGTGGCGCTGAGCCCGGCCCGCATCAGGGCGACGAAGATGTCGAACGGCACCGCGGAGCCGTGCCTGACCTGCACCGGGAAGTCGTCGGAGAGCACGTCGCGCAGTACCGAACGGGTGGTCTCGACGTCGTAACTGACAATGGGGAAGCCGTTGAGGCCGATGCCTTCCCGCAGCGCCGTCTCGATCGCGGCGAGGTCCCCGACCCGGGTGTAGCTGTCCAGGGTGAGGGTGCCGACGGTGGTGGCGTCGGCACGCCGGGTGGCGAGCAGCCCTTCGCGCATGGTCGCTGGGTCGCCGAACCCCATGCGGGGCTGCACGACGAGTCGGCCGGCCCGGTGCGAGCGGCGTACGAACGCGCCGAAGTCGCCGACCGGGGAATCCGGAGCGCCGGCCGCCCGCACGGCCGAACCGGGCGGGTCCACGGGCCGGGTGCGCGCCGGGATGACGCCGGGCACGGACGTACCCCCCGTACTGCCGGCGACAGCACGGACTGCCGGGCCCCCACCGGACACGGAACCGCTTGCCGGGGAGCCACCCTGCGGGACAACGCTCGTTGGGTCTCCGTCCAACGGGACGTTCCCGGACGCGGCGCCGTCCAGCGTGGCACCGCCGGGCGTGCCGTCCGGTGCCAGGCCCGGCTCCGCACCGGCCGTCGCGGCAACTCCCGGCTCGGCACCGGCCCTGCCGGCGCCTCGCCGGGCCGGACCGTTCTCCGGCGCCGCAGCGAAGCGGTCGTTCACGACAGCGCTCTCTGCGGTATGCCACCGATGAAACGCTGGAAGGCGGCGATCTCCTGCGCGCCGTCCTCGAAGACACTGTCGAAGCCCGCGGCGACCAGTTCCGCCACGCGCCCAGCGCCCTCGCCGCCGGAGATGCCGAGCTTCCCACCGATCACCGCGGGCAGCTCCGCCAGTCCGCGCTCGTCGCGGAGCTTCCTGATGACGCGCAGACCGTCCTGGGCGCCGTGACCGTTGACGCTGCTCAGTACGAGCATGGCCGGCGCGCGCTCCAGGCACTCCTGTACGAGCAGCTCGTCCGGGACACACGGGCCCAGATTCACCACGTCGTACCCCTGCTCCTCGATCAGCAGCTGCATGAACACCAGGTTCCAGGTGTGCGAGTCGGAAGCCAGCCCGCTGACCAGGACCGTCTGCCGGCGTCGCGCCGTGGCCACCGCTGCCGTGTCCGCCTCGGTGCTCGCCGGTCCCGGTCCCGTCAGCTGCCGCGCGAGTAGGGTCATGCCCGCCCTCCACCGACCGGTGCCGGGCCTTCCAACGGGGCCGACGGGGCCAGCGGGACCCGGCTGTGCTCCAGCCGGGACGCGGACACCACCTCACCACCGCGCACCAGCACCTCGGCGGGAGCGGGCCGGCCCAGAAACATCAGGAGGCTCGCGGTGGGGCCGTACGCCCCTGCGTTAGGGATGGTGAGGATGTCGCCGACGCGCAGATTCGGCAGGTCCACCTGGCGGCCGAGCACATCGCCCGGCGTGCACAGCGGACCGACCAGACTGGCGCTCAGCCCTCTGCCGTCCTCGATCTCCGCGGCCTGCTCAGGGCCCTCCGGCTGGACCGCCACAGGCAGCAGCCGGCCCAGGCCCGACATCCCACCGAAGGTGTTGATGCCGGCGTCCAGGATGACGAACGTACGGCCGCGGCTCTCCTTGATGTTGACCACCCGGGTCAGCAGCACACCGCTGTCGCCCACCAGATAGCGGCCGGACTCGCAGGCGAGGTGCGGTGTGCCCCGGCGCCAGTCGGGGAACAGCTCGTCCAGCGTGGTCTCCAGCCGCTCGCGCAGCTTCTCGTACACCGGGCGCTCACCGGGCACGGCGTACGGTGCGGCGAACCCGCCGCCGATGTCCAGGAACCGCAGCGGCAGCCCGTGTTCGCTCTCGAGATCGGCGGCGACCGACAACGTGTGCCGGAACTCCCCGACCAGGCTGTCCTCGTCCCTGGCATTGCTGAGCGGGAAGAAGTGCGCACCCGCGACCCGGGTGCCGGGCACCGCGCGCAGTTTGGGCAGCATCTCGCCCAGCGTCTCGGTGTCGATGCCGAACTGCGAGGGCGTGCCGGTCATGCGGATGCTGGTGGTGGCGCTGGCCGAGGCGCTGTTGATGCGCAGCAGACAGTCGGCCACCACCCCCTGGACACCGGCGGCGGCGCCCACGTGCTCCATGTCGGTGAGGGACTCCACCGAGAACAGCCGCACCCCGGCGCCGATGGCGTCGACCAGCTCGCCGTCCGTCTTGCCAGGACCGGTGTAAAGGATCTCCGCCGGATCGAACCCGGCCTCCAGTGCGGCGGCCAACTCGCCCAGCGAGCTGATCTCGGCCCGGCAGACGCGCCCGTCGCCCGCGCCAAGGGCGCGCAGCACCTCCGGGTGCGGATTGGCCTTGACCGCGCTGAACAGACTGAACGGTTCAGGCAGAGCGTCGAACAGGTCCTGCCGCGCCGCGGCGATCCGGTCCAGGTCGTACACGTACAGCGGAGTGCCGTACCGCTCGGCCAGCTCGGTGTACCGAGTCACTGGTCGCTCCCGTCGAGCAGCTCGGCGAGCTGCTTCTTCTCGTTCTTGCCGTGCAGGGTGAGGGGGAAGTCGCTGAGTACCCGACAGGTCGCGGGAACCTTCTGCCGCTCCAGCCGGCCTGCCAGCTCGCGCAGGATCGCGTGCGGCGCGAGATCGGACTCCACGAACAGCGCCAGGTCGTGCCGGTCCGAGGGCGGCAGCACCGCCGCCTGCCGCACGCCGGGAATGTCCATGGCGGCGGCCTCGATCTCGATGGTGCTCATCCGGATGCCCTTGCGCTTGAACATGTCGTCGCGGCGGCCCTGGAAGTACAGATAGCCGTCCTCGTCGAGAGAGCCGTAGTCCCCGGTGTGCAGCCGCAGCTCTCCGGAGGGCTCGTGGCGGCGGAAGTTGCGCGCGCTCACCTCCGGATTGCGCCAGTACCCGGGCATCACGTGCGGGCCCGCGGCGACGATCTCGCCGGACTCCCCGGCGGGCACGGGCTCGCCGTCCTCGCCCAGGATGAGGACCCGGGTGCCGGGCAGCGGCAGACCGACCGAGTCGGGCCGCTCGCGGTCCTGCCCCGGCGGCATGATGGAGACGCGCTTGCATTCGGTCTGCCCGAACTGGCGGACCACACGCACACCGGGGAACGCGTCGCGCAGCGTCTCGATGGTCGGCTGGGGCAGCGCGGCACCGGTGTTGGTGAACATCCGCACCAGGGGCGCGGGATTCTCGGAGCGGCGCGCCAGCGTGGCGATCATGGTGGCCAGCGACGGCACGATCGGGACGACGGTGGCCCCGCTGTCCCTGATGGCGGACAGCAGCCGGAGGTCCGACTCGCCGTCGGCCAGCACGATTTCGCTGCGCCCGACCGCGCACATCAGGACCTTGTACAGGCCGTAGTCCCAGGACATCGGGAAGCGGCAGAACACCACGTCGTCGGGGCGGTAGCCGAGCACCTGGACCATCGACCGGGTGGCGAAGGTGATCTGCGCGTGCGGGCAGATCACCGCCTTCGGGGCGGCGGTGCTGCCCGAGGTGTAGACGAGGACCGCGGGCTGGTCCGGCGCGACGTCGACCGCCGTCTGCGGCCGCGGGCCCCGGTCGGCGATCTTCTCCACCTCGCTCCACACACCGCCGAACGGGTGGACGGGGGCCGTGGTGACCGTGCTGAGCGTCTCGTGCTGTCCCTCGGCGCCGATGACCAGGGCGGGCTCGGCGTTCTCCAGCACCGAACGCAGGTGGAATGCCTTCATGTTCGGGTTGAGCGGTACGAAGACGACTCCGCGCCGGGACGCGCCGTAGAACAGGGCGACCAGTTCCCGGTTGGTCGGCAGTTGTACGACCAGGCGATCGCCCGGTCCGAGACCCTGCGCCTCCAGCCAGTCGGCGAAGGCGCGGCTGTACTTGTCGAGACTGGCGTAGCTCCACTGCCCGTCGGCGTCGCTGACCGCCGCCGATGAGGGCGTGGAGGAGACGGCCTCGTCCAGCAGGGTGTGGACAAGGCTGCCATGACTGTGGCCGGGCACGGGGACCCCGTGCACCGCGCCGGAAGTGCTGTCCAACGCTCTTCTCCTGTCAGGTCGTCGGCGTGCTGGGCTTGCTGGACGTGCTGGTGGTCTCAGTGGTGGCGCCGGGGGCGCTGCGTGTACGGGCCGCTCCCAGCCACGCCTCGGCACGGCCCCGCAGTACACCCCGGTCGGTCTTCCGGTTGGAATTGAGCGGGAACTCGTCCAGCCGCCAGTAGTGCCTGGGCGTCATGCCCTGCGGCAGGACCGCCCGCAGCTGCCGGGCGAACGTGGCGGCGGGCACGGCCGAACCGGTGTAGAAGACCGCGAGTTCGGTGCCCGAAGCGCCGGCCACATCGACCGTGACCGCCTCGGTGACGCCCTCGCAGCCGCGCAGCGCGTGGTCGATCTCGGGGAGCTCCACGCGCCATCCCGCGATCTGCACCTGCGAGTCCAGCCGTCCCAGGTAGGCGAGTTCGCCGTCCTCGCCGATTCGCCGGACCCGGTCTCCGGTGCGGTACCAGGTGCGCTCGTCGTGCTCCAGGAAGCGGCCTTCATTGTCGGCCGGATCCAGGTAGCCGCGAGCCATCTGAGGTCCTGTCACACACAACTCACCCTCATTGGGGGCAGGTTGACCGCCTTCGTCGAGCAGGAGGTGGTCGTGTCCGTCGTTGACCCGGCCGATCGGCACCACACCGTTCACCGCGATCCCCGGGGAACGCTCCGGCTCCCACCGGTGCGCGGCGATCGTGATCGTCAGCTCGGTCGGTCCGTACAGGTTCTCCAGCGTCGAATGCGGCGCGGCCGTCTGCCAGTCGGTGGCGTCCTGACAGGTCAGTGCCTCACCGGCGAAGAAGCTCCAGCGCAGTCCGGACAGCGCGCCGGGAACCAGCCCTCCGAGCCGGCGCACCAGCGGGATCGCGCTGGGCGTGGAGAACCACACCGTCGTCCGGCTCTCGGCCAGGAAGGTCGGCATCGCGCGGTACGCACCGGGCGGCGCCCACAGTGCGGTCGCCCCCGCACCCCAGGCGCAGAACAGGTCGAACATCGCGCAGTCGAAGTTGAGGTCGAAGGTCTGGGAGAAGACGTCCTGCGGCGTGAAGTCGTAACGCTCGTCCTGGAGCCGGAAGTAGTGCGAGGCACTTCCGTGGCTGATCGGCACGCCCTTGGGGCGGCCCGTCGACCCGGAGGTGAACAACACGTACGCCGCGTCGGCCGGCCGCACCGGGCGCGGCCCGCTCAGCGCGCCGGCCGCTTCCGGGACGATCCGGTCGACACTCGGATGCGTACCGGGTCCGCAACCGGGCGCGAGGACGGGCAGTACGGTGTCGGGGCCACCAGTGTCGAGCGGCTCCTCGCCGTCCGGCCCCGGCGCCATCAGCTCCGGCAACTGCGCCCAGCCGGCCTCGTCGGCGATGACGGCGGACACCTGAGCGGCCCGCATCATGCGGCGGGTGCGCGCCGGGGGGAAGCCCGGTTGCAGCGGCACGACGGTGGCTCCCGCGTACAGCGCGGCGAGGATGCCGACGTACGCGTCGACTCCCTTCGCCGCCAGCACCGCCACGGTGCCCGGCGGTTTGCGCACCGCGCGCAGCAGCGCACCTGCCCAGACGAGCGCCCGCTCGTGCGCCTGCTCGTACGTGACCGAGTCGGCCCCGACCCGTACCGCGTCGTTGCGCGGCGCCAGGTCGACTCCGCGCAGAAAACGCCCGTGCAGCGCCTCTCCCATGGCTGCGTCCACTGCTCCTCCTTCGATGCTCGACCCTGCGGGTCCCGGGTGCCGCGGATTCAGGCGGCCTGCTCCTCGACCAGACCGGACAGCACCTTCCACAGCACACCGGGGGTCTGGAACGTCTCCTGGCCGAGTGCCTCGTCCTGGAACCGCACGTCGTACGTCTGCTCCAGCGCCGCGAGCAGCTCGACGATGCCGAGCGAGTCCAGGCCCAGGTCGCGCAGCGTGGTGTCCTCGGCGAGCTTCTCGTCGGCGCCGAGGAACGGCAGGAACCTGCGTAGCAGATCCTCGAACTTCTGGTCCCACATGGTGAATTGCCTTTCGGGGGAGGTGAGAGAGGAACGGTTCAGGTACGGGCGGGCTGCGGTCTCGGCTGGAGAGCGACCCGCGGCGTGACCGGTACCACCTCGAAGTTGGACGTCGTGCGCCGCACCCGGCCGAAGAGACTGTCCTTACCGGCCACGCACACGGTGCCGACGCCGGCTTCGCGCAGCGCGTCGACGACCGCGGGCCAGCGCATCGGGCGTACGCAGCTGTCCAGCAGCATGGTGCGCACCCCCTCACCCGTGGTGATCAGCGAGCCGTCCTGATCCGCGACGACCGGGATCCGCGGGTCGGCGAAGTCCAGGGGCCCGAAGACCTCTTCCTGGGCGCGGGCGCGCAGTCCTCCGAATGCCGAGCAGTGCATCGGCGGCCGCATCGAGTACAGCGACATGCCGCCCAGTGAACGCAGCCTGGGCTTCAGCCATTCGAGGTTGTGCTCGCGCAGCGTGAGCATGTAGAAGTCGTCGTCGATGTAGCAGGAGATCTCGTACGTCTCGCCGCGTTCGTCCAGCTCCGCCAGTACTTCTCGCAGCTTGTCCTCGGGCACACGCACGAAGGAGTGGGTGACCAGGTCCTTGAACTCCGTACTGAAGTAGTCCTCCAGCAGGCGCGCGAATCCGGCGGTGGCGCGGACGGCGTCGGGGAAGTCCAGCGCGCCGCTGAACGCGGCGGCCGGCTTCTCGCCGAAGCTCGGGCCCGTGCACAGCTCGGCCTCGATACCCAGCGTGTGCCCGGCCCACTGGGCCAGCGCCAGCGAGTTGACCATGAACGCGACCTGGGCGTATTCGCTGTAGTCGCCCTCGGTCTGCCGGTAGCGGTCGAGCAGCGAGTACCCGAGGACCTGGTCGGCGGTGGCGATCAGCTTCCGGGCGTAGGGGTTGATGACCATGAACTTCCCGACCTCCGCGAAGGGGGTGGGCCCCATGCCGGGGAAGATCATCGCGGTACCGGTCGGGGATGCGGTGGTCATGTGCATGGTCCCTTCGAGATGTACAGGCATACGGAGGCACAGACGTTGAGTGGCGGGGGTGATGGAGCGGGCGGGGCGGACGGGTACGGGGAGCGGTGCCCGTACCCGTACCGCTACTCCTCGGGAGCGAGCAGCACGCCGGTGCTGGTGTCGTGCACCGTGATCGCGGACACCGGGCAGGTCTCCGCTGCGTCCAGCGCCGCCTCGTCGGGTTCCGTCGTCCCGACCCGCGGGTAGGACTTGCCGGACCGCAACTCGAAGTGGCCGGGAGCGTAATTGGCGCACACCGACGCGCCGATGCAGGCCGTCCGGTCGACGGCGATGGCCCAACTGCTCACCAAGTCACTCGCAGCCGCTTCGGACCGCGCACCAGCATTCCCTGCTTCCAGACGACACTGTCCTCGACATCGGCGATGTCCAGGGTGGGGAAGCGCTCGATGAGGGTGCTCAGCACGCTCTGGAGCTCCATCCGCGCGAGCTGGGCGCCCAGACAGTGGTGCGGCCCGTGACCGAAGCCGATGTGCGGATTGTTCTCGCGGGTCACGTCGAGCCGCTCGGGGTCCTCGAAGATCTCGGGGTCGCGGTTGGCCGAGGCCACCGAACCGAGCACCGGTTCACCGGCCTTCACCGTGACATCACCGAACTGGACGTCCTCCAGGGCGTACCTGGCGAACATCGCGGAGTAGTTCAGCGGGATCCAGCGCACCAGTTCCTCGACCGCCTGCGGCACCAACTCCGGTTTCGAGCAGAGCAGTTCCCACTGGTCGCGCTGGCTGAGCAGTGCGTAGAGGAAGTTGGGGATCTGCGAGGCGGTCGTCTCGGTGCCGGTGATGAGCAGGCCACCGGTCACATGCATGACCAGCTCCTCCTCGCTCAGCCGGTCGCCGTCCTCGTCACGCGTCTTGACCAGCGCGCCGAGCAGGTCCTCGGTGGGATTGCGACGCCGCTCCGCGACCAGCTCGCCGATGTAGGCGAACAGCTCCTTGGCGTTGCGCTCCATCTCTTCCCACGGCAGCGCCGTCGTGGAGACCATCGCCTCGGACCAGACGCGCAGCTTGGGGCGGTCCGCCGCCGGCACACCCAGCATCTCGGAGATCACCGTCACCGGCACGGGGACGGCGAAGTTCTCCACCATCTCGAAGGGGCCGCCCTGCTCGACCATGGTGTCGGCCAGACCGTTCACGATCCGCTGGGTGTCCGCGCGCATCAGCTCCACGCGGCGCCCGGTGAACGCCTTGGCGACCAGCTTGCGAAGTCGGGCGTGGTCCGGTGCGTCCATGCCGACCAGGCCGTCGTCCAAGTGCTCGCCGGGGTGGGTGCGCGGCTGGTTGCGTGTCCTGGCCATCGCCCGGCTGAAGCGGGGGTCGGCCAGGACGGTGCGTACGTCCTGGTAGCGCGTGGCCAGCCAGGCGGGTTCGCCGATCGGGAACTGCACCCGGCTCAGCGGTTCCTCCGTACGCAGCTTCGCGTACATGGGGTCGAGTATGAGCCGGTCCGGCTCGCTGAACGGATATGCGCGAACCTCCTGAGCAGTGGTCACCCGCGTGCCTCATCCTTCAAGTTGTTGAGTTCTTGGTGTTCTTGGATTTCCTTGAGAAAACCGACCATGACCGAGGTGAAACGCTCGGGCTCTTCGATGTGCGGCATGTGACTGGATTCCTCGAAGATTTCCCAGCGCACTTTCGGTATGCGCTCGAAATAGGGTCGGACGGTGGCCGGTGTGGCCTCGTCGTAACGCCCGCTGATCAATAGGGTCGGTACTTCGATGTGCGGCAGCCGGTCTTCGACCGACCAGTCCTTGAGCGTCCCGATGACATGGAATTCATTGGGCCCGTTCATGGCGTGGTAGACGGTCGGATCGTCATTGATCTCCATGAAGGTGGCCAGATAGTCCCGGGGCCACGGAAGGACGCGGCACACATGACGGTCGTAGAAGACCCGCATGGCCGCGAAGTATTCGTCGGTGTCCGTGGTGCCCGCGGCCTCGTGCTGGAGCAGCGTCTCCTGTACCTCTGGCGGAAGCTGCTCCCTGAGCACCTTCATCTCCTGGAGCCACAGCGGCATCGACGCCGGTGAGTTGGCGATCACCAGGCCGCGTAGTCCGGCCGGCCGGTCGGAGGCATGAGCCGCGGCCAGCATCCCGCCCCAGGACTGACCGAACAGAATGTAGTTGTCGGCCACTCCGAGGTGCCGCAACAGGTTGTCGAGTTCGTCCCGGAAGAGCTGGACGGTCCAGAAGTCCGTCCCGTTGTCCGGCAGCCGCGTCGACCCGCCGTTCCCCAGCTGGTCGTAGTGGACTACCGGCCGGCCGGCCTCCGCCAGGGCCGTCATGCTCAGCAGGTAGTCGTGCGTGCTGCCGGGACCACCGTGCAGTACGACGACGGGTGGCAGTCCGCAGCGGAGATCCCCGGTGACGCGGTACCAGGTCTTGTAATCGCCGAAGGGGGCGGTTCCTCTGGCGGTCGGTGTCGCGGGCATATTCCCACCCCAGGTCAATGTTTCGCAGCCTTCAACGGGAAGAACGCTATAGCAGCGAAGTAGTCAGGCAGACCCCTAGCAGCCCCTATGAGCCCTTAGTTGAAGGGCTTCTTCGCCGACCCCTGGATATGGTGGTTCACCAAGTGATTCTTAAGAGTGCCCATAGCTTCGGTATTTGCGTAGGGGCCCCTGTCGGCGACCGCTAGTAGGGGTGGCTAGGGGGGGCTATGGGTGGTCGGCGGATGAGGGCCGCCCGTAGCGTTCGGATGGACAATCCGACCGGGTTCAGGGGGTTCTTGGGTGGAAAGCGAGAAGAAGCTTCTCGACTACCTCAAGCGAGCGACGGCCGATCTTCGGGAGGCACGCCGCCAGTTGCGCGAAGCCGAGCGCAGGGAACACGAGCCCATCGCGATCGTCGGCATGAGCTGCCGCTATCCGGGTGGCGTCACATCTCCCGAGGAGCTGTGGCAACTACTGGAAGCCGGCCGGGACGGAATCTCCGGATTCCCTGCCGGGCGTGGCTGGGACATCGAGGGACTGTACGACCCCGACCCTGACCAGCCCGGCAAGACCTATGCCCGTGAGGGCGGATTCCTGCACGACGCGGCCGACTTCGACGCCGAGTTCTTCGGCATCGGCCCGCGTGAGGCGCTGGCGATGGACCCGCAGCAGCGGCTGCTCCTGGAGGCCTCCTGGGAAGCACTGGAGCGCGCCGGGCTCGACCCGCACTCACTGCGCGGCAGTCGGACCGGTGTCTTCGCCGGAGTGATGTACCACGACTACGCCTCGCGCCTGTCCAGCATTCCGGACGAGGTGGACGGGTACATCGGCAACGGCAATTCAGGCAGCGTCGTGTCGGGCCGCGTCTCCTACGCCCTGGGGCTGGAAGGCCCGGCGGTGACGGTGGACACGGCGTGCTCGTCGTCGCTGGTGGCGCTGCACTGGGCGGTACAGGCGCTGCGCAACGGCGAATGCTCGCTGGCCCTGGCCGGCGGTGTGACGGTGATGTCGACGCCCGACACCTTCACCGAGTTCAGCCGGCAGCGCGGGCTCGCGGCCGACGGCCGCTGCAAGGCCTTCGCCGAAGCCGCGGACGGCACTGGGTGGGGCGAGGGTGTGGGTGTGTTGTTGGTGGAGCGGCTCTCCGACGCCCAGCGCAACGGCCACCGCGTGCTGGGAGTGGTACGGGGCAGCGCGGTCAACCAGGACGGGGCAAGCAGCAGTCTGACGGCACCGAACGGCCCGTCGCAGCAGCGGGTCATCCTGCAGGCACTGGCAAACGCGCGGCTGCGTCCGGCTGACGTGGACGCGGTGGAGGCGCACGGTACGGGTACGAAGCTCGGCGACCCGATCGAGGCGCAGGCGCTGCTGGCGACGTACGGTCAGAACCGTTCGGACCAGGGCCCACTGTGGCTCGGATCGGTGAAGTCGAATCTGGGCCATACACAGGCTGCGGCGGGTGTGGCCGGGATCATCAAGATGGTCATGGCGATGCGTCATGGTGTGCTGCCCAAGACGTTGCATGTGGATGAGCCGTCGTCGAAGGTGGACTGGACGGTGGGGCGGGTGGAGCTGCTGACCGAGGCGGTGGCCTGGGACAGTGAGCGGCCGCGCCGGGCGGGAGTCTCGTCGTTCGGGATCAGCGGGACGAACGCGCACGTGATCATCGAAGAGGCGCCCCAGGAGGAGACGGCCCCGGAGCGTCAGGATGCCGCGCAGCCGACGCTGCCACTGTTGCTCAGCGCGCGGACCGATGGTGCGCTGCGGGCACAGGCGGCCGGTCTGGTGGGTCTGCTGGAAGGGGCGGAGGCCCCTCATCCGGTGGATGTGGCCCTGGCCCTGGCCACGTCCCGTGCGCAGCTGGAGCGTCGTGCGGTGGTCACCGGTGCGGAGCGTGGGCAGTTGCTGTCCGGGCTACGGGCACTGGAGGCCGGCGAGGAGGCGGGTGTCGTGCGGGGCACGGAGGGAGAGGGGCGGCTGGCCTTCCTGTTCACCGGACAAGGCGCCCAACGCCCCGGTATGGGACGCGAACTCGCCGCAGCCTTTCCGGTGTTCGCGGCAGCCCTGGACGAGGTGTGCGGACACCTGGACCCCCTGCTGGACCACCCCCTGAAAGACGTGCTCTTCGCTCGGGAGGGTTCGGACCTGGCGGTGCTGCTGGACCGGACGGAGTACGCCCAGCCCGCCCTGTTCGCTGTCGAGACGGCCCTGTTCCGCCTGGTGGAGTCGCTGGGTGTACGCCCCGATCTGCTGGCCGGGCACTCCATCGGCGAGATCAGCGCGGCGCATGCCGCCGGCGTGTTCTCCCTCGCCGACGCCTGCACCCTGGTCGCCGCGCGCGGCCGCCTCATGCAGGCCCTGCCCGACGGCGGCACCATGGCCGCCCTCCAGGCCACCGAAGACGATGTCCGCACCCACCTCAACGGCGTCGGCAACGCGGCGATCGCAGCGGTAAACGGCCCTCGCGCAGTGGTGGTCTCCGGCACGGCGGCCTCCGTCGACAAGGTCGTGGAGGCGGTACGCGCCCAGGGCGGCAAGACCTCGTACCTGAAGGTCTCGCACGCCTTCCACTCCCCGCTGATGGACCCGATGCTGGACGAGTTCCGCACGGTGGTGTCGGGCCTCGCCTACAGCGAGCCCCGTACCCCGGTCGTCTCGAACGTCACCGGACGCACCGCCACGCCGGGTGAGCTCACGTCCCCCGACTACTGGGTGACCCACGTCCGCGAAGCCGTCCGCTTCAACGACGCCATACGCGCCCTGGCCACCGAAGGCATCACCACCTACCTCGAAATCGGCCCCGACACGGTCCTCACCGCCATGGCCCCCGACGCCCTCCCCGACGACACCACAGCCACATTCATCTCCCTCCTGCGCCGCAACCGCCCCGAGGAGGCCGAGACCCTCACCGCCCTGGCCCGCCTCTGGACCAGTGGGCACACCGTCAACTGGCCCGCCCTGCACACCGGCCGCCCCGCCCGCCCGGTCGATCTCCCCACCTACCCCTTCCAACGCCGGCGCTACTGGCTGGAGTCGGCCCCGGGCGCCGGCGACGTCACCACCCTCGGCCAGGCCTCCGCCCGTCACCCCCTGCTCGGCGCCGTACTCCACCGCGCCGGCACCGACGAATCCATCCTCACCGGGCGCATCAGTACCCGCACCCACCCCTGGCTGGCCGACCACAGCATCATGGGCGCCGTGCTTCTGCCCGGCACCGCGCTCGTCGAACTCGCCATCCACGCCGGTGACCACACCGGCACCCCCCACCTCGAAGAGCTCACCCTCCAGGCGCCGTTCGTTCTCGCCCCGGAGCAGGCTCTCCAGCTCCAGATCACGGTCGGGCCCCCTGACACGTCCGACCGCCGCACCCTCACCATCCACTCACGCCCGGACTCGGGCGACGTACCCAGTGATGCGCCCTGGACTCAGCACGCCCAAGGCACTCTCACTCCCCAACTCCCCTCGGTCGAGGCTGACTCCATCTCCGATCTCAGCAACTGGCCGCCCACCGGCGCCCATCCCATCACGTTGCACGACACCTACGAAGACCTCGCCACCCAGGGCTACCACTACGGCCCCGTGTTCCAGGGGCTCAAGGCCGCCTGGCGCGCCGGCAACGACATCTACGCCGAAGTCGCCCTCCCCCCGGAAGCTCACCAGGACGCCGGCGCCTTCGGCGTCCATCCGGCCCTGCTCGACGCTGCCCTCCATGCCAATCTCTTTGATGAGGGCGACAGCCAGGCCAGTGCCGAAGGGCCGCGGCTGCCCTTCGCGTGGAGCGGCGTTTCGGTGCACGCGGCAGGTGCCACCTCATTGCGTGTACGCGTGACGTCCCATGGTCCTGACGAGGCGTCAGTGCTGGCCACGGACTCGACCGGTGCTCCGGTGATATCGATACGTTCGCTGGCCGCGCGTGCCGTCAGCGCCGAACAGCTGGCGGCGGCCGGTAGTGACGACGACGCACTGCTGCGGCCGAGCTGGGCCGAGCGGGCCGGATGGTCTCCGTCCGAGGAACCGGCCGGCAGCTGGGCGGTCATCGGCAGCAGCGAGGACGACCGGCTCGTGGCGGCTTTCGGCGCCGAGGCTCCGGTGTTCTCCGATCTCGCGGCACTCAGGGCGACGTCCGGCCCCGTACCGGACTTCGTGGCCCTCGCATGCACAGGAGCCCTCGCGTGCACAGGAGGCGAGGATCACGGAACCGGTCTGCTGGACCGTATGCGCACCGCGATGGTCCGTGTGCTGGAGGCCGTGCAGGAGTGGCTGGCCGACCCGGGGTTCGTCGACTCCCGGCTGGTGATCCTCACCAGCGGCGCGGCCGGCCCCGACGCCGAGCCCGGCACGGCCGTGGACCTGGTTCACGCTCCGTTGTGGGGCCTGGTGCGTTCCGCACAGGCCGAACAACCCGGCGGGAGGCTGCTGCTCCTCGACTGGGACGGCACCCCGGCCTCCGCACAGCTTCTGCGATCTGCTGCAGCCACTGACGGGACCGAACTCGTTCTGCGTGACGGCAAGTTGTTGGAACCGCGGCTCGTGAGAGAGCAGCAGAGCGCAGTCGAGGCCATCGGCGCGCCCCGGGGGGATCCGGAAGGCACCGTACTGATCACGGGCGGAACCGGCGGCCTCGGTGCCGCTGTCGCCCGCCACCTGGCCGCGCGGCACGGCGCCCGCCGGCTGCTGCTGGTCAGCCGTCGCGGTGAGAAGGCGCCCGGTGCTCTTGAACTTGCTCAAGAACTGGCCGAGTTCGGGACCGAAGCGGTACCGGTGGCATGTGATGTCGCGGACCGCGCCGCACTGGAGAAGCTGCTCGCCGAGATCCCGTCCTGTCACCCCCTCACGGCTGTGATCCATACAGCAGGTGTGGCCGACAACAGCCTGATCGAGACGCAGACCGCGCGAAGCGTGGACTCGGTACTGCGTCCCAAGGCGGACGCAGCCTGGCATCTGCACGAGCTGACGCAGCATCAACCACTTGTCGCCTTCGTGCTGTTCTCCTCCACCGCGGGCCTCTTCGTCGGCGCCGGACAGGCCAACTACGCCGCCTCGAACGTCTTCCTCGATGCCCTCGCCCGCCACCGCAGGACCCAGGGCCTGCCTGCTCTCTCCCTCGCCTGGGGCCTGTGGGCCGAGACCCAGGGCATGGCGGGCCGGCTGACCGAGGCCGATCTGGAACGGATACGGCGGATGGGCATGCGCCCGCTGCCCACCGGCCGGGCGCTGGCCCTGCTGGATTCGGCCATGGCTGTCGACGCCCCGGTGCTCGTACCGGTCGGGCTGGAGGCGGCGGTGCTGCGCTCGCCGGGCGGACCGGTGCCCGCGCTGCTTCGTACGCTCGTACGCAATCCGATGCGCCGCGCCGTCCCGGCCGCGGCGACAGCGGCTCCTGCGGCGGCCGCCGAAGCGCTCTCGCTGCGGCTGTCCGGCCTGTCGGAGGCCGACCGCGACCTCCTCCTCCTCGATCTGGTCCGGGACAGCGCGGCAGCCGTGCTCGGTCACGGCAGCGGCCAACACATCGACCCTGAGCGGGCGTTCAAGGACATCGGCTTCGATTCACTGGCGGCCGTCGATCTGCGCAACCTGTTGGGCGCGGCCACCGGCCTGCGGCTGCCGGCGACCCTCGTCTTCGACTTCCCCGCGCCGGCCGTGCTGGCCGCGCACCTGGCGGCCGAGCTCGTGCCGGCCCTTTCCTCGGGGCAGTCGCTGTTCGCCGAGATCGACCGCCTGGAATCGGCTCTGCTCGCCTCGCCCCCGGACGAGGGCGAGCGCGACGGGGAGCATGCGGAAGTCGCCGCGCTACTGGAGACACTGGTACGCAAATGGCGGGACCGGCGCGGTGCGGGGCAGGACGCCGTAGTCCGTGCGGATTACGAGTCGGCCACCGACGACGAGCTGTTCGCCGCTCTGGACGGCGAAATCGGACTCCCGTAGCAGGAGCCGGGCCGACGGCACCGACGGCCCGGATGCCCTCCCCGTATTTCCGCTCCGCCCGCCCCGAATCGCTCGACAGACCTCAGATTGGCTCAGACACCGATGGCGAACGACCAGAAACTGCGTGAGTACCTGCGGCGTGCGACGGCTGACCTCCAGGAGACCCGCCGCCGTCTGCGCGAGGTGGAGGACGGCAAGCACGAGCCGATCGCGATCGTTGCCATGGGCTGCCGCTACCCGGGCGGCGTCACATCTCCCGAGGACCTGTGGCGGGTGGTGGACGAAGGCACCGATGTGGTCGGTCAGTTCCCCACCGACCGCGGCTGGGACATGGACTCGCTGTACGACCCCGCGCCGGGTCGCCCCGGCCGCAGCTATGTGCGCGAGGGCGGATTCCTGTACGACGCCGCGGAGTTCGACCCGGTGTTCTTCGGTCTCAGCCCCAGGGAGACGCCGGAGACGGACCCCCAGCAGCGGCTGCTGCTGGAGACCAGCTGGGAGGCGTTCGAGCGCGCGGGCATCGACCCGGCCACGCTCAAGGGCAGCAGGACCGGGGTGTTCGCCGGCCTGATGTACCACGACTACGCCGGCGGCAGCGCGGCCGGCAGCCTCGTGTCCGGCCGGGTCGCCTACACCTTCGGCTTCGAGGGCCCCGCGGTGACGGTCGACACGGCGTGCTCGTCCTCGCTGGTGGCGCTGCATCTGGCCGCGCAGGCGCTGCGCAACGGCGAGTGCTCGCTTGCGCTGGCCGGCGGCGTGACCGTGATGGCCGGACCGGAGATGTTCATCGAGTTCAGCCGGCAGCGCGGGCTCGCCTCGGACGGGCGATGCAAGTCCTTCGCCGGCGCGGCGGACGGCGCGGGCTGGTCCGAGGGCGTGGGCGTGCTGCTGGTGGAGCGTCTCTCGGACGCGCGGCGCAACGGGCACCCCGTACTGGCAGTCGTACGCGGCTCCGCCGTGAACCAGGACGGCGCAAGCAACGGCCTCACCGCCCCCAACGGCCCCGCCCAGCAGCGCGTCATCCGTCAGGCCCTCAACAACGCGGGACTCACCACCAAGGACGTCGACGCGGTCGAGGCACACGGCACGGGCACCGTACTCGGCGACCCCATCGAGGCGCAGGCGCTCCTCGCCACCTACGGCCAGGACCGCCCCGCCGAAAGCCCCCTGTGGCTCGGCTCGGTGAAGTCGAACATGGGGCACGCGCAGGCCGCCGCAGGCGTCAGCGGCATCATCAAAATGGTGCAGGCGATTCAGCACCAGGTGCTGCCCCGCACACTGCACGTGGACGAGCCCACACCGCAGGTCGACTGGACCACCGGGAACGTACGGCTGCTGACCGAGCCGGTCGCCTGGCACAGCGACGCGCCGCGCCGGGCGGGCGTCTCCTCCTTCGGACTCAGCGGTACGAACGCGCACATCATCATCGAGGAAGCGCCCGCCGAAGCCGCGTCCGAGGCATCCGAAGCAGCTGAACCGTCCGGAGCGCCCACGGCCCCCGCTGAGCCGCGGGTGCTTCCGTACCTGCTGTCGGCGCGCGACGAACGGGCGCTGCGCGAGTCGGCAGGCCGACTGCGTGCCCACCTCACCGCCGACGGCCGCGACACGGCCGCGGACGTCGCGTTCTCGCTGGCCACCACCCGGGCCGTCTTCGATCAGCGGGCTGTCGTCGTCGCGGACGACCACGACAGCCTGCTGCGCCGGCTGGACGCACTGGCCGCAGGCGACGACAGCGCGGGACTGGTATTCGGTACGCCGCAGGGACCGGGCGGGCGCACCGCCTTCATGTTCACCGGCCAGGGTGCCCAACGCCGCGGCATGGCAAAGGAGTTGTACGCCTCCCAGCCCGCTTTCGCGGCGGCGCTCGACGCGGTCTGCGCAGAACTGGACCCGAGGCTGGAGACACCCGTCCGTGACGTGATGTGGCGGTCCAAGGACGAGCGGGGCGCGGAAGAACTGGACCGTACGGGCTGCGCGCAGGCCGCACTCTTCGCCGTCGAGGTGGCACTATTCCGCCTGCTGGAGAGCTGGGGGATACGCCCCGACCTGCTGATCGGCCACTCGATCGGGGAGATCGCAGCGGCGCACGCCGCAGGTGTGTTCACCCTGGCGAACGCCTGCGCGCTGGTGGCGGCCAGGGGCCGGCTGATGCAGGAACTGCCCGCAGGCGGCGCGATGGTCGCCGTCGAGGCGTCCGAGGAGGACGTACTCCCACTGCTCGGCGAAGGCGCACGGATCGCCGTGGCCGTCGTGAACGGCCCGTCGGCCGTGGTGCTCTCCGGCGACGAGGATGCCGTCCTGCGCGTCGCGGAACAGCTCCGGGAACAGGGCCGCAAGACGTCACGACTGCGCGTCAGCCACGCCTTCCACTCGCCCCGCATGGACCCGATGCTCGCGGACTTCCGTGAGGTCGTCGCGGACCTCCCGATGCACGCGCCGCAGCTCCCTGTCGTCTCCAATCTCACCGGAAAGCTATGCACCGAGGGCGAGTTGACCTCTGCCGACTACTGGGTGCGGCACGTACGCGAGACGGTGCGCTTCAGCGACGGCATCGCCACCCTGCGCGAACACGGCGTCAGCACCTTCGTCGAGCTGGGTCCCAGCGCCACCCTCACCGCCCTCGCCCAGCAGTGCGTGACGGACGACGCCGACTCCCGGAGCACCGCCTTCGTGCCGGTGCTGCGCGCCGACCGCCCCGAGTCGCAGTCGCTGACCACCGCGCTCGCCGAACTGCACGTACGCGGTACGGCGGTCGACTGGCCCGCGACCGCCGCGGGCTGGGGCGGGCGCAGGGTGCAGCTGCCCACCTACCCGTTCCAGCGGCAGCGTTACTGGTGGGAGAACGACGCCTCCGACGCCTCCGGTACAACGATCCGGTCCACGCCCGGCAGCGCGGGCGCCCAGGCCTTCTGGGACGCCGTGGAACGCACCGACACCGGCGCGCTCGCCGAGGCACTGCACGCGGACAGCGACGCCCAGCGGGAATCGCTGGACGCCGTGCTGCCCCTGCTCGCGTCCTGGCGCTCGCACCGGGTGAAGGAGGCGACCGCCGACGCCTGGAGCTACCGGATCGACTGGCTGCCCCTCGCTGAACCCGCCCGGGACACCGCGGCCGCGGCAGGCACCTGGCTCGTCCTGGCACCGCAGGGAGCAGCCGCCGGCCGCTGGGCAGAGCGGCTCGGCGAGGCACTGCACGCCCGGGGCGCGCAGCCACACCTCATCACGGTGGACGCCGCCGAACTGGCCTCCCTCGCCGGCGAAGGGGACCCCACCGGCACCGCCGCGGCACGGACCGCGCTCACGGACCGGCTGCGTACCGCGTCCGAAGCGGGCTCACCGGTACGCGCGGTGCTCTCCCTGCTCGCTCTCGCCGACCCGTATGGCCTGACCGCCACCGTCGCGCTCGCCCAGGCGCTGGGCGACGCCGCGATCGATGCGCCGCTGTGGTGCCTGACCAGCGGCGCGGTCGCGGTGGGCGGGGCGGAGGAACTGCCGCACCCGGAGCAGGCCCAGGTGTGGGGACTCGGCAGGGTCGTCGCCCTGGAACAGCCGCAGCGCTGGGGCGGCCTGATCGACCTGCCGCCGACGGCCGACGAGCGTACGGCCGCCCGGCTGGTGTCCGTACTGGCAGGAGGCGCCGCCGACCAGGGGGCCGGAGCGGAGGACCAGATCGCGGTGCGCGCCTCGGGAACCTTCGGCCGCCGGCTCGTGCACGTCCCCGCCGACACGACCATCGCGGGCACCGGGAGCCGTGGCAGCGGCGACACGGACACGCACGGCGACGACGAGACCGCGACCGAGGGCGACACCGCCGCCACAGGGAACTGGACGCCGCACGGCACCGTCCTGGTCACCGGCGGCACCGGCGCACTCGGCGCGCACGTCGCCCGCTGGCTCGCCAAACGCGGCGCCGCCCATCTCGTACTGACCAGCCGCCGTGGCCCGCAGGCACCGGGCGCCGAGGAACTGACGGCCGAACTGACCGCGCTCGGAGCCCGGGTCACCGTGGCGGCCTGCGACGTCGCCGACCGCGCGGCCCTCGCCGCGCTGCTCGAAGGCCTGCCCGACGACCAGCCGCTCACCGCCGTCATGCACACCGCCGGCGTGCTGGATGACGGCGTGCTGGAGTCCATCACCCCCGAGCGGCTCGCCGGCGTACTGCGCCCGAAGGTGGAGGCGGCCCGGCACCTGCACGAGCTCACCAGGCACCACGGACTGACGGCGTTCGTCACCTTCTCCTCGATCGCCGGACTGCTCGGCAGCGCGGGACAGGGCAGCTACGCCGCCGCGAACGCCTACCTGGACGCACTCGCCCAGCACCGCCGGGCCCTGGGCCTCGCGGCCACCTCGGTGGCCTGGGGACCCTGGGACGGTGGCGGCATGGCGGGCGAGGACGCCTCGCAGGACCGCTCCTGGTGGCGCGGCCTGGCCCCGATGGACGCCGAACTCTGCCTGACGGCCCTTCAGCGGGCCCTGGACCGGGCGGCGACCTGCGTCGGCGTACTGGACGCCGACTGGCCGCAGCTCGCGGCCGGTTTCACAGCGACCCGGTCCAGCCCGCTGATCGCAGGCCTCCCCGAGGTGCGCACCGGTGCCACCGCGGCCGGCGGCACCGGCGGGCCCGCGGGCCCGTCCGAAGCGGCTTCGGACCTGGTTGTCCGGCTGTCAGCCCTGCCCGAGAGCGAGCAGCGGCGCGAAGTGCTGGACCTGGTACGCGGACAGGTGGCGCTCGTCCTCGCCTACGACAGCACCAGCGCGGTGCAGTCCAGCCGCGCCTTCAACGAGCTCGGATTCGACTCGCTCACCGCCGTCGAATTCCGCAACAGGCTGAGTACTGTCACGGGTCTCAAGCTCCCGGCCACGCTGCTCTTCGACTACGCGAACCCCGACGTCCTGGCCGGGCATCTGCACGGCGAACTGTGCCCGAGCGGAGCAGCCCCCGCCGTACCCGTACTGGCGGAGCTGGAGCGCATCGAATCCGTGGCGGCGGCCCTCTCCGTGGAGGAGATCGAACGCAGCCGGATCAGCCACCGGCTCCAGGAACTCGTCACCCGGCTCAACGCGCGAATCAACGACGACAACGACGCGGGGAACACCGAGCCGGCAGAGGGTCCCACCGTCGCCGACCGCCTCGGCGCCGCGTCGGCCGAGGACGTCTTCGACTTCCTCGACAAGGAACTCGGGCTCTCCTGACCCGCTGATCCGCCCCAGCCCCCTTCTGCTCATTCACCCCACTTCCCGAACCTCCCGCATGCGCAGTTCCCGGGAAACGACACACGGCGAGGCCCTGATGGCGAACGTGAACGAAGCTAAGCTCCTCGACTACCTCAAGCGGACGACCGCGGACCTGCATGCCACGAAGCAGCAGCTGCGGGAGATCGAGAACGCCGGACAGGAGCCCATCGCCATCGTCGCGATGAGCTGCCGCCTCCCCGGCGGCGTGCGTTCGCCCGAGGAGCTGTGGCAGCTGATCGCCGGAGGGGTCGACGCGATCGGGGACTTCCCCGAGGACCGCGGCTGGGACACCGGGTCCGACGCCGGAACGGGCTCGGGCGCGGATGACGGCGCGGACTACCCGCGCAAGGGCGGCTTCCTTTACGACGCCGCGGAGTTCGACCCGGCCTTCTTCGGCATATCGCCGCGCGAGGCACTGGCGATGGACCCGCAGCAGCGGCTGCTGCTGGAGGCCTCCTGGGAGGCCTTCGAGCGCGGTGGCATCGCGCCGGATTCGGTGCACGGCGGCCGCGTGGGCGTCTTCATGGGCACCAACGGCCAGACCTACTTCGACCTGGAACTGCCGGAAGAGGCCGAGGCATACATGGCCACCGGCAGCAACGCGGCCGTGCTGTCCGGCCGTATCTCCTACGTACTCGGGCTGGAGGGGCCGGCCGTCACGGTGGACACGGCGTGCTCGTCGTCGCTGGTCGCACTGCACCTCGCGATCCAGGCACTGCACAAGGGTGAGTGCACCCTCGCGCTCGCAGGCGGCGCGACCGTGATGGCGACCCCCGGCCCCTACGTCGCGTTCAGCAAGCAGCGCGGTCTCGCGGCCGACGGCCGCTGCAAGGCGTTCTCCGAGGCGGCGGACGGCACCGGCTGGTCCGAGGGCGCGGGCGTACTGCTGGTGGAGCGGCTGTCCGACGCGCGGCGCAACGGACATCCCGTACTGGCTGTCGTACGCGGCTCCGCCGTGAACCAGGACGGCGCAAGCAACGGCCTCACCGCGCCGAACGGCCCGTCTCAGCAGCGCGTCATCTGGGATGCGCTGGCGAGCGCGCAGCTGTCTGCGGACCAGGTGGACGTGGTCGAGGCACACGGTACGGGCACGGTCCTGGGCGACCCGATCGAGGCACAGGCACTGCTGGCGACGTACGGGCGCGACCGCGCGGCGGAGAACCCCCTGTGGCTGGGGTCGGTGAAGTCGAACATGGGTCACACGCAGGCCGCTGCGGGTGTCGCCGGGATCATCAAGATGGTCATGGCGATGCGGGCCGGCGTCCTGCCGAAGACGCTGCACGCGGACGAGCCGTCGACGAAGGTGGACTGGACGGCCGGCCATGTCCGGCTGCTGACCGAGGAAGTGGAGTGGGACGGCACGACGCCGCGCCGGGCGGGTGTCTCGTCGTTCGGGATCAGCGGTACGAACGCGCACGTCATCCTTGAGGAGGCGCCGGCGGCGGAGCCCATTGGGGCGGAGCCCGTGGAGCGCCCCGACTCGGACTCCACAGGCTCCACGGGACCGGTGCTGTGGCCGGTCTCCGGGGCGAGCGCGGAGGCGTTGCGTGCGCAGGCGGCGGGGCTGTTGGGCCTGATGGAGCGTGTGGCTGCTCCGGATCCGGTGGATGTGGGTGTCGCGCTGGCGACGACGCGCGCGCAGCTGGAGCACCGTGCGGTGGTCGCGGGCGCCGGGCGCGATGAACTGGTCGCAGGGCTGCGGGCACTGGCTGCCGGCGAGCCTGCGCCGGGTGTGGTCAGCGGGGCCGCGGCTGAAGGCCGGCTGGCGTTCCTGTTCACGGGGCAGGGTGCGCAGCGGGTCGGTATGGGTCGTGAACTGGCCGCCGTTTTCCCGGTGTTCGCGACCGCGCTGGACGAGGCGTGCGGTCATCTCGACCTTCAGCTGGAACGGCCTTTGAAGGATGTGCTGTTCGCTGAGGTGGGGTCGGCGGAGGCTGGGCTGCTGGATCGTACGGAGTACGCGCAGCCGGCGCTGTTCGCGGTGGAGACGGCGCTGTTCCGGCTGGTGGAGTCGTGGGGTGTGCGGCCCGATGTGCTGGCCGGGCATTCGATCGGTGAGATCGGTGCGGCGCACGCGGCCGGAGTGTTCTCGTTGGCGGACGCGTGTGCGCTGGTCGCGGCGCGCGGCCGGCTGATGCAGGCGCTGCCCGAGGGCGGGGTGATGGCGGCCGTGCAGGCCACCGAGGAGGAGGTCCGCGCGCTGCTCGACGGGGTCGGGGACGCCACGGTCGCGGCGGTCAACGGGCCGCGCGCGGTGGTGGTTTCCGGGGCTGCGGCCTCCGTGGAGAGGGTGGTGGAGGCGGTACGGGCGCAGGGCGGCAAGACATCCCGGCTGAAGGTCTCGCACGCCTTCCACTCACCCCTGATGGACCCGATGCTCGACGAGTTCAAGGCGGTGGTGTCGGGTCTCGCCTACAGCGAGCCTCGCATCCCCGTGGTCTCGAATGTGACCGGCCGCATGGCCACGGCGGGGGAGATCACCTCTGCCGAGTACTGGGTGTCCCACGTCCGCGAGGCGGTCCGCTTCGCCGACGGCGTGCAGACCCTCGCCGACCAGGGTGTGACGACGTTCCTGGAGGTCGGCCCGGACGCCGTCCTCACCGCCATGGCCCCCGGTGCACTCCCCGACGACACCACGGCCGTCTTCGTCTCCCTACTGCGCCGCAACCGCCCCGAACAGACGGAGACCCGCACCGCGCTGGCCCGCCTCTGGACCACCGGCCACACCGTCAACTGGCCCGCCCTGCACCCCGGCGGCCCGACCCGGCCCGTCGACCTGCCCACCTACCCCTTCCAGCGCCGGCACTACTGGATCAAGAACGTGGCGACCGTCGGAAACATCGCCTCGATCGGGCTCGACGCCGCCGATCACCCGCTGCTGGGTGCGGCGATGATGCTGGCGGACTCCGACGGTGCGCTGTTCACCGGGCGACTCTCCGTGGCTACGCACACCTGGCTGGCCGACCGTGCCGCCGCGGGCTCCGTCGTGTTCCCGGAGACCGGGTTTGTGGAGTTGGCGATTCGAGCGGGGGATCAGGTCGGGTGTGGGGTGTTGGAGGAGTTGACGCTGGAGGCGCCGTTGGTGTTGCCGGAGCGTGGTGGTGTGCAGGTGCAGGTGGTGGTGGGTGCGCCTGAGGGTGGTTCTGGTGGGCGTGCGGTACGGGTGTTCTCGCGCGGTGAGCATGTGGCGGGTGACGCGTCGTGGACGCGGCACGCCACAGGCGTGCTCGATGCCGGTGTGCGCGCTGTCGCGGACGAGCCCGCTTTCGGTGTATGGCCTCCGGCGGGGGCGGCGCCGGTTTCGGTTGAGGACGTGTACGAGCGGTACGCGGATGCGGGGCTGACGTACGGGCCGGTATTCCAGGGCCTGAAGGCCGCCTGGCGCCATGACGAGGAACTGTACGCCGAGGTCGTCCTGCCTGAGCAGGCGGCAAAGGATGCCGAGCGATTTGGCCTGCACCCTGCGGCCCTGGACGCCGCAGTGCAGAGCCTGGCACTCCTGAGCTCCGCGCCGGTCGCCGAGGCGGCAGTGAACCTGCGACTGAACGCGGAGTGGCGCGGAGTGACGCTGCACGCCACCGGTGCGTCCGCGTTGCGGGTACGGCTCTCGCCGTTGGGCGCGGACAGCTTCGCGGTGGACATCGCCGACACGGCTGGCGAAGCGGTCGCCTCCATCGAGTCGCTGGCCGTACGGCCCACCCAGGCCTCGGAGTTGGCCAGTGGTGGCGGGGCCGAGTTCCACGACTCCTTGTATCGGGTGGATTGGGTGCCGGCTGGGTCGGGTTCGGTGGCTGTGGGTGCTGGGTCTGGTGTGGTGGATTTTGC
>NZ_JBHVWT010000056.1:0-29264 GCF_042882135.1 Streptomyces sp. NPDC058240
GGCTGGCCGAACGCGGGATCCTGATCGAGCCCGAGCAGGGATTGTTCACCCAGCCGCGGCCATAGCCACCCGGAGAGGCCACCACCAGCCCGACAGCTCCAGCTGCAAGCGCGAATCGGGCAGCACGTTACTTACTGCCCTCTCAGAAACCGTCGGTCGGGACTCCTGGCGGGGTGCACTTCAGCGACCGGAGCGCTGCCGACCGGCCCTTCTCCTCCGGCAAGCACAAGAAACACGGCATGAACGTCCAAGTCCTCACCGACCCGTTCGGGCGGCTGCTATGGGCCTCACCCGCACTGCTCGGCAGCACCCACGACCTGACCGCCCCCCACCGACACGGTGTCATCGACACCCTCGTCGACGCGAACCTCGCATGCTGGGCGGACAAGGGCTACCAGGGCAGCGGCAGCGTCCGTCCGGGTGCCGCTTCGCGGTAGGCACCGCAACTTCCCCGCCGGGCAGCAGGCGGTGAACGTCGCCCACGCCCGCATCCGAGCCTGGGCGAGCAGGCCATGGCCACCCTCAAGAACTGGCATCTCCTGCGCAAGCTCCGGTGCAGCCACGCCCGCATCACCGACCTCGTCAAGGCGATCCTCACTCTCCACCTGACCTGCTCAAAGTGATGTTGAAGAAGGTTCAGTAACTCCTTGCGACGGTGCTGGTCCGTCGCTGGGACCCGATGCCGAGCTTCTCGGTCACCGCCTGCAAAGCGGCCGTCTCGTTCGGGTGGTCGTCGCGCACCTCGGCGACCATGCGCACCGCACGGCGCCGCAGCTCAAGGGGACAACGGGAAGGTCGTGCCATGACTCGATCCCTTCATGAAACCGAGCCTCCACCGATCCCGGGGCGGTTCACTCAGCACCAGCCGGAGACAGCCCGCGCAAGCCTGAGCCGAGAGTGCGGCTACCAAGACCCCCGACAGCGTCAGGCATTCACGGGCGGCGGGCCGCCCCATGCACTGACGTTATTTCGTCGAGGAGCAGCGTTTCTACAGCAGTTCGGGAGGCGCTTCGGCGGCCGGTGCCGAGCTGTTGTTCACGACGATGGACAGCACCGCCCATCGCCGGGGAAGCGCTCCGCCGTCCGCGCCGCCATCGGAGCCCGGGTGGCCGAGGACAAAAGCGCTGGCTACGGGGCCAGGCGATCGGTGGCGCAGCATCGACGCGGGCCGCGGCGGCGTAGTGCCTCCCGCTCCGCCCGCTCGCGCAGCTCTGTGAAGAAGTCCTCGGTGAGGCGCGCGGCCTCCTCGGAGGAGGCACAGCAGTGGTTGTGGCCGACCTCGTAGAACCGGATGAAGGGCTCGGGGCCGGTGAAGCGCAGCCGCCCGTCGGCCGACGGGCCCCGGCCAGGTTTGGCTAGGGAAGGGGGCAGGTGAGCGGCAGGATGCGTTCGGTCAGCCGCCCGGTGAGGTGGGTGTCGGTGACGGCGGCCTCGGTGAGCCAGTCCGCTGCGGTCAGCTGGTCGACCAGGTGCTGTAGTTCGCCGGGACCCGCTGGGCACAAGGCGGCGAGGGAATCCAGGGCGACGCCCGTCCCGCCGGGGCCGAGCAGTCCCGATGCGCTGGTCTGGGTGGCCAAGGTCAGGGCGAGCAGCCGGGTACCTGCGGTGGTCTTGGCTTTGCGGAGCTTCTTGTCCGAGACGACTCTCTGGGCCCATCCGCTGAGTTTGGGCCGCATCTTCTTGCCGAACGTGAACGGTCCCGGCTTGTTGTCGTCAGGAACCAGGGAGGGGACGGTGATGGGGGTGGGGTTCTCGGGCCGGGAAGTGAGCAGGTCACCGGGGGTACCGGGAAGGCGCAGCCAGCCGGAGTCGGCCAGCTGCGCGACCAGGTCCTCCGGCTCGCTCAGGCCCAGACCGGTGAGGTCCTGGCCGACGAGGTTGCCCGTGCCGGTGTGCGCGGTGCGCAGAGTCAGCATCACCACCAGCAGCCGCGCCTCCGGACCGGGCAGCGGGGCGGTGTCGGTGACGTGGGCCAGGACGGACCGGGCGTGGGCCCACTGGGCGGGGCCGGTCAGCAGGCGGGCCACGGCCGGATCGCTGCTGTCTGGTTCGGTGCTGCTCGTGGCCAGGCCAGTGCGCTGCTGGTGCTGGAGGCGGGCGGCGGTGGCGGCCTGCTCGGCACGCTGGGCGTCCAGTCGCAGGCGGGTGTCGCCGGTGGCCTCGGCCCAGGCCGCGAAGGCGCTCGCCTTGCGGGTGTGGAGGTCGGCCAGGAGCGCCAGGTCGGGCTCGCTGCGCTGCTGGTAGGCACGGAAGAGGTCACCGAGTTCGACGAGTTCGTCCCGCAGGGTGACGGGCCGCAGATCATGGGGGATGACGCGCTGGGCGATCTTCACCTGCGGTGGACGGCGCCGCACGGGGGCGGAACGGGGGGCCGGCACCCCCGTCCCGGCCGCGACCTGCCGGTCGGAGAACTGCGGCGTGCCCGCGCCCGGGGCTGCGGGGGCCGGGCGTTCGGAGAGCTGGGGCCCGGGGGTCTGGGAGGTGGCCGCGGTCTTCGCTCCGGGTGTGGCGGCCGCGCACCACGAGCAGCACTCCATGGCCTGCCACCAGCGTCCTTCCCGGTCGGTGAGCACGGCCAGGACGACCGGTCCGCCGCACCGCCAGGGTTCGGTACGCGCGTGCCGGCCGGTGTCGGGCAGATGGGTGTGGCAGCCGTCAGCCCTGCACGCGCAGTACGCCCCGGCCCTGGGGGCGGTGGCGGCGCGCAGGTGGGCCTTGAGGTGGGCGACCGCGGCAGCACGGCCGACGGCCGCGGACGGCAGACACTGCTCGGCACAGGCGGGGCGGCTGCACGAGACGCGCACCGCCGCACTGCCCCGGCCGGCGGCGTCCAGACGCACCGTCCACCGGCGCCCCGGCACCCGCTCCTCCAGCTCGCTCCCCGCAGCCTGCGTCATCCCGCGCTTCCTCCCATTCCGTGTCCCTGACCGCCGCCCGCTGTGTGCCGTGGCGCGTGGCGGCGGGCCTACCGTACGCGGCACAAGGGGGCGGAGATCGGTGAACTCGCCCTATAGCGTGCGGCGGACTCGCAGCCTCGCGCAGCGAACACCCAGGCTGCGGTGGCCGGAGCTATGAAGCTGAGCACGTCTCCGCGTGTGCGATCAGCCCCGGCCCACCCCCCAATTACCCTGCCGCGCTGGCCGCTCACCGAGCTGGCAGGGGCGCCCGCGAAGTGCACGTCGACGATTGATCCGCCGTGTGGTATTCGGCCAGGTCCGATGGCTTTGTGCCATTCGTCGGCAACCCGCCTCCAACATCACTGAGGCCCGGCTACACAAGAAGGCGGGGTGGCACGTAGCGGCCTCATCTGTGTGTAGGCCGGTCGTGCGGGAGGTCTGGGCGGTTGCTGACTATCAACGTAGCTGTGCTGCTTGCAGTCGTCGTCTTCCTCCGGCTGCGCCGACGTACGGAGGCCCGCAGCCGCTTCGACGAGAAGATGACCGTCGTCATCGTCCTGGCGCTCGGGATCCTCCTGGCTCCCACCCCGGTGGGCCAGGGCGTCCTGAACTTCCTGGGACAGGTCGCGAGCGGCGTGACACAGGCCAGCCGGTGAGCCCCCGCAGGCGCCGGCCCGCGGCCACCAGCCGCACGGCGGCGCGGCGGCGTACCCGCGGGCGCGGCAGGCGCCGGCGTGCAAATGACCGGCTGGTCGGGCTCCTCGTGGCCGCGGTTCTGGCCGTCGCCCTGGTGGTGGCCGTGGTCAACTGGCTGCTGGTCCACTGGTGGGTCCTGGTCGCCATCGGTGTCCTCGCTGTGCTGGCCGGCGGCGTCTGGCTCCACCAGAAGCAGCAGCGAGCCCGGTGGAAAGCGGTCCGTACGCAGGCCCTGCGCTACGGGCTGAAGCAGCTGGATGACCTGCACCACGCCCGGTTCGAGGACGCGGTGCGGGAGCTGATGCACCGTGACGGCTGCCAGGACGCGGTCCGCGTCGGAGGCGGCGGCGACCTGGGCGCCGACGTGAAGGCCACCGACCCCTACGGACGGCGCTGGGTCATCCAGTGCAAACACCGCCGCAACGGCCTCGCCGGCTCCGCCGTGGGCAGCCCGGATCTTCAGGTCCTCAACGGCACCGCCCGCCAGGTCCACGGCGCCGACGTCGCGGTGATCGTCACCAACGGCCGCGTCACGGCGCCAGCCGTCGCCTTCGCCAAGCAGCAGCGCCTCCATGTCGTCGACCGCCACACCCTCGGTGTGTGGGCGGCCGGCTCACGCCCCTTGTGGGAACTGCTCCGGGCCGTCCCACCACCCCGCAAACCGACCTCGCTCTCCTGAAGCCGCGCGCCGGCGCCCTCGTACGCCCTGCCGCTTCCTGACCGTTCGACCCGGCGCGGGAGGGCAGGGGCGGCTGAAGTTCAGGCCTTCAGGGAGCGGATGGTGGCTTCCAGGTCACTTCTTAGGCAGTCAGTGCTTCGGGCCCGGCTGTTCAAGGCGCCGACCGCTGCACGAAAGCGCCACATAACCTCTGTTAACTCTCTATCGGTAGAATCCCAACTATCGAATAACACAAAGGAGTTCGAGAGAAAGGGCGCGAAGAGCCGGAGAGGGCCATCGACTTCGGGAAGTTCGGCGCCCGGGGAATCAAGGGAAGCGATGCTGTCACGCGGCAGCTTGACGACCTCGCGGGCGGCGGCATCGTCACCCCGGTCACCATGAAGCGTGGCCTGATGGCGCGCCTGCACTACCTGACGAAGACCGACCACAGTCGCGCTGCGGCCAAGGACGCCGGCCTGGTGGTGACGGACCGGACGCTCCAGGCGTGGCTGGAGGGCAAGCGCCGGCCGTCGAAGGCCAACCTGGAGCGCATCGACGCCGCCTACCGGACGGTGCGCCGCCGCAACGTAGCCCGGCACCTCCTGGCCCGTCTCAACCGCGAGGGGCGCGGGACCCGGGTGGAGATCCATCCGCTGAACCAGTCGCAGGTGGCGAGGCCTCTGCAACGGGTGGTGGAGTACCGGACGATGAACGTCCGCCGCTGGGAGCGCATCGTCGAGGCCTGGGCATCTGGTGATCAGCAGGGCCTGGACGACGCCTGGGAGGACGTCATCGTCGACCTGGGGTCGCAGTGGGGGCAGTACGAGTACGTCACCAACATCGGCTTCGCCGCCTGAACAGCCTCCCGCCTGTCAAAGCCCTGGGTCTCACAGCCCGGGTCGGTCACTGCATGCCTGGCGTGGTTCCCAGTGCCTGGAACCACGCCGAGGAATGAGGCCCTCTGCGCGGAGGGGTTCTGGGGTGCGGTGCTGGTCTCCGGGTCGGGGGCGGTGGTGAGTCCTACGCTGGCCCAGCCGTCCACGGTGGCGTCCGCTTCTGCTTCCCACCAGCCGCGGACGGCGTCCGTGATTGTTGTTCTGCGACCGTTCCGGCTCCTGCGGCAGGCGCGCGCATCGGGGAACGTCCTTTCTCCGGTTGGGGCGGTTGACGGCGGACTCTCCGTGACGATCCGCCACAGATGATGCGCCGTTGCCGTCGGCACGCGCAGCTGACCGCGGCTCTCACCGCCCCGGCGGTGACCGGGGCCTGCGCAGCCGGACCGCCACCAGCCGGGTCCGGAGGAGTTGGTCAGGTGAGGCTGAAGAAGAGGGTGTCCTGTGTGTACCAGTCGACGTTCTGTGTCGCCGCCTGCCATTCCTCGTGCTCGAAGTCGAGCTTCTCGATGAGCTCCAGGACGTCGGAGTGGAAGTCCGGGTCCATGCGGTCGAGAGCGGCGCGGTAGGCGTCGGCGGCGGGCTTGGTCCTGGCCAGCGGCAGGTGGCCGATGGCCGGGTACCCGTCCATCGAGTGCGGTATGTGGGGGAAGCCGGCCGGCAGTCCGCGGTAGAGGTAGCCGTGGGGCAGCAGGTCGTCCGGCACACCCAGACGGCGCATCTCCTCGTCGACCAGGCTGAAGAACGTCGAGGGCTTCGAGTAGGTGCCCAGGGTGTACGGGTCGGAGGCATTGCAGTCGATGATGATCTGCAACGCGCAGTGGTAGGCGTTTCCCGCGCACTCCGCCGCCGAGGAGGTGTGCCCGGCCAGGAGGTGATCGAGAGCCTCGGGGATGGACAGGCCCCAGTCGACGCCCTGGTGGTCGAGATCGTCCTGCCGTGCTCGGGCGGCCTTCCGCATGTGGCCGAGGCAGCGCTGCTGGTCCGCGGTGAGGTTGCTGTTGCTGCCCAGGAAGGCGAGGACGTCTGCCTGGTCGGCGGTGGAGTAGGAGATGTTGTGACTCATGAGCGCCATGGTGCCAAGGGGGACTGACACTCTCCAGCGTCGCCCGTGAGGGCCCGTAGTCCTGGCCCAGACACCGGCCGCAAAGTAGGCAAGGGCTGGGGGGTAATACTGGTGAGCTCGCGTATTCAACTGTCCCGAGTTCCCCGGGCTACCGTACTCAATGGCTGCAGAGAGTGACATTCATCCTTGTGTAGTTGGGAGCATTGGCGAAATTTGAGTACGCGAGCTCACCAGTACTGACCTCGGGCCGGAGTCCGCGAGGCATGCCGGGTCCGCGGCCGCGGACCTCTCCGGCCAACTCCAGCGCACCGCACAGGAATGGTCTTGCAGATCAGGTTTCGTGTGGAGTGTTCTTGGCGAAGTACTTCCACCATGGGCTTATCGCCGGTTGCCGGTCATCCTGCTGTCGCTGTTTTCCGTGAGCCCCGAGGCGGGCGGTCCGTCCCGGGGCTGGGCCCGCGGGTCGATGCTGAGGCGAAGCGCACCGCGGGTGTGCTGGCCGGGTTGGCGACCCATGCCAGACCTGTCGAGCGGACCGTCGCGCTGCGGCAGGCCGCCGTGGTTGCCGGTGAGTTGGTGGCCGCGCTGTCGGCTCTGGCTCCGGCCGTGGCCGGTGAGGGACTGCCGGCGGAGTCGATCAGTCAGTCCTTCTTCCGGGTCCGTGAGGTGGAGCTGTCGGATCAGCAGGCCGCTCTGCACGGTGTCCTGGTCGTCCACCGCGGTCTGGAAGATCTGTGTGAGGCTCCGTTGTCGGGTGCCGACCTGGCGCTGGAGGCGGCAGGGATGCGGCAGTCGGTGCTCGACCTCACCGGCGCAGCGCCGGGCGCCGCCCCTGACTCCGTATCGCCGGTGGCCGTTCCCGAGCCTGCTGCGGGGTCGTCGTTGGAGAGTGTGTGGAGTGCTCGGTGGCTCATCGGGCACCAGGTCCATGTCCTGTTCAACGTCTGTGCCGCGGTCGCCGTGGCCGACGCCACCCGCCATCTGCGGCACGGCGACGGCGATGCCGCGCTGCTGAGGCTGGCAGATGCGACGGTGTACGTGCGGGGCTTCCCGGCGGCCATGATCCACGCCAGTACGGTCCCGGCCGATTACTACATGGCGGCGATACGCCACACCATGGCGCCTCCGTCGGTGGACGTCCCGTTGAGTGGGCGCCAGCATCGCGGATACAAGCTGTTCCGGGCGGCGATGAAGGACCTGCTATCGGTGCTTCCCGACTCCTACGAGCTACTGGCGGCCCGCGCCCCGGAGCTGGCCGAGGCACGGGCCGCTCTCCTGGAAGCCGACATCGTGGACGGTGAACGGCACGTCACCCTGGCGTACTCGATGGTGCATCTGCGTCGTTCCATCGCTCAGAAATCTGAAGGCCCGGACAACGCCGTCGCCGAACTACGGCTCATGCGCCATCGCCGCGCGGCCCAGTACGCCTCCCTGATCCGGTTCGGGGACCACTACATCGCCGACGCCGTGGCCGGCCTGCGCCACTCGTGAGTCCGTGCGTCCGCCGCCCACCCCCCGGCAGGAGACCCTGATGCCCGAGACGACGCCCGGCACCACCCGAAGCCCTGCCGCCGCCGACTGGTCACTTGACCCGGCCGATGCCGGCGCGTGCGAGCGGCTGGCCCGCACCCTGTGCACCAGCGGGCACGACCAGGTCGACAACCCCGAGTGGGTGGCAGGGGCCCGGGACGCCTGGGAGGACCTCCCGTTCCCGCTGCGCCGTGGGGTGCGCCGGTTTCGAAGGCACTCCGGCCCGCACGGCACATTGGTGATCGGCGGCCTGCCCGTCGATCAGGCGGCCCTGCCCGCGACACCGTCCGTACCCGGCTCGGTCCAGCGCCAGGCCAGCGTCTCGGCCGCGGTGCTCACCATGGTGGCCTGCGGGCTCGGCGAGCCTCTCGCCTACCTGGCTGAGAAATCCGGTGCCCTCGTGCAGGACGTCGTGCCCGTGCCTGGGCAGGAGACCTTCCACGGCAACGCCGGATCGGTGCCGCTCTCCTTCCACACCGAGAACGGCTTCCACCCCCACCCACCCGACTATGTGATCTTCCTGTGCCTGCGTGCCGACCACGACCAGATCGCCGGCATGCGCGTCGCCGGCATCCGCCAAGCGCTGCCGCTTCTCACCCCAGCCAGCCGCCAGGCTCTGTTCGCACCGGAGTTCATCACCACACCACCACCCTCCTTCGGCCCCGACGCTGCCGCGAGTGAGCCCGATGTCAAGCCCCGACCGGTGCTGTCGGGAGCGGTCGAGGATCCCGACATACGGATGGCCCAACTCGTCACCACCCCGCTCACCCCTCGGGCTGCCGCGGCGCTGGCCGAATTCGGCCGCGCCTGCGAGGCGACCGCCCGCACCCTGCGCCTGACTCCCGGCGACCTGGTCATCATCGACAACCGCGTCACCGTCCACGGCCGCACCGCCTTCCACCCCCGTTACGACGGAGCAGACCGCTGGCTGCAACGCACCTACGTCACCACCGACCTGCGCCGCTCCCGCGACCACCGCCCCCACGACGGCCACATACTCGCCCGCTGACATCCGGTGCCGACGCTGCCCACGTACGCAGACCGCCTTCATGTGCCTCTCCTACCAGCAGGGCGCCGGGCAGGCCGGTGAGCCGGCCGCGGCCGGGCACCCACCCGCCCACGATCACATCGACGGTCCGGACGTGCCGGATCTTGACCCAAGAGCGGGAGCGGACGCCGGGTTCGTACACGGACGCGAGCCGCTTCGCGAGCACACCCTCCAGCCCCGCAGCCCGGGTCATCTCCAGCGCCTGCGCCCCGTGCCCGACGACCGCCGCCGGCGTCGACCAGTGCGTCCCGTCCAGTCCCAGGCCCTCCAGGAGGGCCCGGCGCTCGGTGTACGGCAGCCCGGTCAGGCTGCGGCCGTCCAAGTGCACGGCATAGAAGAGGACGAGGTGGGCGGGCACGACCTGGGCCATGCGGGCGGCCTTCGCCGGGGATCCGGTCAGGCCCATGCGGGACTGCAGCCGCTCGAAGTCACTGCGCCCCTCGCGGTCGAGTGCGACGATCTCGCCGTCGAGAACCGCGGGCCGGTCAACGGCGGTTCCGAGTGCGGTGAGTTCCGGGTAGGCGGTGGTGATGTCCGCCCCGGACCGGGACCGCAGGAGCACCGTCCCGTCGCCCGGCAGGTAGACCATGGCCCGCTGCCCGTCCTGCTTGACCTCGAACGCCCACCGGTCCTCTACGGCTGCGGGCGGCAGGCTGCCTGGCGTGGCGAGCATCGGAGCGATCCGCGGCAAGCTCAACCATGACCATCCCGCTCCGCGCCCGCTCAGGACGCGCTGCGCCTTTTCGCGGCCGCGGTCTTCTTCGTGGTGGTCTTCTTCGCCGTGGTCTTCTTGCGTGGCGCACCCGGAGCAGCCCGAGCCTCTCGCGGTTGTGCCAGGCGAACTTCGCGACGGCGACCTTGTCGGACCGCTCCAGCGCCTTGCGGAGCAAAGTGTAGGGCCGGGCTGCGACTTGTCCGTCGATCGCGAGGAAGTATGAACCGCCGATCCGGATCGGGTCGATGCTGTCGGCGTCGACGAACGCCACGATCTCGATCGCCTTCGCGGTGGGCAGCGGCATCTCGTCGAGCTCTTCATCGGTGACCGGGACAACCTCGTCCTTCGTGACCTCGTAGCCCTTGCCGATCTCCTCCTGCGGCACGACCTCATCGTCGATCGAGCAGACCTTGCGCGTGCGGACCCTGCCCATGTCCTCCAGGTGAACCTGGTGGAAATGAGTGGAAATAAACTGAGTGGTCCTCGGTCGCACTGACGACCTTGACCGGGATGCTGACCAGGCCAGAACTCACTGCTCCGGTCCACAAGGGCCGCGGCATACGTACCTCCAGGCCCCCTGGCGGAATGGGCCGGAAAGCGGACCGGAGCGCCGGGAAGGGTGCCGTCCCCGCACAGCGGGGAGGGCAGGGGCGCGGCCGGGCCACCGCCCGCAATCCGATCCTTATGCGGTGCGGACGTGATCGCATCACAAAGACGCCGACCGGAGCCGCGGTCGCCCCGGCCACGCCGACAGGGACCGCTGGCTCTCCCGGCGGGCCTCCCGCCCGCTCAGGGGCCGTGCCCCGGGCTCGGTGACGACGAACTCCTCGCCGTTCCACCGCACGACCAGCCCCCGTACTCCGTCCGGCCCGCTCCCGGCCGCCCGCACCAGCTCGACCCGGCCCGCCATGCTCCAACCGTGCTTCGCCCAGTACAGGTGGGCGCTGATCAGGAAGGACAGCCGGATCAGCTCCCGCCGTAGCTCGGCCGCCCCGACGGCCGGGCGCAGAGCGAGCCGGTTGTAGATGCGGATCTGCCGGGTCCAAGAGTAAGAAATCCGCCTTGAGCTTCGACTCGGTGAGGGCCCACGCCCTGAGGTAATAGTCGTGGGTGTAGCGGTGAGGGCTGGCCGGGTCCTGGGTCTCGCGCCACAGCTGGCGGGCGTGCGGCAGGATCTGCGCCCGGCCGGCCGATCCGGTAGCCGCTCCCAGGGGGCAAATGGATCCGGTAGTGGTCGGAGGCGAACACCACCGCGTAGGGCTGGGCTCAGGACGGGTCGTAGACATAGGGCAGGGCGTTGCTGTTCCCGGCCGGGGTGTGTGCCACGACATTCACCGTGCCGGGCGTTCCGCCCGGGGAGGTCGCGACGACCTGGGTGTCGGAGATCGCTGAAAACGAGGCCGGGAGGCCGCCGAAGGTCACTGCGTCGGTGAAGGTGAGGTTGCTGCCGCCTAGCACGATCGCGTCGCCGCCGAGATCAGAGCCATTGGAGGGGGTGAGGCTGGTTAGGACGGGTGCTCCCAGATATGTGTAGTGCGGATTCCCGGTGGTCGTCGCCGTGCTGGTCCCGCCCGGTGTGGTGACGGTGACGGTGACCGTGCCAGACCCGGCCGGAGCGGTCACGGCCAGCTGGCTATCGGAGACCGCATTGATGGTGGTGGCCTGATTCCCTCCGAAGCTCACGGAGCTGGTGAGCGTCAGATTACTGCCGAAGACGGTGACGGTGTTGCCTCCGGTGGCTGGGCCGAGATGTGTGGACAGCTCGTTGATGGTGGGCGCGGCGATGTAGAAGTAGGGCAGGGGATTGCTGGTGCCGCCGGCCGTGGTGACCGTGACGCTGACCGAGGACGGTGGCCCGGCTGGCGCACTGACGGTGATCTGGGTGGGGGTGTTGGTCAGGATGGTCGCCGAGTTATTCCCGAACTTCACCAAGATGGCGCCGGAGAGGTTAGTCCCGTTGATGGTGACCGTATTGCCGCCTGAGGTGGGGCCTGAGGTGGGGATGAGTCCGCCGGAGAGGGTGTTTTCGCCCGAAAGCGGATCGGAGGCAGGTCTGAGACTGCTGAGAGCCGGGACTGAGGTGTAGGTGAAGAGCACGTTTTGGGTGCTGGTCCCTGTCGGCGTCGTGACCGTGGCTTTGACCGTACTGGTTCCTGTGGGGGTCTTGGCCGTCATCTGTGTATCGCTCACGAGGACGAAGTCGGCGCCGTTGGGGCCGAACCTCACCAAGGTGGCGTCGGTGAAGCCGGAGCCTGTGATGGTGACGCTGGTGCCCCCGGCTGGAGCACCTTGGGCGGGGCTGACGTTGGTCACTACAGGGGCCATGAGGCTCTTCTCCTTCTCCTAGCGCTTGGGGCGTTGCCGCCCATCCGCGCCACGTTCTGCGGACGGACCGCGACTTGGTGATCGTGCCGTCGGGGTGCCCGGTTATCCCCGACGATCAGGTGATGGTGAAGGCCTGGGCGTTGGAATTGCCGCCACAGGTGTGGACCGTGATGGTTCCGGCCCCGGTGGCGAGTCCGCCGGGCACGGTGGCGGCGAGCTGGGTGTCGCTGATAGGCGTGAAGACCGCGGTGGCGGTGGCGGTGGCGCTGTCGGTGAAGGTGACGGTGTCGACGTTGACGAAACCGGTTCCGTTGACGGTGATCTGGTCCCCTGCCGTACCCGATGTGGGAAGTGCCGAGGTGATGGCCGGCGTGAGGTAGTAGTCGATCTGGGTGGTGCCCGAGGTGCTGGTACCGCCGGCGGTGGTGATGGTCACCGGCTGGGTCGACACCGTACCGACCTGGCCCGGGTTGGTCGGCGCGGTGAAGGTGACCTGGCTCGGCTGGGTGGGGGTGACCGCTACGTTGCCGACGGTGCCCACCCCCACCTGCGTTCCGGAGAGGAAGTTGGTGCCGAACAGCGTCACCGAGCCGCCCGAGGCGGCTGGCACACAGGTGACGCTCAGCCCTGTGGTGGTCGGCGTGGCGATGACGAAGAACGGTAGCGCGTTGCTGGTGACGCCGGCGCTGCTGGTGACGCTGACCGAAACCTGGCCGGAGCACGGCGCCGCGCTGGGCACCACGAAAGTGACCAGCGTGGCGGTGACGCTTGCCGGGGTGACCGCCGCCGAACCGAAGTTCACCCTCGTGGTGGCGGACAGACCGGTTCCGTTGATCTGGACGGTGTTTCCGGGCCTGCCTTGGTTCGTGGTGGTCGTCGTGTCCACCAACGAAGTGATGGTTGCCATGATCTTTCTCCTTCGAACATACCGCTCTGCCTGGGCGCACAACCGCATGGGATGTCCCAGTGGGCAGTGGGGCGAGAAGGACATATGAAGACCCGTCGCCTTCAGGGCGCCTGGGCGGGTCGTCCTAGGTGAAGCGACGCGGCTCCACATCACGGGGCGCCGTAATTCTCGCTTGCTACGATTTAAGCGATCGAGCTAAAAGCTCGGAAGGTGCAATTGATGCATTGGGGAATTCATATGGACGTAGGATTAAAGACTGCCTAGGTGACTTGTACTACCGTCGTGCGCCCCTCCCGGGGGCACTGAGCCTTTTCCAGCCTGACGGTGCTGGCCGCGTGTTGAACGGATCTGCGGGACGACGAAGCCGTCCCGTGTGGGTGACCGGCTGATGGATGATCACGGTGGTAATGCACTGGGAGCCGCCCTGGAATCGGGTCGCTGCACATTTCTCCGCAAGGTCATGAACTGGTCGACCGATGATAAAATGTCAATCCCGGTTGACGTGCGCCCTCCCGGCGCGCCTGGTTGATGCCTGCGAGCAGACGGTCGGTGGATGCTTGTGCCGCTTCACGCCCTAGTTCCGAGTTCCGAGCCCTCGAAGGGCCCGTTGTACGTTCTCGATGAGCGGCTGACCGGCCACAACACCTTCCTGTCCACCACCCGGCAGTACCCACCGCGCTCCGGCCACGCTCGGCGCCGTCTCGAAGGGGCACTCGCTGATCGCGGCGATGTGGAGCAGGTCGGCGAGTGTGGTGCGTTCGGCTTTGCTCCACCCGGTGCCGACGCTGCCCACGTACCGAAGACTGCCTTCATGCGCCTCTCCCACGAGCAGGGCGCCGGGCCGGCCGGTGAGCCGGCCTCGGCCGGGCACCCACCCGCCCACGATCACATCGACGGTGCCTTGAACGCGGCGATGTCCAGCATCGGGTCGCGCTGTTCGAAGCCGCCTGGGAGAACGCCACGTGCTTGCGGCGGACAAGGACCCCGCCCAGGTCAAGGCGGGCGAACTGGCGCAGGGTGAAGCCGTCACGATCGGCGCGGACGACGAGTGTCAGAGATTCTCCGCACGATGAGCGAACACAAGGTGCGCCGACTGCCGGTCATCGACGGTCACGTACTGGTCGGAATGGTCGCTCAGGCCGATGCCGCCCGGGCACTGCCCGATCCGGCCGTGGGCGACCTTCTCGAAGCCCTGTCCGCCAGCTGACCGCCCGGGCAGCAACACTGCACGCAGAGAAGGGTGTTCAGTAAAGGTGGGGTGTGGTCCGGCGACCGGGCCGAGGGGTTCAGACGTGATCCGCGAGCTGGGACTGGGACAGACCTTTCTCACGCGCGCAGTGTGCGCAGCAGAAGAACTGTCCGTCGGCCTGCATGCCGTGGCCGAGGATGCGGCACTGGCAGTTGACACAGGTCGGGGCGATCTTCTGGGCGGCGCACTCGATACTGTCGAAGACGTGGACCGCCCCTCCCGCGGCACGCACCTCGAACGCCAGCTCGTAGTCGTTGTGGCAGACCTCGCACACGGCCATGGTGATCATTCCTTGCTGCGGAATCGATGAGCTGAGGGCGCCTGCACGTTCGCTCGCCCGCGAAGACGCGGCGCCCTGGACACTAGCGAAAGGGCGCACCGTTCCTCTGGCGGCGCGTGGACTGCGATTCGACCGTTCTGCCGGAATCACTCGCATGGCGCTCTCGCGCCCACGCTCGGGTCCCGATGGATTTCGGTTAAGGGCTGTCCATATGTGATCCACGACCGTGGGCACGTGCGAGGCCCGTTCCTGCTGCGTGGCTGGGCCGGGGAGGTGAGTGGCGGGTCTGTCGTGGTGCGCAGAACACAGGATTTCCGTGCCAGACCTATTGGCTGGGTGACCGCACCACGCACTACGGGACACCGAACCTGAAAAGGGGACTGCCATGGGACACGGCGGCAATGTGATTGAAGAGCTCATGGCCGATCACCATGAGGTGAAGGAGCTGTTCGCGCAGATCGAAGCGCAGCCCGTCGGCCATCCGCAGCGGCGGGAACTGGCGGACCGGCTGACCGCCGAACTGGTGCGGCACTCGGTGGCCGAGGAGATGCACCTCTACCCCGCCGTACGCGAACACGTCCGTGACGGTGCGGTGCTGGCGGACAAGGAACTGGCCGATCACGCCTAGGTCGAGCGGATGTTGAAGGACCTCGAAGACCTGAACGCCGACGATCCCCAGTTCAACGACATCGTCGCGAAACTGGAATTCGAGGTCGCTGCCCAGGTACGCGAGGAAGAGAACGAGCTCTTCCCGAAACTCGCAGCCTCCTGCTCACCCCAGAAACTGGACCAGTTGGGACAGCTCATCCGCCCGGTGGCCGGGACGGTCGGTGATGTGCTGCCCGTACGATGACCAGCGTGACCGTCCGCCGCGCTCTTGGCGCCGGCCCCCAGGCTCCCGCGCACAGCATCCGCGCCGCCCAGGCCGACTTGCTCGACGCTCTTCCCGGAGGGCGTCTGTCCGACCTCGACGAACTGCGTGCCCGAGGCGTGCTCGGTTCTCGCCCGGCGGCGCCCCCGTCCCCGCGGCGGGCCCTCGGAACCGGTGGCCGCGCCGACGAGGAACTGCCCCACCATCCCGCCTGACACCCCTCGGCGACGGGGCGGTACCCCAGTGGTGCCGCACCCGCGAAACGCCCGGTGGGCGGCACCCGCATGGGGTGCCGCCCACCGGGCGTCGGTGTTCGCAGGCGTCAGCCGGCTGGAGGGGGATCAGATGAAGGTGATGTCCCAGTGGACGCCGCCGCTGCGGGGGATTTCGTAGACGTACTCGGCGGAGATGCCGTTGAGGGTGTCGTGCCAGCGGGCGTCGTTGCCCCGCGGGGCGCCCTTGCGCTGGGTGGTCTTGATCCAGTTGGTCACGCAGCTGTCCTCGTCACGGGTGCGCAGGTCGAGCTTGTAGCCGTTGGCGTGGGAGCGGGGGCCGGCGCTGTGGCCGGACTCGGTGCCGCCGGTGATGGTGATCGTGCAGCCGCTGGCCTTCTTCAGGGCGATGACGCCCTGGATGGTGCGGGCGCGGACGCCTCCGAGGGAGGTCCGGCCGACCGGGGCCTTGATGCCAGCCGCGGCGAGCTGCGAGGGCCTGGCGGTGGGTCAGCCTGCCGCTCGCCGGAGCGGGCGTGGTCGGAGCGGGCTGGGTCGGGGTGGTCGTCTTGGTCCCGTTAACCAGCTTGTTCCAGGTGTTCGGGCCGATGATGCCGTCGGCGGTCAGTCTGTGGGAGCGCTGGAACGCGGCGGCTGCGTTCCGGGTGTTCGGGCCGTAGATTCCGTCGGCGGTGACGGACTGGCCGGCCGCGGCCAGCAGGTGCTGGGCGGTGGTGACGTTCACGCCCCGCGCCCCGCTCTTCAGCAGCGGCCAGACGGCCGTGGACGGAGCAGACGCCCCGTCACCGGCCCCGGCACCGGTGCCCGTGGGAGGCGTTGACGTACCTGCGCCGGGGCCCGTGGGGGTCTGGCCGGGGCTGAGGTGGGCGAGCGCGCGGAGCTGGGTCAGCGTGCTGCGGTAGACGTTGTCCCCGGAGAAACTGATCAGGCCAAATCCAGCGGCCGCTACCGCCACCATGGCACCCGCCTGAAGACCCGTCTTCTTGCTGATGATGCGCACGACTTCACCCCTCGTCAGACCACCGGCACACACCCGGAGGGTAGTTTCCGCGGCGCCTTTGCGGCGTCGACGAGATGAAGATTCGGGGTACCGCCGTCCCACCGGTAGCCTGATCGCCATTCCAGCCGTACCGTGCCGTCCCGGCCGTTCCACAAGGCCCTGACCTGCGAAAAGAAACGGCTGAAGAACGTGACGATCACATCGGCACCAAGGGGAGACCTGTGTAACCCCACACCGTCGACAGCCCCGGACCCCGCTCCCGGCACCGCAACTCCGAAACCCGCAGCCGCCAGTCCGGCTCCCGCACCATCCACGCCCGGCCCGGTCGAACCGGCAAGGCCGGCAGCTGCCCTCCGGAAACCGTCCACGCCCGACCCCGTCGAACCAGTCAGGCCGGCCGCTGCCTCCCGGAGCCGGATCAAAATCCTCGCGCTGATCGCCGCCGCCCTCGCCGCGCTGCTGGTCGGACGCTGGTACTCGGTCCACGAAACGAAGAGCCCTGCCGTCTCCCAGCCCGGGACCGGCGGCGACAACCGTCCCGGCGACGACCAGCCAGTGGTCGACGAAACTCCCCTGCCCCCGAAGAGCAGCACCGTACCGACCAAGGCTCCGACAGGCGACGAGAAGAAGAACAAGGACCAGGAATCCACGGGCGAGGAAGACACGAACACGAGGTCATCGCGCCCCAGCAGTTCAGCCAAGGGCGAGACCGCTTCCTCAGCCTCTGCTTCTGCCTCGCCCAGTACGGCCGCCTCGCCCGGCGCCGCCGGCCGCGCCAGCTGCCGCTACAACTGGGACCGCAAGCAGGTCATGGCCAAGGGCATGGTCGGCCCGAAGGTGAAGCAGATCCGGTGCCTGCTGAACTCCAACTACGACTACACGCTCACCGTCGACGGCAAGTTCGGAGAAAGCACCGACGCCGCCGTACGCGCCGTCCAGAGCTGCAGCGGTCTCAAGCCCGACGGCCAGGTCGGACCCCAGACCTGGAAGTACCTCGACACCCCCATGTCCGGCTGTGGACACTGAAACGGGCGATCCAATCCCCGGCCTGCGGCCGAGCCGAGTACGTGCAGGGACCCAGTGGCTGTGTCGGGAGTCGTTTGTCGACGACTGTCCTTTGACAGTGAAGTCAGTCGTGTGCAGCGCGCTGGCCTGGCCCGACTGGGTTGGATGTCAACGGGAGCCGTTGTCCAGTCGTCGTACGACGGGGTGTGCCGGGTCACTGATGTTCCGTAACCGGTAATGCCGATCGGACCGGGAGTGTGGCCGGTCGGCCGATGCGGTGTCGCGGGGGTGCGCCTAGCGTCGTGTTGACCAAGCCACCGCGCTTCGAGGGGAACGTTCGATGGACCAGCGAGGGACGACCGGAGTACACGCCGACGCCACGGCCGCGGTCGCAGCGACCACGGAGTTCGAGCCGGACGTCATGGACCTGCTCGTGGAGACACTGCGCCGTGCGGTCAGGAGCGAGATGCCGGCCGTGGGGACGGACACCCTGCTGGGGGAGCTCGTGATGGGGGACACGGACGCCGGTGAGGCGATCGCTCCGGGGATGCGGAAGGCCGGTTCGCTCAGCGGCATGATCTCCGGTCGGGCGGGCCTCGGTTGGGTGAGCGACGACGAGGTGCACAGTGCGCCGGTCGGAGCCGGCGCCGATGAGGAAGCCCATCAGGAAGCCGATGGGATAGAGGTCGATGCCGCCTGGCGTGAGGCACGGTGGCGCTTCGGCCTTGGTTCGCGCGGATCGGCCGCAAAGAGCGGCCGGGCGCTGCCCGGGATGACCGGGGCGATGCGTGCGTGCCTGCTGCTCGCGCTCAGGTCGGCCCGCGTCGAGGGGACGATCTCGGTGCGCTGCCGGCACGTGGCCCGTGCCCTGTTGGACCTGCCGGACACCAGGGCACGGGAAGCCCTACTGCTGCAGAGGCTGGATACGGCCGCCTCGGCAACCGCGCTCGACGGACTGGACGCGAGCGCCCCAGCGGAGACCGAGGGACCGGAATCCCGCGGCGTCACCCTTCTCCGCCGGGCCGGAACGCTGGATAGGAGCGGTAACCGCCTGACACGCGCGCTGACTTCGTGGACCTCCGGGGCCTCCCAGAACGGCTCACCGGTTCTGTTCGCGGTGACCGTCGAGGCCGTGCGGCAAGCGGTACGGTGCGGGCGTGCCGCGGCGGAGCCGGTGGATCTCCTGTTGGGGATACTGGCCCTGGACCGGGCACTGTCCGTTGCCGGGCGCTCGCTTCCCGGGAGTCTGGCAGACGCCAACGCTGCTCCGGCCCTGATGCGCCGACACGGCGTACGGCAGATTTCCCTCGTCTCTTCGGCTTCGGCAACCGAGTCCGTTCCGGTTCCCGACGGCTCCGAGGTGTGGCTGTCCGCCGCCGCCGACCGGACCATGGCGGTCGCGCGGCTGTCCGCCGCCGAGCACGGTTCGCCCACGGTCGGTACGGTCCACCTGCTGTCCGCGCTGCTCGACGAGTCGGCGACGGATACGGACGCCGGGGCCGGTGGCGTGGTCGTACGGCTGCTGGCTGCCGGCCGGGTGGACGTCGCCGCGTTGCGGGCAGAGCTGAGCCTCCGGCTGGGCGCATGACCCCCGGGGCCCGCCGTGCGGCGACCGCCACCGCCGCAGCTACTGTTCCTCTCGGGAGATCCACGGTGGTGGGGCAGGGGTGATCATGAGCCAGGTGCCCAAAGACACACGGCCGTTGTGCCTGTCCGTACGGCTGGGACGCGCGCTGACCGGTGTGTCTCGGTGGGTGCGCCGCGAGGTGGCCGAGAGCTGGGCCGAGGTGCGTGCCGCCGTGCGCCGTACGGTCGGCGTCGAGGCGCTGGTCTGTGCCCTGGCGGCAGCCTTCTGCCTGATGCCGCTGCTGCTGGCGCCCCCGGAACGGCTGGCGGCGGCGGTGTTGGAGGGGGTGTGGGCGGTGCTGCTCGTCCCCGCTCGGCGCGGTCGGCCGGTCGCCGCCGTCCTAGGCGCCTCTTTGCTGCTCGTGGGTGCCAACGTGTGGACGCTGGCGGTGGTGCCGCTGATCGTGCTGTCCGCTACCCGTCGTATCGCACCGCCGAGGCGTGCGTGGCAGGTCGCCGGGGTGGCCTGCGCCGCCGTCGGTGTCCTGACCGTCGCCTGTGCCCTCATCCGGTCCGATGACTTGCCGTCGGAACTGGCCGGCAACGCGGTCTCCGCGGTGCTGCTTCTGCTGCTTCCCACTCTGGCTGGGAGCCTGCTGGGGCGGCGGCGGCCCCTGGTCAGCCTGCTGCGGGAGCGCAACGCCTATCTGGAACAGGCCCGCACGCTGACCACTGCGGCGGCCCGGACGGAGGAACGGACCCGGATCGCGGGAGAGATGCACGATCTCCTGGGTCACCGGCTGAGCCTGATCTCCGTGTATGCCGGGGCGCTTGAACTCGCTGCCGCGCGGCAGGCACCTGCCCTCGTCGGACAGGCCGATCTGCTGCGCACGACGGCCGGTACGGCCATGGAGGAACTGCGCGAGATCCTCGGTGTCCTGCGGCACGTTGACATGACAGACCTGTCGGACAGGACCGGGGAGGAGAGGGGAACGCGTGAGGACATCACCGCTCTGGTGACGGAATCCCGGCAGACAGGCAGCACCGTCGAGTTGGACTGGTCCGTTCCCGACACGGCCGAGGTGGGCCTTCGTACGCGTCAGGCGATCCACCGGGTGGTCCGCGAAGGGCTGACGAACGTGCTGAAACACGCGTCCGGTGCGCCCACCAGGGTGGAGGTCAGGGGCACGGACAGGGGGATCGAGGCGTCCGTCACCAACGACGCACCGCGCGCGGCGGGTCACTCCCGCGGGGGAAGTCGCAGCGGGCTGGCCGGCTGTCAGGAGCGGATCTCGTTGCTCGGCGGCACGTTCGAGGCGGGCGCCTTGATGAACGGCGGTTTCCGCATGGCGGCTTGGCTACCCACCCACGGGAACAGCCCCCTGGAATTCGCCGAGCTCCCAGGGGCTCCTACCGAAACCCCTCCGGACACGGCCCGCCTACCGTCCGGCAGCATCGGGCAGTCCGGTGGCATCGGACGGGCAGGAGCCCGTGCCCCGCTGCCGGACGAGATCCTGACCTGGCCACGAGTCCTGGGATCCGGCTGCGTGGCGCTGCTAGTGGTCCTGCCGACGGTGGGCTTCCTCGTCGTACTGCTGACGGCGGCAGCCCTAAGATGAGCTGATGATCCGAGTCCTGGTCGCCGACGACGAGGCGCTGATGCGTGCGGGAATCCGGCTGATCCTGGAGAATGCCGAGGACATCGAGGTGGTTGCCGAGGCGGGCGACGGTCGGGAAGCCGCCGCGGCATGCCGCGCCCAGGACATCGATGTCGCCCTCCTCGACATTCAGATGCCGACCAGGGACGGAATCGCGGCCGCCGAGGACATTGCCCGTCTCTCGCCTCGCACCTGTGTCGTGATGCTGACGGCGTTCGGCGAGGAAGCGAGCGTGACGCGCGCCCTGCGGGCCGGCGCGAGCGGTTTCCTCCTCAAGGACACCGGTCCCGCCGAGCTGATCCGCGCCGTGCAACTCGCCGCGAGGGGGGAACCGGTACTGGCACCCCGGATCACCCGCCAGCTGCTGGAACGGCACGTACGGTCCGGCCGGGACACCGAGGTCGCTCTGCACAGGACCGAAGAGCTGACCCCGGCCGAACGGGATGTCCTGCGGTTGCTCGGCACGGGCCTGTCCAACGCGGAGATCGCCGATCAGCTGTATCTGAGTGCCGGCACGGTCAAGGCGCACATCAGCCGGATCCTCACACGCACCGGCTGCGCCAACCGCGTACAGGCCGCCGTCCTCGCACACGAAGCCGGGCTGCTCACCGATCGTTGAGCCGGCCCTCCGCAGTCCCGCAACAAGCGGACGGGGTGGCGCAAGCTGGACCAGGGCGGCATGTGGCGCGTGCTCCCCCCCACGACTAGTAGGGCTTTGTTAGGTCCTGTGGTGGGGGTCGGGTGTCGGTGCGGGTTGGCCGCATATCGAGCAGGCGCCGGTCCAGGTGGCCAGGAGGGCCTGGAGTTCGCGGAGGACCGCGTAGAGGGTCAGGCCGGCGCAGGGGCTTTTGGGTCGAGTCTGAGCAGGGTGCAGAAGGCCTGGGCGAGGGAGGCGAGGGTTGCGTGGCGGTGCCAGCCGAGGTAGTTGCGGCCTTCGAAGTGGTCCAGGCCGAGAGCGGCCTTGAGTTCGCGGTAGTCGTGCTCGACTCGCCATCGGATCTTGGCGATTCGGACCAGCTCGCGTAGTGGGGTGTCGGCGGGCAGTGTCGAGAGCCAGTAGTCGGTTGGCTCGGCGGGGTCGGGTGGCCACTGGACGAGCAGCCGGCATTCGGGCAGGGAGCCGTCGGCGGCGCGGCGGATGGACCGGTTGGCCGGGCGGACCCGCAGGGACAGGAACTGTGAGCGCATGTCGGCGTTCGGGTTGCGTTTGGTGGTCTTGCTGCCCTGGCGCCAGGTGACGGTGCGGGTGGCCGCTTGTCCGGCTGCCAGGGCCAGCGCGCGCAGGGTGGTGTGCGGCTGGGGGTAGGCGGAGGCGGGAGGGCGGCCCTGCCCGGAGTACGGTGGGCGCTCGGGCGTGGCGTCGCCCGGGTGTGCGGTCGTGGTGGCCTTGACCGCGACCGCGCTCGGTCAGGCCCTCAGGGCTTCGTCACCCGACGCATGCAGCGGCTGCGGGCCGAGCTGGAACCGCACCGGAACCGCACCGTGGTGTGCCCCCACTGCGACCAGTGGGCCCTGGTCGTGGCGGACGGCGACAGCAAGTGCCGGTTCTGCACAGTGCGGACCGACGCGATCGACTACGTCCTCCGCCGGGACACCGGGAGCAACGCCACGTACCGTCGGTGCCCGGGCTGCGACAACCACACGCTGGTCTGTGGCGTCCTCACCGCGGCCGCCCCGGACGTGCCGGTGGACCTGTGTTTCAGCTGCGGGAAGACCTTTCCCGCGCGAAAAAACTGCCTACGGTGCAACCGGCGCTTCCAACCGCACGACTTCGAGACCGTCTGCGCCGCCTGCCTGACCGACCGGGTCGCGAAGGAGGACCAGTGACGCAGACCGCCCCCGTGGCCCGCGCTGGGTCCATTCCGCGACCGCCGGCGGTCGCGGAATGGATCGGGGATATCGGCATGATTCAGTTACTGACCTGTCCGGTCTGCGGCCGGATCACGTTCGCTGGTGGGTACTGGCGCTGGGACGCGTTGTATTGCTCCGGGCGGTGTCGTTCAAGGGCCTGGCGCCTCCGGGCGGCCCGTAGAGCGCGGGCAGCGTGACGTCCAGCCGTCACGGAATCGGCCTCTACTGGAGCGTATGACGGCTCTACGTCACGCTCGGCCGGATCTCCTGCGGCATCCGCTGGGGCATCCCCTGCGCCTCCTACTGCGGCATCTCTTGCGCTCGCCTGTCGGAGCGCCGGGCGTTTGCGGGAGTCTTTGCTTCTGTGTCCGGGGTGGTTCTCGGTTCGGTGTCCGGCTTTGGGTGTTGTGGGCTGGGCTGATTCGGTTGTTTCTACGGGGTGTTGAGTGATGAAGGTCGGGCGTTGATGTTGGACAAGTAGTGAGGACTGGCTGGTCACTGAGTGAGGATTGCCTGGTCAGAGGGGTGAGGGTTCCAAGAGGGCGGTCAGCGTCCGGACGTTGAAGGCGTGGCTGGAGGAGAGGCGCCGGCCGTCGAACGCCAACCTGGCACGCATCGACGCCGCCTACCTCCAGGTCCGCCGCCAGAACGTCGCCAGGCACCTCCTGCGACGCCTGAACGCCCGCGGCGGCACGCGGGTCGAGATCCACCCGCTGAACCAGTCGCAGGTGCCACGGCCGCTTCAGCGGCTGGTGGAGTACCGCACGATGAACGTCCGCCGCTGGGACCGCATCGTCGAGACCTGGGCAGTCGGCGACCACCAGGCCCTGTCGACGCCTGGGAAGACGTCATCGTCGACCTGGGATCGCAGTGGGGCCAGTACGAGTACGTCACCAACATCGGGTTCGCCGCATAGAGCGCCTCTGCGCGCCTCTCTGAGCGCCTGTCAGTCGCCCCGGGTCTCCCAAACAGCCCGGGGCGGCTCGCGTTTGCGCCCCAGGAGGGCGTAGGTGTCTTTGGGGCCGTCAAGGACTCTGCTGCCCAATTCACTGCGGGGGTGAGGGCGGGTCCGCGATGATCGTTCGCGAGGTCGCTTTTCCGTCGTGCGGCCGTGGAGGCGGTACGGATGTCGATGCGGCCGGTGGGACTGCCGGAGATCCCGGAGCAGACCGTGGTGGTGGCGCGGGCGGCGTTCCCCAGGGGGAGCCTGGCGATACGGGTGCGGGACCACCTCGCGGAGGTCTTCGTCGATGAGCCGTTCGCCGAGGCGTTCGGGGTGCGCGGGGCGCCGGGGCTGTCGCCCGGGGTGTTGTCGCTGGTGACGGTGTTGCAGTTCGCCGAGGACCTCACCGATCGGCAGGCCGCGGCGATGGCGGTGCGGGCCATCGACTGGAAGTACGCGCTCGGGGCGGAGCTCACCGACACCGGCTTCGATGCCAGTGTGCTCAGCAAGTTCAGGGCCCGGCTCGCGGACAACGGCATGGAGCGGGTGGTCTTCGACCGGCTCCTTGAGCACTGCAAGGACGCCGGTCTGGTGGCGGCCGGGGGCAAGCAGCGCACCGACTCCACCCATGTGATCAGCGCGGTGCGGGACTTGAACCGCCTGGAGCTGGCCGGCGAGAGCGTGCGCGCTGCTCTGGAGGCCCTCGCGGTTGCGGCCCCCCTCTGGCTGGCCGGGCAGATCGACGTGCCGGAGTTCGCCCAGCGGTACGGGCCGCGGGTCGACGGCTGGCGCATGCCGCCCTCGCAAACGAAACGCGACCGCCTCGCCCAGGTCTTCGGCCAGGACGCCCTCGCCCTGTGCCGGGCCGCCTGGGCCGATGACGCCCCGGTATGGATCCGTCAGATCGAGGCCGTGCACCTGTTGCGGCAGGTACTCGTGCAGACCTACATCATCCGGTCCGATGCCCGGGGACGGCAGGTGATCAGGAAGCGGGACGCCGACGACGGCGTCCCGCCCGGTCAACTCCGCCTGGCCTCCCCCTACGACGCGGACGCACGCTGGGCGGCCAAGGGCGATGACCTGTTCTGGATGGGCTACAAGATCCACCTCACCGAAACGTGCGGCACACTCCCCGACGCCGACGCCGACGCCGACGCCGACGCCGACGCCGACGCCGGGTCCGGGTCCGGGTCCGGGAGGATGCCGAATCTGATCACCGACGTGCACACCACCGACGCGACCGTGCCCGACGTGAAGGCGACCGCTCCCATCCAGCAGAGCCTCGCGGAGCACGGCGTGAAACCGGCCGAGCACTACCTCGACTCCGGCTACCCGTCGGCCGACCTGATCACCAAGGCCACGCAGGACGGTATCCGCATGGTCACTCCGGTCCTTCTGGACCACTCCGCGCAGGCCAAGGCGGCCGAAGGCTTCGACAAGAACGCCTTCACCATCAACTGGAAGACCCGCCAGGTCCGCTGCCCCGCCGGCAGGATCAGCTCCCACTGGAACCCCGTCCAGCAACACGGCACAGACGCCATCGTGATCACCTTCAGCGTCCTGACCTGCCGCGACTGCCCCTTCCAGAAGCAGTGCACCACCTCGAAGATCGGCCGTCGCATGCTCACCCTCAGGCCCGAAGAACTCCACGACAACCTCGCCAGAGCCCGCGCCGAGCAGAAGACCGACACCTGGAAGAACAAATACGCCCTCCGGGCCGGCGTCGAGGGCACCATCAACCAGGCCCTCGACATCACCGGCATCCGCCGGGCCCGCTACCGCGGCCTACCGAAAGTCCGCCTCCAACACGCCTTCTCCGCCACCGCACTCAACGTGATCCGACTCGACGCACACTGGACCACCGGGCCACTCGACCGCGCCCGCCACAGCAGGCTCGAACGACTCAACTACCAACTCTCCGCCTGACGAATTACGCAGCAGAGTCCGGGGCGAAGCCGCGAACTTGAAGGTGCTCGCACGGGAAATAGAGGCGGATCAGCACCTCGCCGGAAAGTGCTTCCTCGCCCTCACGCCCCTGCAGCAGAACAGGCGCGACTCCTTACGCCACGCCCACTGGGCGGAGATCTCCATTTCCGTCGCCGCCGGACTGGCCACGAACACCCTGTACGACGCCTTGAAGGCATTGGTCGAGCGGGCGCGTGACCGGGGGCCCGTGGAGGAGGCGCCTCCTCGACCGGAAGACGACGACCAGGGTGCGCACGGCTCGGAAGGGGTGAACCGGTGACCGTCCACTCTCCACGTCTACGGAACTCGAGCGGCGCCGAGTTGAATCTGCGCAGCCAGATCCTCTTCCAGGATCAGACCCGCACGCGCACCAGCGATCTATCGAACTGCTGCGGCCCTCAAGTAAACGAGAGAAGCACCAGTACGGCGAGCCGATGTTCAAGAAGGTCCGCCAGCTCATCGTGTCTGTCAACGACACCCTCAAGGGGCAGCTCGATCTCGAACGGCACAGCGGGCGGACCTTCGAGGGCGTCGCCGTCCGGGTTGCCCAGCGTGTTCTGGCGATGGCGGCCGGGATCTGGCACAACAACAAGGTCGGCGCGCCGGGTCACCCGCTCGCTCGTCGCGTACGACCACTGATCGCGACTGCGGCCGTCCCGCCACTCATTGGGTCGGCATGCCTCCGTGGGGGCTGTTGACCACGATCGGCACAGACCCTTCAACGAGGTAGGGGTGCTCGGGGAAATAGTCGATGTGGAGGTGACCGCCGTCCTCGGCGGTAGCCATGGCCTTCAGGTTGTCTGCCAAGATCGCCCTGGCTCCAGGATCGCCACTAATCACCCGGACCTGCCGCAAGGCGTCGAGCTCAATCCGAACCCCGGTGCCGGAAGCCTTCCTGGCTTCGATACCTGCCAAGGCGTCTCCGTCCAGTGATGATGTGGAGCCGATGAACCCGTCGCCCTCGGCCACTGCGTATGCCAAGTCGGCCAGTTCCTCCGCTGAAGCGGTGAGATCTACTTCGTCAAACACGGGATCGGAAACCAGTCGCACGGGCGGCACTCCTTCAGCGTCGGACCTCCATGATGCCGTGGGAGGTCTTCCGACCCTGCGCTCACCCCCGGCAAGTTGACCAGATGCGATCAGGAACATCGGAGCCACTCGTCTAGGCCGGCCAGCGGCACCAGATGCGTTCGTCACCACACTGCTGGAATGCACCACCAGCGGTGCCGATCCGCTCATCGCCTGCCTGCTGAAACCGGCAGCGGCGCCTGCGGTGTACTACTCCTGGCCGGTCAGCGCGGGACACGGCGGTCGAGGCCCTGCTGGAGCTTCCGGCCCCGGCCCGTGATCGCCAGCTCACAGTGAGGATGGACTCGTCTGCGTCGAGGGGTCGCCGTACGCGGCGTGGGGTCACGTCTGCCTCACCCGCCCCTGCTTGGACGCCGGCCACAAGGTTATGCCTCCCCGGCTGTTCACTGCCACCGAACCGATCACCGGAGCCCTGGACGACATGACCGCGGTGCGTGGGGTACCGCAGCTTTTTGCGGACATTTCCGGACCGGAGATTCCTCCAGGCACCGCCCTGCTGATCGGTGCCGCCCTCGCGTTCGGCGCGCGGCGTTCTATCTCGGCCCGGCCGATTCCGGAAGCCCGAACAAAACCCCCTTGCCCAATGGTCAAGGAGTGTTGACCATTGGGTGCATGCCTACCGATGATCTTCCCGAGACGTTCCACGTCACTACTGACGAGCAGCTACGCGCCGTCTCCAACCTCACGCGTCACCGGATCATGGCCGTGCTCCGCTTCGAGCCCGCGACGATTACGCAGATCGCTGAGCGAGTGGGCCTTGCGAAGGGGAGTTCCAGCTACCACGTACGGCTGCTCGAACGGGCCGGCCTGGTGAAGGTGGTACGAACGCGGAAGGTCCGGGGGGTCACCGAGCGGTACTACGCAATGGCCGCGCGGGCGATCGTGCTGCCGGATCCGGGCGAGGGAGGGCCGGATGTGCTGATGCGGCATGCGGTGGCGGACCTGGAGGCAGCGCCGGTGGATGGCGAGCGGCACGTACGGATGGCGCATCTGCGGCTCACCGATGAGCAGTTCGCGGAGCTGGGGGCGCGGCTGCAGGCACTGGCGGACGATTACCGGGAGCTGTCCGATCCGTCGCTGCCGGACGCGTCACTCGTCTTCGCACTGTTCCACCCGGCATCGCGCGAGCAGGCCGAAGGGGACGCCAAGTGACCTCAGATGTTCGGAAGTTGCCGACCGGGTTCGGACGGCTGTGGACTGCGCAGACGGTGTCCTCGCTCGGTGACGGGGTGTCGCATGCCGCGCTGCCGCTGCTCGCGTTGACGTTGACGCGGGATCCGATGGCGCTCGCCGTCGTCACGGCCGCCGGAACGCTGCCGTGGCTGCTCTTCGGGGTGCTCGGCGGTGCGCTGGTGGACCGCTGGGACCGTCGGCGCACGATGTGGGTCATGGACGCGGCGCGTGCGGTGCTGCTCGCGATACCGGCGGCAGCGGCCGCGCTCGACGTGCTGAGCATTCCGCTGCTCGCGGCCGTCGCCTTCCTGCTCGGCCTCGGCGGACTCTTCTTCGACACGGCCGCCACGGCCTATCTGCCGGATCTGCTCGGCCGCGACCCCGCGCTCCTGGAGCGCGCCAACTCCCGCCTGCGCGGCACCCAGACCGCCGCGTCCGGCTTCGCCGGGCCGCCCGCGGGCAGTGCCCTGCTCGCACTCGGGCGGGCGGTTCCGCTGCTCGCCGACGCGGTGTCGTTCGCGCTCTCCGCACTGCTCGTACGGTCGCTGCCTGCCGCACCCCGGCCCCTACCGCAGGCCCGTGAGTCGCTGCTGCGGCAGGCGCGGGCCGGCGCCTCGTACGTATTCCGGGATCAGTTGCTGCTGGGGCTCGCGCTGCGTCCGGCGGTCGGGAACGTCGCCTTCCTCGCCGTGGAGACCGTACTCGCCCTCTTCGCGCACGATCGTCTCGGCATCGACACCTTCGGCTTCGGCCTGCTCCTCACGGCGGAGGCCACAGGCGGTCTGCTCGGCGCGGGCATCGCCTCCTTCCTCGGCCGACGACTCGGCACCGGCACCGCGCTTACCTGCACGGCCGCAGTCGAGGGACTCGCCATCCTGGGCCTTGCCGTCGCCCCGAACCCGTACGTCGCCGGCCTCGCGCTCGCCGTCTGCGGAGCGGGCATGGGCGCCACGATGGTGCTCGGCCCCTCCCTCCGACAGGCGATCGTCCCCGCCCACCTGATGGGCCGGGTCGCGTCCACCTCCCGCATGCTCGCCATGTGCGCCGCCCCGTTCGGCGCCTTCCTCGGCGGCTGGCTGGCCACCACCTACGACGTACGCACCCCGCTCTACACCGCCGCTGGCCTCCTCCTTATCATGACCGCCGTCACGTCGACCATGACCAGCAACCGCCAGGTTGAGGCGGCGCTGCGTGCCGCCGCCCCGGCCGATGATCCAGATCACCCGGAATCCCGGGATCCCGTTCAGGAGCGTGCCATTTAGGGCTCCGCGAGGTCGTTGAGCCAGTGCTAAGCCCAGCTCGGCGTTCCTCGCCTCGGCCCGGAGCGTCGGGCGCCTGGCCTCCACAGGCTGCCGTCGCCCATGACCACAACGGTCGCGTCGGGCGCGCGGTACATGTCTCCAGGAGCGACAGCACCAGGGGCTGGTTCATCCAGTTTCTCTGAACTACCACGTGTCGCCTCATTCACGCACCTGGGTCTGCTGCACGTTGAGGTGACACCTGGCCTGGCTTGCCCGTAGGGCGGCCTGGAAGGATGTTGCTGTGCCTGTCCCCTATCCCGAAGAGTTCCGTGACGATGTCGTGCGCGTGGCGCGCAACCGCGAGAAGGGCGTCACCCTTGCGCAGATCGCGAAGGATTTCGGCGT
>NZ_JBHVWT010000057.1:0-22121 GCF_042882135.1 Streptomyces sp. NPDC058240
CGACCTCACCAACCCCGTCGCCAACATCACCGCGGCCGCCAACTACGCCGCCGACCGCTACGGATCCATCGACAACGTCAACTCCGCCTACTGAGTCACGGAGTCGTACCGGCACGGCACCGTGACGCGCCGAATCGCCACGGACAGCGCGCGCAGCGCGGAAATCGCTCGCCGAACGGATCGGCGCTCTGCTTGGCTCGCCCCATGAGTGATCTCCACATCCGCTGCGCCGGTCCCGGCGACGTCGACGCCGTGTTGAGCTTCTGGCTCGAAGCCGCAGAAGGAACGAGCGTCAGCGACGACCACGACGGGGTGTCCCGGCTCATTTCGAGAGACCCCGAAGCCCTGCTTCTGGCGGAGCAAGGCAGTCGTCTCGTGGGAACCGTCATAGCCGGTTTCGACGGCTGGCGGTGCTCCGCCTACCGACTGGCCGTGCACCCCGACCACCGCCGGGAAGGCATCGCCACCGCCTTGACGGAGGCGGCGGAACAGCGATTCCTCAGCCTCGGCGGGCGGCGGGTCGACGCCATGGTCCTGGAAGCCAACGAGCGGGCGCACCGCACATGGGCCGCGAGTGGCTACCACCGCGAGGACCACTGGCGGCGCTGGGTGAAGCCGCTCACGGACTGAGAAGATCACCGGGAGATCGATCGACTTTGCTGATCCTTTACTATGGATGTTCCTCTGTCCGATCCTTCCGAAAGGTGTGAGCGTCCGCCCATGGGCGAGCCTCCCAGTAGCCGGTATCGCCGGCACCGAGCGATCCTCCTGCCCCTCCCCGATCATGGGACGGAGGTGAACCGATGACCGAAGTGCTCCTGCTGCTCGTGGCAGTACTGCTCTCCCTGGCCTGCGGCGCCTTCGTCGCGGCCGAGTTCTCTCTGACGACGGTCGAGCGCGGCCAGCTCGAACGGGCCGTCGAGCGGGGTGAGCGGGGCGCGGCGAGCGCCATGAAGGCCGTGCGCAGCCTCACCTTCCAGCTCTCCGGCGCTCAGCTCGGCATCACCGTCACCAACCTGGTGGTCGGCATGCTCTCCGAACCGTCCATCGCGAAGCTGATCCGCGGTCCGGTGGAGGCGGTGGGCCTGTCCCCGAGCGTGGCGTCCTCGGTGGCCCTCGTCCTGGGAACCGCGCTGTCCACCGTGTTCCTGATGATCGTCGGCGAACTCGTCCCGAAGAACTGGGCGATCTCCTCCCCTCTCGCCGTGGCGAAGACCGTCGCCACGCCGCAGCGGGCCTTCACCGCCGTCTTCCGGCCCTTCATCAGCCACCTGAACAACACCGCCAACCGGATCGTGCGCCGCTTCGGCCTGGAACCGGCCGAGGAGCTGGCCTCCGCGCGCAGCCCGCAGGAGCTGGCGGCGCTGGCCCGGCACAGCGCGAAGGAAGGTGCGCTGGAGGCGGACACGGCGGAGCTGTTCCTCCGCACGCTGAATCTGTCGGAGCTCACGGCGGAGAACGTGATGACCCCCCGGGTCCAGGTCACCGCGCTGGAGGCGCAGGCGACGGTCGAGGACGTCGCGAACGCCACCCGGGCGACGGGCCTGTCCCGTTTCCCCGTCTATCTCGGCAGCCTGGACACCGTCGTCGGTGTGGCCCACATCAAGGACGTGCTGGCCATCCCCGCAGAGCTGCGGTCCCGGACGCGCGTCTCGGAGATGCTGCGCGAACCGCTGCTCGTGCCGGAGACCCTCACGGTGGACCGGCTCCTGGACCGGTTGTCCGGCAAGCTCGCCATGGCCGTCGTCATCGACGAGTACGGCGGCACGGCCGGAGTCGTGACGCTGGAGGACATCGTCGAGGAAGTGGTCGGTGAGGTGCGTGACGAACACGACCCGCACGAGACCGCGGACCTCGCGCCGGCCGGCGAGGACGCCGACGGACGGACCCTGTGGTCGGCCGACGGCGCCGCGCGCGTCGACCAGCTGAAGACGATCGGACTGCGGGTGCCGGACGGACCGTACGAAACACTCGCCGGGCTCGTCGCCACCGAGGTCGGCCGTATCCCCTCCGTGGGTGACTCGGTCGAGCTGGCGGGCTGGCGGATCGACGTGGTCGACGCATCGGGGCGCCGCGCCGCGCGGGCCCTGCTGCACGCTCCGCTGCCCGGCGACGACGAGCAGACGGAGGACGCACGATGATCGCCGTCCAGCTCTTGATCGGTCTGATGACCCTGGTCGTCAACGCCTTCTTCGTCGGGGCGGAGTTCGCGCTGATCTCCGTACGCCGCAGCCAGATCGAGCCCGCGGCCGAGGCGGGGGACAGGCGGGCGCGAAGCGTCGTCTGGGGCCTCGAACACGTATCGGCACTGCTCGCGGCGGCGCAGCTCGGCATCACCCTCTGCACGCTGGTGCTCGGCATCGTCGCCGAGCCGGCCTTCGCGCATCTGCTGGAGCCCGTCTTCGATGCGGTGGGCATGCCGCACGGGCTGATCCATCCGATCTCGTTCGTGATCGCGCTGTCCGTGGCGACGTATCTGCACATGCTCCTCGGCGAAATGGTGCCGAAGAACATCGCCCTGGCCGAGCCCGTCCGCGCCGCGCTGGTGCTCGGCCCCCCGCTGGTGGCCCTGGCCAGGGCGCTGCGCCCGGTGATCTTCGCGATCAACGCCCTCGCCAACGGGATACTCAAGATCCTGCGGGTCGAGCCGAAGGACGAGGTGTCCGCCACGTTCTCCGACGACGAACTGGCCCGGCTGGTGACGGACGCAGGTGACGCCGGGCTGGTCGACGACCGCTCGGCCGAGCGGCTGCACCACGCCCTCGAACTGGGCCGTCGCCCGGTGCGGGACGTGGTGATGCCGGTCGACCAGGTCACGTACGCCAGGATCGGGACCACACCGGAGCAACTGGAACAGCTCTCGTACGAGAGCGGGTTCTCGCGCTTTCCCGTGATGGACAGCGAGGAGCGGATCCTGGGCTACCTCCATGTGAAGGACGCCCTCGATGCCACGCCGCGCGATGTGCCCTTCCCGGTGACCGCGATGCGCCCCATCGCCCGGGTCCGGGCCGACACCCCGCTGGACGACGTCCTGACCGCGCTGCGGCGCAGCCGTACGCATCTGGCGGCTGTTCTCGACGAGGACGACCGGCTGGCCGGAATGGTCACCATGGAGGACGTGCTCCGCGAACTGGTCGGGCGCCCGAAGGCACGCTGACCGGTGCAGGGGACGCGGTGCGGCTTCCGGCCGCGTCCCCTGCGCGCACCGGCGGGGTCCGCGGCCCGCCCCGTGGACCGGCGGCCCGGTCGGAGCTGAGCGACCGCGGACTCCGGAAGGCGCCGGACCCCACCGCGATACGATGCGCATCGCCATGGAAATAAATGCCTCCTACAGCAGTCTTGTCGCGGTCGGCGACTCGTTCACCGAGGGCATGTCGGACCTGCTGCCCGACGGTTCGTACCGCGGCTGGGCCGATGTCCTCGCCGGCCGGCTCGCCGTCCGTACGCCTGGATTCCGCTACGCGAATCTCGCCGTCCGGGGCAAGCTGATCGGCCAGATCGTCGACGAACAGGTCGATGTGGCCGCCGCCCTGCAGGCGGATGTCGTCACACTCGTCGGCGGGCTCAACGACACACTGCGGCCCAAGTGCGACATGGGCATGGTCCGCGGACGGCTCGAAGAGGCGGTGGAACGTCTCGCGCCCTCGTGCAAGCAACTCGTGCTCATGCGTAGCCCGGGGCGCAACGGCCCGGTGATGGAGCGTTTCCGTCCGCGGATGGAGGAGCTGTTCTCCCTGGTCGACGACTTGGCGGCCCGGCACGGAGCGCTGGTCGTCGATCTGTACGGAGCACCGGCGCTGGGCGATCCCCGGTTGTGGGACGTCGACCGGCTGCATCTGACGGCCGACGGACACAGCAGGGTGGCCGAGGCGGTCTGGCAGACGCTGGGGCTGCCTCCGGAGAACGACTGGCGGACGGCACTGCCCGCCGCCGTACCGCCCAGGTGGGCCCGACGACGCGTCGATGACGTCCGCTTCGCCCGCGAGCACCTGATGCCGTGGATCGGGCGCCGGCTGACCGGCCGCTCCTCCGGGGACGGACGGACGGGCGCCCAGTACAGCTCCGAACTGGGGAGGGCGTTCTGGGTCACCCCCGAGGACGCCCGGGACCCCGGCCCCGTGGCAACGTGGCGCCGGGTCGACCCGGCTCCGCTCCCGTAGCAGCCCACGAACCGGACCGCGGCGCCGGCCCGCACACCGTTCACGGCGGGGTGGCTGAGCCACGAGTGCCGCGCGTCGTGGAGTCGCACCCTTCGCATCTCCGGCTCACGCATGAGCCGGTAGGCGTGCTCGCGAAGGAGCCGCTTCGAGTGAATTCCCGGCATGTTCCCGCCGAGTGGGTTCCGCCGAGCAGGAGTCCACGCCCACGCTCGGTCAGGACTGATCGCAGCCACCGGGAGATCGCCGTGCACATCCTGCTTGTCGCAAGCGCCTTCAACAGCCTCACCCAACGTGTCCAGGCGGAGCTGAGGGACCACGGGCACTCCGTCGCCGTGCAACTCGCGCACGAGGAAGGCCCGGTCCGGGAAGCCGTCAGCCGGGAGGGCCCGGACCTTGTTGTGGCGCCGTACCTGAAGACCGCGATCCCGAGGGACGTCTGGTCGGTCCACACCTGTCTCGTCGTCCATCCGGGGCCGGTCGGCGACCGCGGGCCCTCCTCCCTGGACTGGGCCGTCCACGAGGGAGCGGACCGCTGGGGCGTCACCGTGCTCCAGGCGAACGCGGAGATGGACGCGGGCGACGTCTGGGCCTCCGTGCCCTGTCCGCTGCCCCCGGTGGGCAAGAGCGACCTGTACCGCAACGAGATCTCGGACGCCGCCGTGCAGGCGGTGCTTCTGGCGGTCGGACGCTTCGCATCGGGGACGTACACCCCGGCGCCGCAGGCCTCCGGCGCCGGCGAAGGCTGCCGCCCCCTGTTCCGCCAGTCGCTGCGTCGCATCGACTGGCAGTCGGACTCCACCGCGACGGTGGTCCGCAGGCTCAGGGCGGCGGACTCCCAGCCAGGTGTGCTCGACGAGTTGCTGGGCGGCGAGTGGTTCCAGCACGGCGGGTACCCCGAGTCCCGGCTGGGCGGGCGTCCGGGAGATGTGGTGGCCACCCGGGACGGCGCGATCTGCCGGGCGACCACGGACGGCGCGGTGTGGATCCCCGAGCTGCGGCCACGGCGGGCGCCGGGCGGCCCGGCCACCTTCAAGCTCCCCGCCACCTCGGCGCTGGCCGGGCGGCTGTCCGCCGTACCCGAGCGGCCGGCTCCGCTGCACCGGACCGGGGACGACGACACCTGGTCCGAGATCGGCTACCGGGAGGAGGCCGGGACCGGCTTCCTGTCGTTCTCGTTCCGTGGCGGCGCGATGAGCACGGCGCAGTGCCAACGCCTGCTGCGCGCCTACCGGTTCGCCTGCTCCCGGCCGACCTCGGTGCTGGTCGTCGGCGGCGGCCGGGACTTCTTCTCCAACGGCATCCACCTCAACGTGATCGAGGCGGCGGCCGATCCCGGCGCCGAGTCCTGGGCCAACATCAATGCCATGGACGACCTGGTGGAGGCGGTGCTGACCACCACGGACCGGCTCGTCGTCGCCGCCCTGGCCGGGAACGCCGCGGCGGGCGGGGTGATGCTGGCCCTGGCAGCCGACGAGGTGTGGTGCAGGGCGGGCGCGGTATTCAATCCGCACTACCGCCTGATGGGGCTGTACGGATCGGAGTACTGGACGTACACGCTGCCGCGGCGGGTGGGTGCGGCGGCGGCCGACCGGCTCATGCGGGACGCCCTGCCGGTCAGCTCCACCGCGGCCCATCGGCTCGGGCTGGTCGACGGGGTGATCCCGTGCACCCCCCAGTCGTTCGACTCGGAAGTCGGCGCCCTGGCGACCCGCCTGGCAGCCCTGCCCGCGACGCAGTCCCGGATCCACGCGAAGAAGGAGGAGCGGGACCGGGTCGACCTGGCCCCGTACCGGGAGGCCGAACTCGTCCGCATGCACCGCATCTTCGCGGACCCGCACCACCCGTACCACGGGCTGCGCCGGGCCTTCGTCCGCAAGGAACGCCCGGCGCCCGGCACCGCGGTCCCGCAGCCCCCGTTCCCCCGGGGCTGACCGCGGTGCGGCGGCGGAGGGGCTACCGCTGCTCCGCCAGCCAGTCGTACCAGTGGGCCAGGCCCTCGCCGGTGGTCGCGGAGACCGTCAGCACGCGCACGTCCGGGTTCACCGAGCGCGCGTGCTGCGCGCACTGCTCGATGTCGAAGTCGACATGGGGCAGGAGATCGGACTTGTTGATCAGGATCAGGTCGGCAGCGGCGAACATGTACGGGTACTTCAGCGGTTTGTCCGTGCCTTCGGTGACCGAGATGATCACGACCTTGCTGCGCTCCCCCAGGTCGAACAGGGCAGGGCACACCAGGTTTCCGACGTTCTCCACCATGAGCAGCGATCCCTCGGCCGGGGACAGCGCCGTGAGGGCGTCCCGCATCATCTCCGCGTCGAGGTGGCACCCCGCCCCCGTGTTCACCTGCACCACGGCGCAGCCCGTACGCCTGATCCGGTCGGCGTCGAGCCTCGTCTCCTGATCGCCCTCGATGACGGCCATCGGCCGGCGGCCGCCGAGGTCGGTGACGGCGCGTTCCAGAAGGGTGGTCTTGCCCGCGCCCGGCGAGCTCATCACGTTCACGGCCACGACGCCGCGGTCGGTCATCCACGTCCGGTTGCGCTCCGCGAGCAGGTCGTTCTTGGCGAGTACCTTCTGCTCGATGGTGACCGTCTCACCGGCTCCACTCGGCTGACGACGCTCGTGCGGACGAGGGTGCGGGTGCGGATGCGGATGTCCGTGGTCCGGTGCACCATCCTCCCGCAGCATCACGATCCTGGTCCCGCCGGACTCCTCGGCACAGCCGCAGGTACCGCACATGGTTCAGCCCACTTCCATGGAGACGATCTGCAGTTCCTGTCCCGATGTGATCTCCACATCCGCGCTGCCGCAGGGACACAGCAGAATCAGGTCGGTCAGGGTGAATTCGACGGCACAGGTACGGCAGCGGCCGGCGCCGGGCGGCTGGTCGATCTCCAACTGCGCGCCCTCGGCGGCCGTTCCCTCCGTGACCAGGCCGAAGCAGAACCGCATCGAGTCGGGCACCACGGCCGTGAGCACGCCGACGCGGACGCGGACCGAGCGGACCGGACGCCCCCCGGCGCGTTCGCACACCGAGTCGACGACGCTCTGTGTGATGGCCAGCTCGTGCACCGGTGCCTCGTCCTTCCGCGGGTGGCTCCGACCGTAGGGCCACGGGAGGACCGTGGCGCCGCCCGACGGGACCGGTCCCCCGCCCGGACCACCCGAGCGGCCCACCGCATGCCGTCATTCGGCCCCCGGTGACGAGCCGGGGCGGCGAATTCCCCTGTTGCCGGTGCTCGCGAATCGAGGCGTGATGGTAGCAATGTGCGCGTACCCACCCGTGGGGGCCGATGGCCGGTTGGGCCGTCATTCCGAAAGGCGACACAGCCATGCCGACAAAGGAAGCGGTAAAGGCGGAGGACACACTGATCCACGTGCTGTGGATCAACGCAGGACTGAGCTGCGACGGCGATTCCGTCTCCCTGACCGCCGCCACGCAGCCGAGCATCGAGGAAATCGCGCTCGGCGCCCTGCCGGGACTTCCGCAGGTAGCTGTCCACTGGCCGCTCATCGATTTCGAATGCGGCCCGAACGGCGGCGCCGATGATTTCCTCGAATGGTTCTTCAAGGCCGATCGCGGAGAACTGGAACCGTTCGTCCTGGTGGTCGAGGGATCCATTCCGAACGAGCGGTTGCACGACGAGGGCTACTGGTGCGGGTTCGGCAACGATCCCGCCACCGGCCAGCCGATGACGACCAGCGAGTGGCTCGACCGGCTGGCTCCGAAGGCGACCGCGGTCGTCGCGGTCGGCACCTGCGCGACGTACGGCGGCATCCACGCCATGGCGGGCAACCCGACCGGCGCAATGGGGGTTCCCGACTACCTGGGCTGGGACTGGAAGTCCAAGGCCGGCATCCCGATCGTGTGCGTACCCGGATGCCCCATCCAGCCGGACAACCTCTCGGAGACGCTCACCTACCTGCTCTACATGGCCACCGACCAGGCCCCGATGATCCCGCTCGACGACGCGCTGCGGCCGACGTGGCTGTTCGGGTCGACGGTCCACGAGGGCTGCGACCGAGCCGGGTACTACGAGCAGGCCGACTTCGCGACGGAGTACGGCTCGCCGAAGTGCATCGTCAAGCTGGGCTGCTGGGGCCCCGCGGTCAAGTGCAACGTGCCCAAGCGCGGCTGGATGAACGGCATCGGCGGCTGCCCCAACGTCGGTGGCATCTGCATCGGCTGCACCATGCCCGGGTTCCCGGACAAGTTCATGCCGTTCATGGACGAGCCCCCCGGCGGAAAGCTCTCGACCAACGCGGTCGGGCCGTACGGGTCGACGATACGGCGGCTGCGCCACCTCACCACCCACGCCCTGGACCGCGAACCGAAATGGCGTAAGCCCGGCGGGAAACTCACGACCGGCGCCACACGCACCTGGTGAGTGACCTCGTACATCACAGCAACGAACAGAAAGAAGAGACGGCCAATGACCGCGACGCAGCACAAAGGTGCCGGAGGCGGCCAGGGCAAGAACGACCTGGTCGAAATGGCGTGGGATCCCATTACCCGGATCGTCGGCAGCCTGGGTATCTACACGAAGATCGACTTCAAGCAGAAGGTGGTCGCCGAGTGCCACAGCACCAGCTCCATCTTCCGGGGCTATTCGGTCTTCATGAAGGGAAAGGACCCGCGCGACGCGCACTTCATCACGAGTCGCATCTGCGGAATCTGCGGTGACAACCACGCCACATGTTCCTGCTACACGCAGAACATGGCGTACGGGGTGAAGCCGCCGCACCTCGGCGAATGGATCGTGAATCTCGGCGAGGCCGCGGAGTACATGTTCGACCACAACATCTTCCAGGAGAACCTGGTCGGGGTCGACTACTGCGAGAAGATGGTCGCGGAGACCAACCCCGGGGTGCTGGAACAGGCCAACCGCACCCCCTCCCCGCACGCCGACGCGCACGGATACAGGACGATCGGCGACATCATGCGGTCGCTGAACCCGTTCACCGGCGAGTTCTACCGCGAAGCGCTCCAGGTCAGCCGGATGACCCGGGAGATGTTCTGCCTGATGGAGGGCCGGCACGTCCACCCCTCCACGCTCTATCCCGGCGGGGTCGGCACCGTGGCGACCATCCAGCTGATGACGGACTACATCACCCGCCTCCAGCGGTACGTCGAGTTCATGAAGAAGGTCGTGCCGATGCACGACGATCTCTTCGACTTCTTCTACGAGGCCCTGCCGGGGTACGAGCAGGTCGGCAACCGGCGCATCCTGCTGGGCTGCTGGGGCTCCTTCCAGGACCCCGAGCACTGCAACTTCGAGTACAAGGACATGACCGACTGGGGCCGGAAGATGTACGTCACCCCCGGTGTCGTCGTCGACGGGAAACTGGTCACCACCGACCTGGTGAAGATCAACCTCGGCATCCGGATCCTGCTCGGTTCGTCGTACTACAACGACTGGGACGAGCAGGAGACCTTCGTCTCCCACGACCCGCTCGGCAATCCGGTCGACCGGCGCCACCCATGGAACCAGCACACCAACCCGCAGCCGCAGAAGCGGGACCTGGACGACAAGTACAGCTGGGTCATGTCACCGCGGTGGTTCGACGGCAAGGACTACCTGGCGCTCGACACGGGCGGCGGGCCGCTCGCGCGGCTGTGGACCACCGCGCTGGCCGGTCTGGTCGACATCGGCTACATCCAGGCCACCGGCCACAGCGTCAAGATCAACCTCCCCAAGACCGCCCTCAAGGGGCCGGTGGAGCTGGAGTGGCACGTCCCGAAGTGGAGCAACACCATCGAGCGCAACCGGGCACGCAGCTACTTCCAGGCCTACGCGGCCGCCTGTGCACTGCACTTCGCGGAGAAGGCGCTCGTGGAGATCCGCTCCGGGAACACCAAGACCTGGGAGAAGTTCGAGGTGCCCGAGGAGGGCGTGGGCTGCGGGTTCACCGAGGCGGTACGGGGCGTCCTCTCGCACCACATGGTGATCCGGGACGGCAAGATCGCCAACTACCACCCGTACCCGCCGACTCCGTGGAACGCGAGCCCCCGCGACACGTACGGCACGCCGGGTCCCTACGAGGACGCCGTGCAGGGGCAGCCGATCTTCGAGGAGAACGACCGGGAGAACTTCAAGGGCATCGACATCATGCGCACGGTGCGCAGCTTCGACCCCTGTCTGCCCTGCGGTGTGCACATGTACCTCGGCGAGGGCAAGAAGCTGGAACTCCTGCACTCCCCCACCCAGTCCGCGGGCAGTGAATGATGGCGCGGGAGGAGTCCCCGGCCGCGCCCGACTGGCGGACGACCGGTGAGCGCATCGACACCCTGATCGCCGCCAGCGGCTCGGGCGGCGCGATCGCCCGCGAGCGCAGCGAGGAACTGGTCCGGCTCGTCGCCGACTTCTACGGTGCCGGGCTGGAACGGCTGCTCGACCTCGTGCACGAACAGGGGCGGCTGGACGACGACGTCCTGGCCGCCCTGGCCGACGACGAGCTGGTGGCCGGCGTCCTGCTGGTGCACGGGCTGCATCCCTACGGCGTGGAGACCCGGGTCGAGCGGGCGCTGGAGAGCGTACGACCGTATCTGGGGTCGCACGGCGGTGATGTGGAGCTGCTCGCCGTCACCGACGAGGGCGCCGTCCGGTTGCGGCTGCTGGGCAGTTGCGACGGCTGCCCGTCGTCCTCGGTCACGCTCAAGCTGGCCGTGCAGGGTGCAGTGGAGGCGGCGGCGCCGGAGATCACCTCGATCGAGGTCGAGACCGCGGCCGACGAGGACGCCGGGGCAGCGGGGCCGCTGGTACCGGTGGACTCGCTGTTCGCCCGGCTGCACGCGGAGTCCGGGACGGCCGGCGACGGCGCGTCGTGGGAGGTCGTACCGCAGCTGTCGGGGCTGGAGCCCGGCACCGTGGCCCGGGTCGGTGTCGGCACGATGCGGGTGGTGGCCTGCCGGGTGGGCACGGATCTCTTCGCCTTCGAGGACCGGTGCGCGCGCTGTGAGCGGCCGTTCGAGGGTGCCACGCTGGCGCGGCGGCTGGGCGGCCGTTCCGGGGACGCGATCCTGCGTTGCGCCGGGTGCCGCGCGCACTACGACGTACGGCGGGCCGGGGTCTGCCTCGACGGGGACAGTGTGCACCTGGCCCCGCTGCCCCTGCTGTCGGACGGTGCCACGGTCTCGGTGTCGGTCCCCGCGGCGGTGGCGCGGTGATCGCCGGCGGCCGTTCCGCCTCGCCGGCCTCCACCCTGCTGCGGCTCACGCGCAACCGGCCTCGGCCGCCCGCCGGTGAGCGCTGCGAGATGTGCGCGGAACCGATCGGCGAGAGCCACCCCCATGTGGTGAACCTCGACAGCCGCGCCCTGATGTGCGGGTGCCGGGCCTGCTATCTGCTGTTCACCGACGAGAACGCGGAGCTGCGCTACCGGGCGGTCCCCGAGCGCTATCTGCACTTCGCCGGGCTGACGGTGGACGGGCGCGCCTGGGACGAGTTGCAGATTCCCGTGGGGCTCGCCTTCCTGTTCCGCAACTCCGTCCAGGACCGGATGGTCGCGTTCTATCCCGGGCCCGCCGGGGCCACCGAGTCGGAACTGCCGCTGGACGCCTGGGCGGCCGTCGTCGAGTCGAGCCCGGAGCTCGCCGTGCTGCGTCCGGACGTGGAGGCGCTGCTGATCCGGCGTACGGCGGAGAGCGAGGGGTCATGCCATCTGGTGCCGATCGACGCCTGTTACGAGCTGGTGGGGCAACTGCGCCGACTGTGGCGCGGGTTCGACGGTGGCACCGAGGCCCGTGCCGCGATGGACGGCTTCTTCGCGCGGGTGGCGGACCGCAGCCGGCCCGCCGCGGGGATCGGGGCGCCGTGAACGACTTCGCGTTCTCCGTGCTCGATGTCGTCGCCGAGCCGTACGCGGCCGCTCCGCAGCTGACCGCACGGCTGCGGATCGAGGAGCGGACGGGTCGGCGGATCCACGCCATCGCGCTGCACTGCCAGGTCCGCATCGAGCCGCAGCGGCGCCATTACGACGAGGCCGAACAGAGCGGCCTGGTGGCGCTGTTCGGCGGCCGGGACCGCTGGACGGACACCCTGAAGCCGTTCCAGTGGATGAGCTGCGACACCACCGTGCAGGGGTTCAGCGGTGCGACCGAGGTCGATCTAGCCCTGCCCTGCACATACGACTTCGACGTGATCGGTTCCCGCTATCTGCACGCCCTGGGCGAGGGTTCGGTGCCCCTCGCCCTGATGTTCTCCGGCACGGTCTTCACTCGCGGCAGCAAGGGCTTCGGGGTCGAGCAGGTGCCGTGGGACTGCGAGGCCCGGCACCCGATGCCGGTCGAGGTGTGGCGGCGCATGGTGGCGGCGCACTACCCGAGCACCGGATGGATCCGGCTGGACCACGAGGTGCTGGCGCGCTTCGCGGACTTCCGGGCCCGGCGCGGGCTGATCAGCTGGGACGAGACGGTCCAGGCCCTCCTGGCCGAGCACGACGAGGTGGTCCTATGAGTCTTGACCAGGTGCGTTCGATCGCCGACGCCGTCCTGTACGAGGGGTACCTCCTGTACCCGTACCGGGCGAGCTCGCACAAGAACCGGTCGCGCTGGCAGTTCGGGGTCCTCGGTCCGCCGCAGGCCACGGCGGCGAGTTTCGGCGAGGAGCCGGAGATGGAGATGCAGTGCCTGCTGGCACCGCGCGACGGGCCGGCGGCCGTCACCGTGCATCTGCGCTTCCTCCAGCTCCAGGTCCGCGAGGTGCGGAGCACGGGCGAGGACGGGGTGGACGTACCGGTCGAGCAGCTCACCGTCGACGGGGTGTCGGTAATGTCCTGGGACGAGGCCGTCGAGCGTGAAGTCGTTCTGACCGCCCTGCCGTTGGGGGAGGTGGCGGACGCCGTCCACGAGGTCCCGGGCGGCGAGGACACCGAGCCGGTCACCGACGCGCGGGGCGTGGTGGTGGGCCGGATCGTGCGGCGGCGGCTGCCGTTGGCGGTCCGGGTCCGCACGCGAGCCGTCGTCGACGACGGATACGTGCGCCTCTCGGTGGCGGTGCGCAACGAGCATCCGGAGCCCGTGGCCACCAAGGACGCCGCGATCCGGTCCTCGCTGATCGGCGCGCATCTGCTGCTGCGGGCGCACGACGCCGAGTTCGTCTCGCTGCTCGAACCGCCCGCCGGGGCGGCAGCGGCCGCCGACCGTTGCCGGCAGCGCAGGTGCTGGCCCGTGCTGGCCGGCCCGAAGGGGACGACGGACACCCTGCTCGGTGCGCCGATCATCCTGTACGACTACCCGGAGGTCGCCGAGCAGAGCCCCGGCGCCCTGTTCGACTCGACCGAGATCGACGAGATCCTGACCCTCCGCGTGATGACCATGACGGAGGAGGAGAAGGCGGAGGCCAGGGCCACCGACCCCCGCGCCCGGGAGATCATCGACCGGTGCGACGGCATGTCGCCCGCCGACCTCCAGCAGCTGCACGGCCTGCTGCGCGACCCGCACCCGCCGCAGCCCGCGGCTCCCGTGGGCCCGGCGGCCGATGTCCGGGACGTGGAGCCCGCCGCCTTCGACACCGCGGGCGCCCCCTGGTGGGATCCGGCGGCCGACGCCTCGGTACGGCCCGGGAGCGACGCGGTCGTGATCGGCGGGGTCCGGGTTGCCAGTGGCAGCCTGGTCCGCGTCCACCCCTCCCGGCGGGCGGACGCGCAGGATCTGTTCTTCGCCGGCCAGGTGGCCCGGGTGACCGCCGTTCTCTCGGACGTGGACGGCGGTACGCACATCGCCCTGGTCCTCGTCGACGACCCCGCGTCGGACCTGCACGACTGGTACGGCCGCTACTTCTACTTCGCGCCCGACGAGCTGACACCCCTGAGCGTCGAGGAGACGGCGCAGCACCGAGAGGAGAACCGATCGTGAAGACCCTGGGCATCATCACCGCCGGAGCGGCCGCGGCCGCGGCGCTCGTCGCCGTGGCGGTCGGGATCAGGTCGATCCCCGACATCCGCCGCTACCTGCGCATCCGTTCGATGTGAACCCCGATCCGAGTGAAGTGAGTGAGGAGCACCCCATGGCTGAGACACCGGAGAAGAACAGCGGCGTCGAGGAGGAGCCGCAGGAGGAACGGGGCCCGAAGGGGTCCCGCGGCACCGGCTCGGACCGGCCGTCGGGCGGCCCGGCAGACCGCCCCTCGGGCACCTCGGACGAACACTCCGACACCTCCGTACACCCGGAGAGGACTCAGGACCCGGAATCGCCCGACCTCCGGTCCGGGGGCGGCTGAGCCGAGGATGACGACGGAACCTGACACGGCCGCCCGGGTGCTGGTCGCGGGCATCGGCAATCTGTTTCTCGGCGACGACGGCTTCGGCCCGGAGGTCGTGCGCCGGCTGGCCCGCGACGGCGCGATGCCCCCGCAGGTCCGGGTGGTGGACTACGGCATCCGCGGCATGCATCTCGCGTACGACCTGCTCGACGGGTACGACGCGCTGGTTCTGGTCGACGCGTACCCGGGGGGCGGCGCCCCCGGGGAGGTGACGGTGCTCCACATCGGCGTGGATGACCTCGGTTCGGGTGAATTCGACGCACATGGGATGAATCCGGTTGCTGTCCTAGCAAATCTGGGTCAACTGGGCGGTACGCTGCCGCTCACCTACCTCGTCGGCTGCACACCCGCCGGAGTCGAGGAGGGCATCGGGCTCAGCGAAGCCGTCGACAGCGTGGTGCCCGAGGCGATGCAGGCAGTGCACACCCTGGTCCGGCAGCTCGTGCCGTCCGTACCGACCGCGTCCGTGAACAGCACCGACCCCAGGAGATCCTGATCATGTGCCTAGGCATTCCTGGCCGCGTCGTGGAGATCGTGGACGGGTATGCGGGCCAGCTGGCTCTGGTGGACGTGGAGGGCGCCGAGCGCCGCGTCAACATCGGCATGCTCGACGAGGCACCCGGTCGCGACGACTGGGTGCTTCTCCATATGGGCTTCGCCGTCGAGCTCATCGACCGGGCGAAGGCCCGGGAGGCCCTGTCGGGACTGGAGATGATGGGCCGCGGCCGGGAGCAGCGGATCCGGCGCAGGTTCGAGGTGCGCGGCGTCGTGCAGGGCGTGGGCTTCCGGCCCTTCGTCTATGTCACCGCCTCGGAGCTGCTGCTCACGGGCTCGGTGACCAACACCGGCGACGGGGTGCTCGCCGAGGTCGAGGGAACGGCCGGGGCCGTGGAGGAGTTCGGCCGCCGTCTGAGCGCCGACGCCCCACCGCTCGCGGTCGTCGAGGACGTGCGGACGAGCGAGCAGCCGACGCGCGGCGGTACGGGCTTCACCATCGAGCGGTCCAGCGCGTCCGACCGGGCCAGGACGCTGGTCTCGCCCGACATCGCCACCTGCCGGGACTGCCTGGAGGAGCTGGGCGATCCGTCGAACCGGCGCTACCGCCACCCGTTCATCACGTGCACGCACTGCGGCCCCCGGTTCACGATCGTCACCGGCCTTCCGTACGACCGTGCCGCCACCACGATGGCGGACTTCGAGATGTGCGGGGCCTGCCGGGCGGAGTACGAGGACCCGCGCGACCGGCGCTTCCACGCCCAGCCGATCGCCTGTCCCGACTGCGGGCCACGGCTCGAACTGGTCGGCGGGGAAGGCGTGTCCCTGTCCCGTGACGAGGACGCTCTGCGTACGGCCCGGAAGCTCCTCGCCGAGGGCGGGATCATCGCGGTCAAGGGACTCGGCGGGTACCACCTGGTGTGCGACGCCCGCGACGACGCGGCCGTGGCGGAGCTGCGCCGACGCAAGCGGCGCGGTGGCAAACCGTTCGCGGTGATGGTGCCGGGACTGGACGTCGCGCGTGAGCTGGTGACTCTCACGGCGGACGAGGAGGAGCTCCTGAGCGGCGGGCGCCGGCCGATCGTCCTCCTCACCCGTCACGCCGCCGGGCCCGGGGCGGGGGTGTCCGACGCGGTGGCGCCCGGCAGCCCCCACCTCGGGCTGCTGCTTCCGTACACCCCGTTGCACGTCCTGCTCTTCGGAATCGGGGACGACGATCCGGGCCCGGACGCGCTCGTGATGACATCGGCCAATCTGTCGGGCGAGCCGATCGTCACGGACGACGGCGACGCGCTGGCCGTTCTGGCACCGCTGGTCGATGCCTGGCTACGGCACGACCGGCGCATCCATGTGCCGTGCGACGACTCGGTCAGCCGCTGGGCCGCCGGTGCCGAGCTGCCGCTGCGCCGCTCGCGCGGATACGCCCCGCTGCCGCTCGCGCTGCCCTTCGACGTGCCCCCGACACTCGCCGTGGGCGCCGACCTGAAGAACACCTGTGCGCTGGCCGAGGGCCGCTACGCCTGGCTGAGCCAGCACATCGGCGACATGGAAGACCTGTCCACGGTCGACGCTCTGACCCGGACCGAGAAGCATCTGGAGGACCTCACCGGGGTGGCGCCCACCCGGCTGGTGGCCGACCGCCACCCCGGCTACCACTCCGGCGACTGGGCTCGCGCCCACGCGGCCGGGCGGCCGGTCCGCACCGTGCAGCACCACCACGCGCACATCGCGTCCGTGATGGCGGAGCACGGCCTGGGTGCGGACGAGCGCGTGATCGGCATCGCCTTCGACGGCACCGGCCACGGCGCCGACGGGGCGGCCTGGGGCGGCGAGGTCCTGGTAGCCGGCTACGCGTCGTTCAGCAGGGCCGCGCACCTGGGTTACGTACCGCTGGCCGGGGGCGACGCGAGTGTGCTGCGGCCGTACCGGATGGCCCTCGCACATCTGCACGCGGCCGGCATCCCCTGGGACGACGACATGCCCCCGGTCCGTGCCTGCCCGCCCGCCGAACGCGACGTGCTGGCCCATCAGTTCGCCACAGGATTCGGCTGCGTGCCCACGTCGGGCATGGGCCGGCTCTTCGACGCGGTCGCGTCCCTGGCCGACGTCCGGCACGTGGTGGCGTACGAGGCGGAGGCGGCCATGGAACTGGAAGGGCTGGCCCGTACCGCGGCAGCCGGCTCCGCCGCACCGGAAGGCGGCTACCGCTTCGGCATCCGGCCCGGGAAGAGGGAGGAACCCGCCGTCGCGGATCCGGGCCCGGTCGTTCGGGCCGTGGTGTCCGACGTACGGGACGGCGTTCCGGCCGGGCTGGTCGCCGCGCGCTTCCACGCCGCCGTCGCCGCTCTGACCACCCGCCTCGCGGACCTCTGCCGCACGCGCACCGGCCTCGACACCGTGGCGCTGGGCGGCGGTGTCTTCCAGAACGCCGTGCTGCTCGAGGCGACGCAACGCGGCCTGACCGAGCGAGGCTTCACCGTCCTGCGGCCGCGCCTGCTCCCCCCGAACGACGGCGGGATCGCCCTCGGCCAGCTCGTGATCGCCGCATCGGGCTGACGCCGCCGCACGACCGTACCGCCGTACCGCCGTACCTCAAGAGGGATCCACAGAGGAGAGGGACCATGTGTCTGGCTGTTCCGGGGCGTGTCCTCAGTACCGCCGAAGTCGACGGCACCGTGATGGCCGAGGTCGATTTCGGCGGGGTGCGCAAGGAGGTGTGCCTCCAGTACATCCCCGATGCGACCGTCGGTGAATACGTCATCGTGCACGTCGGATTCGCCATCCAGCGCCTCGACGAACGGTCGGCCCTGGACACCCTTGCCGACTTCGAGCGGCTCGGCATCCTGGCCGAGGAGTTCGGGGACGGCTTCGAACGCGCAGCCCAGCAGGGTGCCTCTCATGAAGGAGCCGTCCGGTGAAGTACCTCGACGAGTTCAGTGACCCCGATGTCGCGAAGAAGCTGATCGACCAGATCCACTCGGCCACCACGCAGAAGTGGGCGCTGATGGAGGTCTGCGGCGGCCAGACCCACTCGATCATCCGGCACGGCATCGACCAACTGCTGCCGGACGGTGTGGAGATGATCCACGGACCGGGATGTCCTGTCTGTGTCACCCCGCTGGAGACCATCGACCGGGCGCTGGCGATCGCCGCCCGCCCCGGCGTCATCTTCTGCTCGTTCGGCGACATGCTGCGCGTGCCCGGCAGCAGCCAGGACCTGTTCTCCGTCAAGAGCGCCGGCGGCGACGTACGCGTGGTGTACTCGCCCCTCGACGCGCTGAAGATCGCCCGGGAGAACCCTGACCGCGAAGTCGTCTTCTTCGGAATCGGGTTCGAGACCACCGCCCCCGCGAACGCCATGACGGTGTACCAGGCCCAGCGGCTCGGGGTGCGGAACTTCTCCCTGCTGGTGTCCCATGTGCTGGTGCCGCCCGCGATCGCCGCGATCATGGAGTCCTCGACGTGCCGGGTGCAGGCGTTCCTCGCCGCAGGCCACGTGTGCAGTGTGATGGGGACGGCCGAGTACCCGCCGCTGGCCCGGAAGTACAAGGTGCCGATCGTGGTCACCGGCTTCGAGCCGCTGGACATCCTCGAAGGAGTCCGCCGGACCGTCGTCCAGCTGGAGGCGGGCCGGCACGAGGTGGAGAACGCCTACCCCAGGGCCGTGCGCGAGGAGGGCAATGTGCCCGCCATGGAGATGCTCGCCGACGTCTTCGAGGTGACCGACCGGACCTGGCGCGGCATCGGGGCGATTCCCCGCAGCGGCTGGCGGCTCTCCGAGAAGTACCGGGCGTTCGACGCGGAGCAGCGGTTCGACGTGACGGACATCTGCACCGCCGAGTCGTCGCTCTGCCGCTCGGGCGAGGTCCTCCAGGGTCTGATCAAGCCGCACCTGTGCGAGGCGTTCGGCAAGGAGTGCACGCCGAGGAACCCGCTCGGCGCCACCATGGTGTCGTCCGAGGGCGCGTGCGCCGCGTACTACACCCACCGCCGCCTGGAACTGGTCGATGCGAAGTGAGTGACGCGATGCAGGACGTGACCGCCGTGGTGAACGATGTGCCCGACCTCGACATCGAGGGGTGGGCCTGCCCAGTACCGCTGCGGGACATCCCGTCCGTCGTCATGGGCCACGGGGGCGGCGGTGCGATGTCCGGTGAGCTGATCGAGCACCTGTTCCTGCCCGCGTACGGTGCCGCGGCCACCGCCGACCTCGGTGACTCGGCCGTCCTGACGGTCGGCTCCGGCACCCGCCTCGCCTTCTCCACGGACTCGTTCGTGGTGAAGCCGATGTTCTTCCCCGGCGGGTCGATCGGTGACCTGGCGGTGAACGGCACGGTCAACGACCTGGCCATGTCGGGTGCGACGCCCCTGTTCCTGTCCACCGCCTTCATCCTCGCGGAGGGCACGGCGCTGAGCGACCTCGGCCGGATCGCGCGGGCCGTCGGCCGGGCCGCCGAGGACGCCGGCGTACGCCTGGTCACCGGAGACACGAAGGTCGTGGAGCACGGCAGTGGTGACGGCGTCTACCTCAACACCTCGGGCATCGGCGTGATCCCTCCGGGCGTCGACATCCACGCGCGCCGGGCGCTCCCCGGCGACGCCGTGCTCGTCAGCGGCGACATCGGCGTGCACGGTGTGGCCGTGATGAGCTGCCGGGAGGGCCTCGAGTTCGGTACGACGGTGGAGAGCGACACCGCCGCGCTGCACGGACTGGTCGCCGCCATGCTCGCCACCGGTACCGACCTCCATGTGCTCCGGGACCCCACGCGCGGCGGCGTCTCGGCTTCGCTGAACGAGATCGCCCGCGCCTCGGACGTGGGCATCGAACTGGTCGAGCGGCTGCTTCCCGTGCCGCCCACGGTGCGCGACGCGTGCAGTCTGCTCGGGCTCGACCCGCTCCAAGTGGCCAACGAAGGCAAACTGATCGCGATCGTCCCGGCCGAGGACGCGGACCGGGTGCTGGCCGCCATGCAGGCCCATCCCCTGGGCCGTTCCGCCTGCCGGATCGGCAGCTGCGTCCCGGATCACGCCGGGATGGTCGTGGCGAGGACGGGGCTGGGCGGGAGCCGGGTGATCGGGCTGCCGATCGGCGAACAACTACCGCGGATCTGCTGAGTGAGTGCCGAGGGCGCGCTGCTGTTCGCGCGATACGCCTACCCGCCCAACGAGCTGGGCTACTGCGGCCCCGCGGACGCGGCGGCCCTCCTGCGCCGCGACGCGACCGCCGACATCGAGCGGCGCGCCCGGCAGTTCGAGGGGGCCTGGTGCTATCTCCAGTTCCTCGCGGAGACGGCCGGGCTGGCGGACCCGCTCGATGTGCGGGTGGTCGAGGCGTACTGGATCGGCAACGAACTGCTGGACCGGGCCGATCCCGCCGCTCTGGTGGAGCGCATGACCGACCGGTTCCGGGGGCAGCTCGGCGGCACCTGGCGCGACGCCGGGCGGCGCGCCCTGGCCCATCACAGCTTCCAGGTGTTCGAGGTGTATCCATGGGCCCCGATGCTGCGGTCGGCAGGCCGGCCGACCGCCCTGTCCGTGCTCGACCAGTGCCGCATCCGTACGGGAGTGGTCGTGGCCGCCGACAGAGACCTCGCGACCGTGCGGGCACGCCCGCTGTGCTGGGACGGTGCGGGGCTGGCCGACGGGGCGTGGCGGGAGGAGACCGTACGCTGCTCGGCCGGTGGGCTGACGCTGCTCGACGGGCTGTCCGCCGGTGACCGGGTGGCGCTGCACTGGGACTGGGTGTGCGATGTGATCACCGATGACCAGGCCCGGCGCATCGAATTCCTTGAGGAGCGCCGACGCACCGAGTTGGGCCTCTCGTCCGGTGAACCGGGTCTCGGCATCCACGGCGCTCCGGGCTGACGGCCGACGGCTCCGTCGATTCCTGACCCAGCCGGTCGGCGTGACCATGGCGCCGGCTGGGCCGGTTCCCCAGGAAAGATCACCTTCGCCGTCGACCGGTCTTCGATCGCATGCGGACAGTACCGGGAAGGCACAGACATGCCTCACTCGAACACAGTTGCGAGGCTTTCAAGGTTCATCCGGCTTACGATGGCGTTGCCGCTCACGGGGGCGGCTTCCTGGACGAAGGCGACACAGTAGCGGTGCGCGCCGGCGACATCGACGAAGGCCTCCGTCGCGCCATGCACTTTCCTTCACGCGCATGATGTGCGCCCACGGGCGCTCCGTGCGGCACGGCGAGCGACCCGTATACGTTTCCGGCCGCGAGCCGACGGATTCCAAGAACACCCCTCAGATCGACGCGATATGCTGATGCAGATTGTGCAAGCCGTTTGCAAAATGAGGAGGGTCATGGCCACGCGGGCGACCGACGCCGGGACGAACCAGAGCGTCGAACGAGCGGTCTCGGTGCTGCGCGCACTCGACTCCGGCCGTCCGGAACTGCGCGTCTCCGACGTCGCCGAACTCACCGGACTGGGCTCCTCCACCACCTCCCGCCTCCTGTCCACCCTTGAGCGCCTCGACATGGTCGAACGCGACCCTGTCAGCAACCTCTACCGCCTCAGCCTCGGCATCCTCCCGCTCGCCGCCACCGCCGCCAATCGCCACCCCGTGCACCGCGCCGCCCGCATGGTCCTCCAGGACCTCGCCACCCGCACCGGACTCGGAGCCAACGTCGCCATCCGCCGCGACACCGAGCTGATGTTCCTGTGCAATTTCGAGGGAACCCGCGCCCCCAAGTCCTACACGCAGGCCGGACACACCGCCCCGCTGCACGCCACCAGCATCGGCAAGTGCCTCCTCACCGGCCTCACGCCCAAGGAGCGCCGCAAGCTCCTTCCCGAACCGCTCGCAGCGCACACCGACTACACGACCACCAGCCACGACCTCCTCGACACCGAGATCGACACCGTCCGCCGCACCGGCTACGCCATCGAAGCCGAAGAACGCGCCCTGGGCCGTGCTTCCCTCGCCGCGCCCGTCCGCGACGCCTCGGGTGACGTCGTCGCCGCCATCTCCCTGTGGGGCCCCACCTCCCTCCTCGGCAACCACACCGAAGCCGAAGGACAGCGCCTCGCCCTCACCCGCGAGGTCATCGAAGCCGCCGACGCCACCAGCCAGGCACTCGGCGCCCTCTGATACACGCGGCGAAGGGGCCCGGGGGGGGGGGAAAAAACCCCCCCAAGCGCCCCCCCCACCCCGCTCCGCACCACCCCCCCCTAACACGACCCCATTCGCC
>NZ_JBHVWT010000057.1:22131-29184 GCF_042882135.1 Streptomyces sp. NPDC058240
CCCATGAAGGGGGGGCCTTGGGGAAGGCCAACCCCCCCCCCCGTCGCCCCCCCCTCCGCGTGGCTACGCGCCGTACACCTTGAACGCGATCACGTGCGCGTGCCGCGCCCCGTGCGTCGTGTCGACCACGAGCCGCAGCGCGTCGGTGCGCACGGGCCCGCCGTCCGCGCCGTTCAGATCGTGCACGCGGTGGCGGCGGCGGTTGCCCGTCACCGTCAGCAGCGTGTGCCAGGTGCCATCGGGCTCGCGGCTCTGGATACGGTAGTCGCGGACCAGTTCCGGCATGACCTCGAACGGGGTGCGGTGCCGGTGCAGGTTGTTGAGGTACTCGTCGACGTCGTCGTCGAACACCACGCGCGTTTCGGTGAGTTGCTGCTCCTTGTCCCAGTCGAGGCGCAGCCACTGCGCGGCCCGGTCCGGGTCGGGCAGCAGCTCGGACGACCACATCTGCGGGCCCCCGTAGGCGCGTTGGAATCCGCCGACGGCCCGCTCGGGCAGGAACGCGGCGGTGTCCGGGGTCGCACGGAAGCCGAAGGTACGGCGGCGCAGTCCGCGGGCCTGCCACTCCAGGACCAACTGGCCCTCTTCCTCCGGGATGTCGTGGTCGACGGCCGCGTCTCCTTCGGCCCTGCTGCGCAGGGCGAGGACGCCGTCGGTGCGCTCGGGGACGAGGACCAGCGCCGCACCCGAACAGGCGCGCACGATCAGTACGACGTTCTCCGGGGTGTCCGGGTGGTGGTCGAAGCGGGCCGTGACCCAGTGAGGGCCGCCGGCCGGCACGGTCACCATGGTGGTGAGCATGTGGTCGACGGGGACTGCGTTCTCGGGGCGGCCGGTGCTCCACAGTTCCACGGTGAGTTCGCTCGGCAGCTCGCCCGGGGCGCCGTGGACGAGTAGGTCGACCGTGTCGAGCGCCGGGTCGACCGGCAGCAGCAGCGCGAGGTCCCGGGTGAGCGGGTACGGCTCACCGGGCGCGGCCGGCGTGGGCTCGGCGGCCAGGCGGCTCAGGTACGAGGAGGCGCTGACGCGGGCCGTGCGCGCCAGGTTGTCGGGGTCGTCGTCGTACAGGCCGATGACCGAGGCATCCTGCCGCAGCAGGGCGCGGCGCACCAGCTCGGGGTGGTCGGCGGCGAGTTCGCGCGGGCTGAGGCTCTCGGCGACGCACAGCGCGGCGGCCGTGCCCGCGGCCTCGCCGAGCGTGGCGCAGGTGGCCATGACCCGGGTGGCACCGAAGGCTATGTGGGTGGCGGAGATGTTGCGCCCGGCGAACAGGAGGTTCGTGACGTTCATCGAGTACAGGGAGCGCAGCGGGATGTGGAAGATGCCGTCCGCGTAGCGCTGGCGGGCGCCGGGCTCGTCGGCGTACATGCCCTGCACCGGGTGGAGGTCGACGGACCAGCCACCGAAGGTCACGCGGTCGGCGAACTGCCGTTGCTCCAGGATGTCCTGCTGCGTCAGCATGTGGTCGCCGAGGAAGCGGCGGTACTCGCGCTTGCCGGGGAGGCTGCCGACCCACTCCAGCGTCAGGTTCTCGGCGTCCGGGAACTCGCCGGAGTTCTTGATGTGGTCCCAGATGCCCATGATCACGGCCTGTAGTTCGTCGCGGATGCGCTCGTTGTCGTGGACGGTGTCCAGCTCGCCGCCCCACTCGATCCACCAGTAGTCGCAGCCGTTGTCGCCGGTGCGCAGCACGCGGTTGCGCAGGATGGGCGTGGCGGTGAGGTCGCGGGCGCAGTCGGGCGGCACGAACTTCACCGGCCGGCCCGTGTCCTTGGTGTGGAACAGGATCGTCGACCCGAGCAGCGCCTCGTCCCCGGCCTCGGGCGCCCAGGGCTCGCCGAACTCCGAGCGCGCCTCGCGGCCGATGCGGTGGTGGGCGCCGGCGAGGTGGCCGAGCAGGCCGTCGCCGGTGCAGTCGAGGAACTGCCGTGCGCGGAAGGTGATACGCCGCTCGGAGCCCATCATCCAGCCTGTGCAGGAGTGCACCTCGCGTGCGTCGTCCGGGCCGCTCGCGTCGACCTCGCGTACGTCGGTGTTGAGGTACAGGTCGATGCCCGGTTCGGCCCGGACGGCGTCGAGGACCACCTGGTCCCAGTAGTACGGGTTCCCCTCGGGGTTGCGGTACTGGTTCTCGGTGTACAGCTCGCCCATGATGCCGGTCTCGCGGGCCCAGCGGTGCACGCCGTGGGCCGTGGCGCCGCAGACCCAGACGCGGACCTCGCTACTGGCGTTGCCGCCCAGGACGGGCCGGTTGTTGACCAGGGCGACGCGTCGGCCGAGCCGGGCCGCGGCGATGGCCGCGCAGGTCCCCGCCAGGCCGCCGCCGATGACGGCGATGTCGTAATGGACCTCTTCTTCCCGCACGGTGCGGCCTCCTTGGTGTGATGCTCGGATGCTCTCCGTCGCAGCGGAGCGGCCTTGAACGTACATCACATGCATATTGTGCAACCACTGTTCGGATAGTGGGATGTGTTGTAGGTTTCCAGCGCGGCCGACGACATCGCCGCCGTGGGCCAACAGCCAAACTCATGGCATGTGCGGCGACTTCGCCGGTCTTATACGGGAACCGGCGATTCACCGACCAAAAGGGTTGACGCCGTCGCACGATATGGAGAACGATCCCGCATGCTGCAACTTGCGTTCGACGGAGCATGCATGGCATTCACTCAGGGCCTCGGTCGAAGCAGGGGACGGGGCGGCTCACCGCTCACGCCCGGCCGCGTCACATCCGCCTACCGGCGCACGGCCTCCCGTGCCACGCCCTGCATCAGCGCTCCCGCCCCGTTCGAGAGGACACACCCATGAGTACGGCCGCACCTCCACAGAAGGCCGCTCCACGCCGTGAGCGGACCGGCGGACGGCTCTCCAACGGCGCGTTCGCACTGCTGCTGACCGCACCGGGGCTCGCCCTGTTCGCGGCGATCATCATCTATCCGCTGCTGTCCGCGCTGTTCACCGGCTTCTTCAAGCAGGATCTGCGGCTGCCGGGCCGGGAGTTCGTCGGCCTGGAGAACTTCAGCTACTGGCTGGACGGCGAGTTCCTCACGATCCTCAAGCAGACGCTGGTCTTCACCTTCGGTGCGACCCTCGTCCCCTTCGTGGTCGGTTTCGCCCTCGCGCTCGCGCTGAACTCGGGCCTGAAGGGCAGCGGCTTCCTGCGCGGCCTGTTCCTCTTCCCGTGGGTGATCCCGGGCGTGGTGGTCTCCTTCCTGTGGATGTGGATCTTCAACGCGAACTACGGCGTGCTGAACGGCATCCTCATGAAGGCCGGGATCATCGAGGAGTCCATCTCCTGGCTCGGCCAGCCCGGCACCGCCATGCTCGCCGTCATCGTCACCAAGACCTGGGCGAGCTTCCCCTGGATGATGGTGATGCTCCTGGCCGGTCTGCAGACCGTGCCCAAGGAACTGCACGAGGCGGCCTCCATGGACGGGGCGGGCTCGATCCGGCGCTTCTTCGCCGTCACCTGGCCGCAGGTCCGCGGTGTCGCCTCGATCGTGCTGCTCCTGGAGTTCATCTGGAACTTCCAGCACTTCGACACCATCTACGTGCTCACCGGCGGCGGCCCGGCCGGCACCACCGAGACCTTCGCGACCGCCGTGTACCAGACCGCCTTCAAGGGCTTCGACATCGGCCGGGCGACCGCGCTGGGCGGTCTGTGGATGGTGCTCCTGCTCATCCTGGTCGCCGTCTACCTCAGGATCACCGAGCGGAAGGGCGACGCCCGATGACCTCCACGACCTCCACCCCGCTGTCCGGCACCGACCGGCTGAGGCCGTCCGCCACGTCCGCCGGGCGCACCTCGCGGCGTCGGATGCGCAAGGACCTGCTGCGCTCGCGGATCGCCGCCTGGACCGCGATCCTGGTGATCGGCGCGTTCGGCATGCTGCCGGTCTACTGGCTGCTGGCCACCGCCCTGAGCAGCCCCGAGCAGACCTTCCAGTTCCCGCCGAAGCTCATACCCACCGACATCACCTTCAGCAACTTCACGGCCCTCGTCGAGAACGACCAGTTGGTCAAGTACCTGGTCAACTCCCTCATCGTGGCCTCGATCACCGCCGTGCTGAGCGTGGTCGTCGCCACGTACATGGGCTACTCGTTCTCCAAGTTCCGCTACCGCGGGCGGCGGTCGCTGATGCACATGGTGCTGGCCTCCCAGATGTTCCCCCAGGCGCTCCTGCTGGTGACGCTGTACGCCGTGTTCTCCAGCTTCGGCCTGCTGAACACGTACACCGCCCTGGTGCTGTCCTTCACCACGTTCACGATGCCGCTCTGCATCTGGATGCTGAAGGGCATCTTCGACACCATCCCGGACGCCCTGCTGGAGGCCGCGTCCATCGACGGCGCGTCCCGGTGGCGGGCGCTGCACTCCATCGTGGCGCCGCTGGCCGCGCCCGGAATGATCGCCGCCGGACTGTTCGCCTTCGTCCGCGGCTGGAACGACTTCATCTTCGCCGTGACGCTGGCCGACAAGGAGAAGCAGACCCTGCCGCCCGGCCTCGTCTCCACCTACATCGGTGAGTTCCAGACTGCCTGGCCCGAGCTGATGGCCGCCTCGCTGGTGGTGTCCGCGCCGGTGGTCGTCGCCTTCATGTTCCTGCAGCGCTACCTCGTCGGCGGCATGACCGCCGGCTCGGTCAAGAGCTGAGCACGCGGGATCCGCCCGCTCCCTCCCCCACGCACGACCCCTTCCGCCCACTCCCCCATGGAGACACCATGACCACCTCTGGCACCAGCCGGCGCGGCGCGCTGCGCATGTTCGGCATCGGCGCGCTCGGTGTGGCCGGCGCCGGCGTGCTCGGCGCCTGCGCACCGTCCGGCGCCGGCACCTCCTCCAACAGCGGCGACACGAAGTCCAAGAACTTCGACTTCACCTCCTGGTCGCTCAACGAGGAGGCTGCCAAGCCCTCGATCGAGAAAATCATCGCGGCGTGGGAGAAGGACAAGAGCTCCAAGGTCCGCGCGGTCTCGTACCCGTACAACGAGTACCTGAGCCAGCTCACCCTCAAGCTCGGCGGCGGGGAGACGACCGGCGCGGTGCATCTCGACATCGCCTGGCTCGCCGCGGTGGCGCAGATGGGCAAACTCGCCGACCTCGGTTCCGTGGCCCTGAAGGGCGGCTACACGAACGTGGCGCTGGACAGCGGCATGTACGACGGCAAGCAGTACGGCCTGCCGTGGAACACCGGCTCGATCGGTGTGATCGCCAACTCCAAGCTCCTGGAGAAGGCCGGCATCAAGAAGCACCCCGCCACCGTCGAGGAGTTCGAGGGGGCGCTGCGGGAGCTGAAGGGGCTCGGCGGCGGTGTCGTGCCGTACGCCGCGGCCACCAAGGTCGCGCAGCTCAAGGACATCTTCCCGTGGATGCAGACCTTCGGCTGCACGCTCCTGGAGGACGACAGGGTGACCATCGGCGACGACGCCTCCATCGACGCGGTCACCTGGTACAAGAAGCTGCACGACGAGAAGCTGATCGCCGCGGACGTGGACCGCTTCGACGCGCGTGCCCTGTTCGGGCAGGGCAAGGCCGCCTTCTACGACGACGCCATCATCGGCAAGGGCGTGACCGCGGCGCAGTCCAAGGACAAGACGCTGGCCGACGCGATGCAGCCGATGAAGCGACCGGTGCTGCGCTCCGGTGACACTCCGCAGGCGCTGCTGTGGGGCGGTGTGATCGCGATCGTCAAGGGCAAGGGGCAGGACGCGGCGACGGAGTTCGCGCTGCACACCACCTCCGACCGCGCCACCACCACCGAGTACTTCGCCGCCCGCGCGCTGCCGCCGTCCACCACGGCGGGCCTGGCCGACCCGAAGGTCGCGCAGGACACCTTCACCACCGAGTGGACCGAGAAGATCACCGATACGGCGACCGGCAGCCCGTTCTGGCAGTTCGCGCAGAACGCTCAGATCGAGGAAGCCGTGGCCAAGCAGGTCCAGGCCGTCCTGGTCGGCAAGTCGAAGCCGAAGGACGCGATGAAGAAGGCCGCCGAGGAGGTCACCGACCTCATCAAACGCTGAGCCGGCGCACGGCGGTCCGGGGCCCGGTGAAGGCAGAACGTCCTTCACCGGGCCCCTCGCAATGTTGCACATGCTTTCCCTTAGATGTATCTCGAATCCGCATTGCGCAATCTCTATTCACAATTTGGGATCTGTTGTAAGTTCCGGCGCAGCGGAGAAGGTGGACCGACCTGCGCGGCCGCTCCCGTTCGCCTCACCATCACGCCCGCGAAGGAGTTCACCTTGCGACGTCCCACGGCACGCGTGTACGCCGCCTCGGCCGCGGCCCTGGCCGCCCTGCTCACGCTCGTCCCGGCCGCCCAGGCCGACAGCACGGACCTCACGGCAGCCGCCGCAACGGTGATCGAGAAAGTTCCGTACGCGATGGACTCGTCGAACCAGGCCGCCTGGTGGACGCCGGCCGCCACGTACAAGGGCCGAGGTCAGTACACGTACTTCGCCTTCAACGAGCCCGGTTCGACGGCCGCCACGCACCGCCCGGCCATCGCGCGGCGCGACCCGGACGGGGTCTGGAGCCGTCTGCCACTGCTCGACAAGAGCGGACAGCAGGCCGAGTTCGCCGACGACAACGGTCACAACCAGCCGTCCGTCGCGCGCGACGGCAGTGGCCGCCTGCACGTGTTCGCCTCCATGCACGCCAATGCCTGGCGCTATTTCCGCACCGAAGCCGCCGGCGGGGACGTCACGGACCACGCGGCCGAACTGCCCGACCAGGGCGTGGGCATCACCTACCCGATTGTGGCCACCGCGCCCAACGGCGATCTGTACCTGGCCGCCCGCGTCGGTTCCGGCTCCGACCAGCGTCCCGGCAAGCTGTACCGCTGGGACAACGCCGCCGCACGCTGGAGTGTGGTCGCCACCTTCGCCGACGCACTGAACCGCTCCGTGTACCCCGACGACCTGACGGTGGACGCCGCCGGGCGCGTACACCTCCTGTACGAGGACTCTGCTGCCCAATTCACTGCGGGGGTGAGGGCGGGTCCGCGATGATCGTTCGCGAGGTCGCTTTTCCGTCGTGCGGCCGTGGAGGCGGTA
>NZ_JBHVWT010000058.1:0-29067 GCF_042882135.1 Streptomyces sp. NPDC058240
CTGGACCACCGGGCCACTCGACCGCGCCCGCCACAGCAGGCTCGAACGACTCAACTACCAACTCTCCGCCTGAACGAATTGGGCAGCAGGGTCTATGGGGGCCCCGCATTCCTCGCAGTTGACCGTGTTCAGGATCTGCCGGAGCTCGGCCGGGTCGCGGCCAGCGGCGGCGGCAACGCGGGGCCAGGTCGGACTGCCCCGGTGCATGGGCGGTTCAGCGAGGTATTTCCGCAGGTAAGCGGGAGGAAGGTAGTTCGCCTTAGCGAGGCGGGTGATGAACGAGGCGACGCCCTCTCCCTGCCGTGGACGAACCTTGAACGGAAGGCGGGCGACCTCGGCTTCCGGGGCCGACGACGTCATCCGTCGGTGCCGGGCTGCTTGCGGCGGGAGGCGATGTCGAGGTCGACGGCCAGCAGTCCTGCTTTGGTGATCTTTTCGGTGCCGGTGAGGATGGCGTCGACGGCGGCTCCACGGAGCTGGTGGGACAGGGTGCCGATCATGCCGCCGGTGCGGGTGTGCAGGAACCGGTCCAGGCGGGTGAGGGCGCCGGGCTTGTGCTGGTGCAGCAGGAGGTTCGCCTCCAACTGGGCGACCAGGGCCTTCCATTCCGTGTTGTAAGGGAAGGGGTGGGTGTCCACTGCCGTGAACCGGGCGGCGATCTGGTCGCCGCGGGTGCCGGTCAGGAGACTGCTGTCCTCGATGTCGATGCCCGCGTAGGCGAAGGTCGCCGGGATCCGCTCGGAGAAGTACTTGAGTGTGTCGGACGCGTCGGCTCCGGTGCGGGTCTGCAGTGAGATGTTGTGGATCTCGTCGACCAGGACGAGGCCGGTGCGGGCCTTGGTGCAGACGCCGACTACGGCTTCGGTGAGGTCGGTGATGTTGGAGCTTCGCGGGACCGGGAGACCGAGGAACCGGGCGAACTCGGCGGCGATCATGCGGGGTGTCGCAGCGGGCGGGACGGTGATGTAGATGACCGGTATGCGCTCGTCCTGCCCGGGGTGTCGGCGACGGTCCTGGAGTTCGTGGGCCAGGCCGAACTGGGTCAGAGCGATCGTCTTGCCGGTGTTGGCCGGACCGGTGACGATCAAGCCGCGGCGTGCGCTGATGGCACCGCGGTTGAGGACGGTCAGGCGACGTCCGCAGGTGACGGTGCGGCGGACGGTGGAGGTGGCGACCACCTGGAGACGGGCGTGGTGGTCGAGCCGGTCCTCGTCGTAGTCGTACTTCTCCTCTTTGCTCAGGGCGTCGTACTCGTTCTTCGTCAGCACGGTCATCGTGGTGCTGGTCGTCGACGCGACGAACTGCTGCCAGCCCGGCAGGACGGTCAGGTACTGGCCGAAGTCGTCGTGCGGGCCGCTGTCGGGCATCGTCGTCATGATCTCTTCCAGGGATCCTCGAGCGGGTCGAAGAGCCCCAGCGGGATCACCTCCGCCATGGTTTCCTCGTCCACCGCCGGCTCATGCAAGGCGGGCTCGTCCTGCGTGTTCGTCGGTGGCGGCGTTGTGGCTGGCGTCGGCGTGGTGGCCTTGGTGCGGGCCGCGACGCGGCGGTCCTTCTTGGCCGTTGCGGCTTTCCGGCTCTTCTTCGCCGCTGGCCGGGCGGGGCCGGCGTGTGCGCGGGTGAGCAGGGCGGCCACTGCTTCGGCGAGTTCTTCCTCGGTGGCCTTGGGCAGTTGGTGGCTGACGTGGTCCCAGGCCAGGTCGCCGAAGGGGACCGGAGCCCGGTTCAGGTACTTCCAGGTCGCCTGGACCCATTCACCGCCGCCGCGGTGATTGCGTACCCAGACGCGGGAGACGTCGTAGGGGTCGCGGTGGACCTCCCAGAGCCCGCGTTTGGCGGTGACGCCGGAGTCGCGCCGTCGCATCGGCCCGAGTTCGGGGGCGTCGTAGGTGCGGTTGTTGATCCGGATGCCGTAGGAGTTGACGGCCCGCCAGGCCGCGGGCAGGAGCTCGATGTAGTCCTGGCCACTGAGCGCGACCGGGACATAGCCGCAGGCCTCGACCAGGGCGGCGTACTTCTGGTTGGGGGTGAACAGGCGCCCCGGATGATCGGGATCACGCAGCCCCTCGTGCGGGCGGTTCTGCCACTTCGCGACGATCCACTCGTCCAGCAGGTCCTGGAGTTCGGGCAGTGACCACAGGTTCTCCTCCTCCGGGTGTCGGCCGCGATGGTCGGTGTTGCGGCCGGTGTAGCCGGGGAGGAACTGGGCGAACATCGTCGCGACGGAGCCCAGCATCTTCTCGATGTGCCCCTTCTCGAAGGGCGAGCCCTTGTGCGTGGGCTGGAAGTCGATCTCCAGGAACCGGCAGGAAGCCCGGAAGTTGTGGGAGACGAACACCTTGCCGTGATCGCAGACGATCATCTCCGGGACGATCACCGGCTTGGCCGCGGCGTGCTCCAGCCGTTCGTCGATGGTCAGCAGGCGGCGGTGCGGCAGCACCGAGCGCGACATCTTCAGTGCGTCGACCCAGCCCGGCCGCATCAGTTCCGGCGTGACCGTGCGGGCCAGCAGCACGCTGGCATCGACCGACTTCGTGGTGGGCCTGAGCACCGCCGCGGTCAGCGTCCTGGACGCGACATCGATCATGCCGGTCAGTTCGACCTTGCCGACCACTCCGTCGTCGAGGCGGACCATGACGTCCAGCGGAGTGGAGTCGATCTGCATGACCTCGCCCGGAGCCGACACCGTCAACTCACCGAACGGGGCGGCGGCCCCGTGGGCCTTCGACCTGCGGGTAACCGCCGACCCGGTCGCGTGCGTGCCCGCCGTCAGCCTGTCCAGCAGGCGGTAGAGCGTTCGCCGCGACGGCAGTTCGACCAGGTCCCCGCCGTTCTCCCGGAGGATCTCCCCGGTCCTCCAGATCAGGTAGGACCCGTTGCGTGTCGAGGTCTCGACACCCTCTTTGATCGCCTGCCGCATCGCCGCGACGACGGCGTCAGGTGCGTCACCGAACTCCTTGCGCTTGCGGACCGAACGGTGGTCCACGAGCCTGGCCAGCCCGACCAGGCCGTCCTCCGTGTAACGGCGTCGCCGCAGCCCCACCGCCCCGGACTTGATCTCGTGGCCGAGGGCCGCGAGTTCAGCAGCCTTGGCCTTCTGGCGCGAGGTCACCGACGTGCCCGGTCCGTAGCCCGGCCGTGGCGGTGTGCCGGGTTCGACGCCGGGCGGCAGGCCGTGCAGAACCTCAAGGATGTGCTCTTCCCACCAAAGTGCCCGCTTCATCACTTCCGGAGCGAAGGTCTCCAGCAGTCCGGACGGGGGCAGCGGCATGCGTTCGGGCTGGAACAGGATCTCGAAGTCCGCCGTCTCGAACAGGTCGATCAGAGCGACCACTCGGTGCGGTGCCTCGGTGTCCTCCAGCACCGCCGCCTGTGCGGTGACCTCGAGAACCCCCCTGACCTGGCCCTCGAACCGGACCCGCTGGCCGACCGCCAAGGCCGGCGGCCGCTTCAGGCTGCCCATGAGTTTCCCTCCGTCCAGACCAGACTGTCGGTCTCCATCAGCCCTCCCACCAGGTCCGTCTTCAAGGCACCGGACCACAGCAGATGGAACAGCACCGGCAGAACCTGCAGACGGTCTCCGACCAGCCCGGCGCCCTCCCAGAGCCCCATCGGTTCACGGAAGACCTCCAGCAGCCGGTCCGCCACCGACACCGGTCGAGCGCAGCGGGCCCGCCGATACCGGGACAGCCAGCGGACATTCGCCATGAACACCAGCTCGGGCCGCCCGGCCCACTCAAACTCCCAGCCCACGGCCCGGCAGGCATGCCCGGTCGCGTCGAACGCCTCCTCCGTCACCTCATCCAGCTCGTCCGCGGCACGGACGTCAACGATGCGGGCGCCGCCGCCGGACAGCCGGACGAAGTAGTCGGGAGCGTGCCGACGCTTGCGGGTGCCGTCGTGCCAGTGCAGCCAGAACGGCTGTGAGGCGATCGCGACCACGTGCGGATCACGGTCCAGCAGGATCAGCCGGTCCCTCTCCAGCCACGACTCGTAGCCCACGTGATCCCGCATCGTCGACGAGTAGTACCAGCCGGCGAACCCGTGACTGTCCTTGTGCCAGCTGAACTCCCTCACCGGGTCCATAGCCTCGAACGGCATGTCCCAGCTGACCCCCAGCGATCGGCGCACGAGCGTTCCGTTGACGGAAAAGGCCAGGTCAAAGGCCGCAAGGGCAGCCTCCCCTAACACGCCGACAGGTGCCCCCACCACGTCCCCCGCGTACCTGTACACCGAATGATCAACCTGCGGTGGCACAAACTAGCGTTGATCATCCTTCAGTGGCAATCGATCAGGATCCCTGTCACAGGTCACTGTTTGACCTGTGACAGGGAAGATGGGCCGCTTGCCACCGAAGTTGGACTGATGACCGTTTGTGTCATCGAAGATGGGTCACTGCATGGTTTGTGACAGCGAAGTTGGGCCGATGTTGTGCCGAGCCACGATAGTTGGCACCTGGCCACGCTGGTTGGCATCGCCCTCGCTCATCTATGCCAAGATTCGAGGGTGGATATGACCGACGTCACGCGTGCGATCGCGGCTGCGACTTCGGTCGCCGCATCGCTCGACCTGCCAGCCAACGATGCAATCGTTCTCCACAACTCGAACAAGCTGGCACTGCGGCTGACGCCATGCGACGTCTTTGCCCGGGTCGCCCCTGTGGGACAAGAGGTTGCACAGTTCGAAGTCGATCTCGCTCAGCGGCTCACCGAGATCGGATGCCCGGTGTGTCCCTTGGAGCCTCGGGCGGACCCGCGTGTGTACACGCGCGATGGCTTCGCAGTGACGCTGTGGACCTACTACGAGCCCGTGACACCTCACACCTCACCGGTCGACTACGCCAAGGCGCTGGAGCAGCTGCACGCCGGCATGCGCAAGGTCGATGTGCCGAGCCCGAGGTTCACGGACCGGATCACGGAGGCGGAAGAAGTTGTCGCCGACCCGGATCGCTCGCCGGAGCTCACCGACGCGGACCGCGTGTTCCTCAGCGGCAGGCTGGCAAGCCTGCGACGAGCGATCGACGACCGCGGCGCCGTGGAACAGCTGCTCCACGGCGAGCCGCATCCAGGCAATGTGCTCAGCACGAAGAACGGCCCGTTGTTCATCGACCTTGAGACGTGCTGCCGTGGACCCGTCGAGTTCGATCTCGCCCATGTTCCCGAGGCGGTCTGCGAGCACTACCCAAGCGTTGACCAAGGGCTGCTGGACGAGTGTCGGCAGCTCGTTATCGCGATGGTCGCCGCGTGGCGTTGGGAGCTTGGCGACCAGTTTCCGAATGGGAGGCGATTCGGAAAGGAATTCCTGCGCTTGCTGCGCGAGGGTCCTCCTTGGCCGACACTCGACACAGTGACCAGGCGACTGGATGGTCTGTAGAAATCGCCGAAGGTCACGTGGAAGCGGCAAGGAACCAAGCGACGAGACTGTCGCCGTTGCAACCCCATGCGCGCCGGCCTCGCTGCCGCGCCGAACCATGGCGCCGGTGCCAACAAACGTGGCAATTCATTACAGATGCCAATAATCTTGGCCAGACGGTGCCAACTAGCGTGGCCAGGCTGTTGGGAGCCCCAGGTCACACAGCCCGATTAGTGCCAACTATCGTGGCCCGGCACAGATGTCCGCCTGAGCGGCGCGGTCGCGGAGTTCCGCTCGCCAGCGGAACCCTCTTTGCTGGCAGGCGCCCGAGCACCACTTGCGGTTGGGGCTCGGCTTTCGGTGGGCCAAGGAGGCGCCGCAGGCCGCGCATTCCTGCTGGTGAACTCGGCGGATGATCTCCTGGTCCAGGCATCGTTCCGAGCACCACGGGTTTTGCCTGAGGGGGTGGTGGCTCTGGTGACAGCCGCGGTAGGTCGGCGTGCTGGGCTGTCGGCGTCTGGGAAGTCCACCGCGACCCCTACGACGTCTCCAACGTCTGGGTACGCAACCACCGCGGCGACGGCGAGTGGATCCAGGCGACCTGGAAGTTCTTGAACCGGGCCCCGGTCCCCTTCGGCGACCTGGCCTGGGACCACGTCAGCCACCAGTTCTTCAAGGCCACCGAGGAAGAACTCGCCGCGGCCGTGTCCGCCCTGCTCACCCGCGCGCAGCCCCGTCCAGCCGACGGTGAGAAGGAAGCGGAAGGCCAGGTCAGCCAAGGGAGACCGCCGCGTCGCGGCCCGGACCAAGGCCGCCGCGCCGGCGACATCCACGGTTCCGCCGCCACGGGACACGCAGAACAGGCCCTCCCCGGAACCGCCGACGGAGGACGAGGACACGATGGCCGAAGTGATCCCGCTGGGGCTCTACGACCCGCTTGAGGATCCGTGGAAGCGCCCGTGATGACGATGACCGACGGCCGTCAGGCCGACGGCGTCGGACAGTATCTGACCACCCTGCCCGGCCGGCGCGAGTTCATCGCGTCGGCGGTCGGCGAGGCGATGGTCATGCTGACGCAGGACGAGTACGGCGCCCTGAGCAAAGAGGACAAGTACGACTACGACGAGGACCGGCTCGACCACCACGGCCGCCTGCAGGTGGTCGCCACCTCAGCCGTCCGGCACACCGTCACCTGCGGCCGCCGCCTGGTCATCTGGCGCGATCAGCGCCCGCCGCGGCCTGATCGTCACCGGGCGGCGAACACCGGCAAGACGATCGCCCTGACCCGGCTCGGCCTGGTCCACGAACTCCAGGACCGCCGCCGGCACCCCGGCCAGGACGAACGCATACCGGTCATCTACATCACTGTCCCGCCCGCCGCGACACCCCGCATGATCGCCGCCGGGTTCGCCCGCTTCCTCGGTCTCCCGGTCCCGCGACGCTCCAACGTCACCGACCTCACCGAGGCCGTCGTCGGCGTCTGCGCCAAGGCCCGCACCGGTCTCGTCCTGGTCGACGAGATCCACAACATCTCCCTGCACACCCGCACCGAAGCCGACGCGTCCGACACAGCTGGCCCGTCCGTTGTTTTGCGCCAGGAGATCCTGGCTCTACGACAGGAGGTCCTGACCGTTCGCCAGGAGAGGCTGCGCGGACTTCGTACGGGTCGGCACCCGTGAATACCGGCAGGTTCGACCGGCCGGAGGCGCGGCTACAGGTCGGTGTCTGCCTGGCGGGCCCTCGCCCACTGTTCCTCGAACTCGCTCCGGCTGATCTCCTGACCGGCCAGTGCGGGGTCGAAGAAGTCCACGACCGGCGGGTTGAACGGCCAGTCGTCCGGACTGCTGCGCATGGCGGGTCCGTCCTCGGCCAGCACAACCTGGCGAACCCGGCGTCCGTCGGACCCCACTTCCATCAGCTGGACGGCCGGTTCGTCGTCTTCCTCGTCCGAGCGACGCCGCAGGTACACGATGTCCCGGTCCGCGAGCGAACCGAAACCCTCGGCCCCGCGCTGCGCGTCACGCTCGGCCCGCAGGTCGTCCAGCCCCGGAGGCATCCGAGGAGCGTCGATGTCGACCTCCTCCAGCCCCTCGTTCTCGAACGGGCCACCGTCTCCGGGTCGGTGACCACCTCGACCCAGCCGATACGCACCGGCATGCCGGGCACGCCGATATCGTCCGGGAACTCGTCGACGGCGCCGTCGGGATGAGCAAGGGCAACGAAAACATGGCGCCGGGCGACTCGGCCTGGTGGGAGAACCATCGCAGCAGGCTGGAGCACACCGCTCAGGAAGCCGACCGGGGCGCGTGACCACGGATCTGCCTCAGCCTTGGGCGGCCTGGCGTCCGCGGGCTGGCGGGAACCACCGTCAGAGCAGGCAGAACTCGTTCCCTTCCGGGTCGGCCATCACCACATGGTCCGGCCTGCCCTGCAATTCGTCCTCACGCACCACGGTCGCGCCGGCGGCCGTCAAGCGTTCCACCGCCTCGACCACACGCGGCCAACGCACCTCCCAGGGAGCCTCACGACCGCCACCGGCCTGCACGTCGAGGTGCAGGCGGTTCTTCACGACCTTCGACTCCGGCACCTGCATGAAGGTCAGACCTGGACCCACCCCCTCCGGATCGCACAGGTAAGCGCCCTGGTCCCACTCGTCCTCCGGGACCTCATGGTGCGCGAACCACTCCTCCCAGCTCCCGAACCCGGCAGGCGCGGGCTTCTCCGTATAGCCCAGGGCCAGCGCCCAGAACGCGGCCAGCCTCGCCGGACGTGCGCAGTCGATCGTCAAACTCCACCTGGTCCCCATGGGCAGGGCCTCCCCGGTCCGACTCGATCCGATACACGGACCGTACCGGGTGCCACTGACACCGTTCGCCCGTCGGCATTCCGGGTCCAGTGACACCGGATTGGCCTTGGCACCCGGCTTCGCACCGTACGTAGGGTCGCGGCATGAGGATTCGAATCGTCGACACGTTCACCGACCGCCCCTTCACCGGCAACCCGGCGGGAGTCCTGCTCCTGGATTCCGGCACCTTTCCCGGCGACGATCGGCTCCAGCGGATCGCCATGGAACTGAACCTCTCCGAGACCGCCTTCGCCCACCCGCTGTCCCCGGGCGGCGAGGCCGACTGGGCGCTGCGCTGGTTCACCCCGACCACGGAGGTCGACATGTGCGGGCATGCCACCCTCGCCACCGCGCACGTCCTGCACACCACCGGGACGGCGAGCGGCACGGTGCGCTTCGCGGCGCGGTGCGGGATCCTCACCGCGACCGCCCACCCGGACGGTGCCATCACGCTCGACTTCCCCACGGCCTCGTTGACACCGGAGGCCGCCCCGGCCGGGCTGGCCGCGGCCCTGGGCGCGGATCCCCTCTCCGTCCACGACACCGGCCCGCACATCGGCGATCTGCTCGTCGAACTGTCCGACGAGGCGTCGGTACGAGGGCTGACCCCCGATCTCGCCACGCTGGCCGATGTCTCCCGGCGGGGCGTCGTCGCCACGGCCGCCGCGGAGGACCCGTCCCGCGGTTACGACTTCGTCTCCCGCGGCTTCTTCCCGCGTGTCGGAATCGACGAGGACCCCGTGACCGGCAGTGCCCACACCGCGCTGGCGCCTTTCTGGTCGGCCCGGTTCGGTCGTGACGAACTGACCGGACTTCAGGCCTCCGCCCGTTCCGGCCTGGTCCGGACCTCGCTGCGCGGCAATCGCACCCTGCTGACGGGGGACGCCGTGACGGTCATCGACGGCGAACTGCTCACGGCGCTCTGACCCCCGCAGGCTGCGCGGGGGCGTACGAGGCCACTCCCCTGCGCCCCCGCCGCACCCGGCCCGTTCCTCACGGTGTGGGCAACCAGCCCACCTGCCCCGCCAACAGGGCGTATCCGACGAACGCCCCGATGTCCAGCAGCGCATGTGCCGCGACCAGCGGCCCGACCCGCCCCCAGCGCCGGTACAGCAGCACGAAGACGACGCCCATCACCATGTTGCCGATGAAGCCGCCGATCCCCTGATACAGGTGGTACGAACCGCGCAGCACCGAACTGGTGACCAGGCCGGCCGTCGGCGTCCACCCCAACTGTCCCAGTCTGCGCAGCAGATACCCGACGACGATCACTTCCTCCACGACGGAGTTCTGGATCGCGGACAGGATCAGGACCGGAAATTTCCACCACACATCGGGCAGCGATTCCGGTACCACGGTCAGATTGAATCCGGCGGCGCGGGCCACCAGATAGAAGGCGAGGCCGGCGCTTCCGATGCCCGCCGCGACCATCGTGCCGCGCCCCAGGTCCGGCCACGGCCTGGTGCGGTCGAAACCGATGACCCGCAGGCCGGCGCCTTCCCTGATCAGCAGATGCGCGACCAAGGCGACGGGCACCAGAGCCGTTGCGATTCCGAAGAGTTGCCAGGCGAGATCCAGCCATGGACGCCCCGGCGCGTACGAACTGTTGAGCGTCGCGGCCTGATCCTTCAAACCCCCTGGTTTCGTCAGCGATCCGACAAAACTGATCAGGGCAGACACCCCGCTGGCCCCCAACGAGAGAGCCAGTACGAGGACCGTTTCGGACCGCAGAATCCGTCGCGGCATAGCCTCCTGGGGGAAAGAATCAGCCACAAGCCCCGCCTCCACCTGTACACCTGCCTTGAGTTGTGCATTCACACCCCATCCTGCTCCCCGTCCGGCTAGGGTCTCGAATGCAGGTACGAAGATCATGCGCGACAGGCCGGGGGACAACCACCATTGCCGATGGTGTGGTCCCCCTTTTCCTTGTTCATCCTCAAGGAGGGGCACCACCGACATGGGACGTCACAGCTTGCCCGACGACTACGCCGGCGACAAAAGCGGGGACGGATCACCGCCTCGCCGTCGGCGCACCGTCGTGATCGCGACCATGCTCGTACTCGCGGTCGCTGCGGGGACGGCCGTCGCGGCGCAGGGCGGCCTGTTGTCGTTCTCGAAGAGCTGCGAGGACTCGGCCATCCGTCTGTCCATGGTGGCCTCACCGGACATCGCTCCCGCCGTGCGCGCCGTCGCCGACAAGGCGCGCAAGGACGAGGTGCGATCCGACGGTCGCTGTCTGTACGTGACGGTGGCCGCCCGCGACTCCTACAAGGTCGCCGACTCCCTCTCCAGCGACGCCCGCACCCCGGACTTCCAGGTCTGGCTGCCCGACTCGGACCTCTGGCTCGACCGGGCCAAGGGCTCCGGCGACGGCGTCCCGATCACACCGGGCGACTCCATCGCCTCCTCCCCCGTGACCCTGGCCATGGTGCCGTCCGCGGCCAAGAGCCTCGGCTGGCCGAAGAAGAAGTACTCCTGGGCGGAGTTGACGGGCGCGGCCATGAAGTCGGACAAGGTGCAGCTCGGCTCGGCCGACCCGGCGCGCAGCGCCACCGGCCTGCTGGCGCTCTCCAGCATCGGCGCGTCCTCCGAGAAGCAGGGCGGAGACAGCGACACCAGGGTCGCGGCGACCGCCAAGCTGCTCGCGCAGCGCATGTCGGACGGTGACACCCAGGTGCTGGAGACACTGGCGCAGAGGGATTCGGGCGCCGAGCAGGGCAATCCGGAGCGCAACCAGGCGGTGCTCCTCTCCGAGCAGGCCGCGTTCGCCCACAACGCGGAGTCCACCGGCGGCGGAAAGCTCGACCTCTTCTACCCCGAGGACGGCACCCCGCTCCTCAACTACCCGTACACGCTGGTCGACGAGGCCAGGATGAGTACGTCCGAGGGCCGGGCAGCGCTGCGGTTCATGACACTGCTGAACGAACCCGGTGCCCAGGCCACCCTGGAGAAGCACGGGTTCAGGGATGTCGACGGCACGGCCGGGGAGTCGGTGGTCGCACCGGCCGGCGGCAAGAAGCCCCAGCCGTACGCCACCGCAGCCGCCGCCGCACCGACCGCCGAGGCGCTCCAGCAGACGCTCGGCATGTGGACGATCACGGTGCAGAGCGCTCGGCTGACCACGGTCGTGGACGCGTCGGGTTCCATGGCCACGATCGTTCCGGGGCGCAACCAGTCCCGGATGGATGTCACCAAGGCGTCCCTGATCCAGGCCCTCAACCAGTTCACCCCGAACGACGAGATCGGGCTCTGGGAGTTCGCCACCACGCTCGACGGCGACAAGGACTATCGCAGGCTGATGCCGACCGCCCGACTGGGCGATCCGGCGAAGGGCGGTGGCACCCACCGCGAGAAGCTCGCCGCGGCCTTCGCGGCGCTGAAGCCCGTGCCGGGCGGCGCGACCGGTCTGTACGACACCATGCTGGCCGCCTACAAGGACGCCCAGGCGACCTATGTGAAGGGCAAGTTCAACGCGGTCGTGATCCTCACCGACGGATCGAACCAGGACAACCTCTCCATCTCCCGCAGTGCACTGATCGCGGAGCTGAAGCGGATCGCCGATCCGGAGCGCCCGGTGCCGCTGCTCGCCATCGCGGTCGGTCCCGAGGCCGACCGCGAGGAGGTGAACGAGATAGCGAAGGTGACCGGCGGCGGTGGCTACCAGGTCATCGACCCGGCCGAGATCCAAACGGTGATCCTGCAGGCCATCATGACAGCCGGTCAGAGCAGCCACGCCGCCCAGGAGTAGCCCCGGGCGCGGCCGGACCGGCACCGTCCGCAAGCAGCAACGCCGTACCGCGGCAGGAACGAAAATCGCAACGGGAGCCGGAACTGAGGCCGGAGCCGGAGCCGGATCGAGCGCCGGGCAACGGCGCCCGCCGTGCCGGGCTCACGGCTTGGGAGCACTGGTCGGCCAGGTGTGCACGGGCTCCCCGCTGTGCATCAGTTCGGCGTACCGCCGGGTGGTCGCGGCCAGCGCCGTGTGCCTGTCGAGCCCGGCCTCCCGTGCCCGGTGGTAGGTGTCCGCCTGCCAGGACGCCCCGTTCACCCGTCGCTTGCAGCGCTCCTCGATGACCCCGAGATAACGGTCGCGGTCCACGGGCTCGATGTTCCAGGCATCGAGCCCCGCGGCGGCCAGCGGCAGCAGTTCGTCCCGTACGAGCTTGACGGCCGGCACCCGGGTCAGCCCGCACGCACGGCCGGGACGTGGCCAGATCAGCTCCGCGTCGATGCCGAGCCGGCAGGCGGTGTCGAAGTTCTCCGCCGCCGCGGCGAACGGCAGCCTGGTCCACACCGGACGGGACTCCTCGGCGAGCGACCGCACGAGCCCGTAGTACAGCGCCGCGTTGGCGATCAGATCGGTGACGGTGGGTCCGGCGGGCAGGACCCGGTTCTCCACGCGCAGATGGGGTACGCCGTCGGCCAGCCCGTACACGGGCCGGTTCCAGCGGTAGACCGTTCCGTTGTGGAGCACCAGTTCCTGCAACCGCGGCACCCCGCCCTCGTCGAGGACCCGCAGCGGCTCCTCCTCGTCGCAGATCGGGAGCAGCGGCGGGAAATAGCGCAGGTTCTCCTCGAAGAGCTCGTACGCCGAGTCGATCCACCGCTCACCGAACCAGGTCCTGGGCCGCACCCCCTGGTTCTGGAGTTCGGGCGGCCGGGTGTCGGTGGCCTGCTGGAAGAGCGGCGGCCGCGATTCCCGCCAGAGCTCCCTTCCGAACAGGAAGGGCGAGTTGGCACCGAGTGCGATCTGGACACCGGCGACGGCCTGGGCCGCGTTCCACACGGCCGCGAATCGCGCCGGTGTCACCTGCAGATGGAACTGGACCGAGGTGCAGGCGGCCTCGGGCGTGATCGAGGCCGAGGTCGAGACCCATCGCTCCACGCCCTGGATATCGAGGGAGAAATCCTCGCCTCGCGCGGCCACCATTTGATCGTTCAGCAGTGTGTAGCGGTCCGCGTCCGAGAGGTTGGCCAGAACGAGGTCCTCATGGCGCAGGGTGGGCAGAATACCGATCATCATGATCCCGGCATCGACCTCGCCCGCCTTCCGGTGGGCATATCCGAGCCCGGTCCTGAGCTCTTCGGCCAACTGATCGAAAACACGCCCGTCCAGACGGTGCGGGACTATGTTCACTTCCAAATTGAACATCCCGAGTTCGGTCTGGAAATCACGGCTCGCGATGCGCGGGAGGACCTCCCCATTCATCATCTTCGGCATGCCGTCGGCGCCCGCGAGATTCAGCTCGATCTCCACGCCCATGAGGTTGCGCGGCCGGTCGAACCTCCGCTCCGCAAGAAGTCTCTCCAGTCCCTCCAGGCACTGGTGGAGCTTCTTCCGGTACCCCTGCCGATCGGACAGGTCAAAGGCGCCCGCCACGACCTTCTCCCCCATCGGAGCGTCCCTCCCTCAAGTGGGCGGCCCGCGGCCCAGGCCGCTCGCGTCACGATCGATAATGCCCAGGCCGCGTGATCCATAACGCCCACGAGAACGCCGCGGACCCAGTAATCTGAGGGCGCCCGCCGGAGGCACATTCCATGGGCATGGTGCAGCACACGTTTCCCCGTCCGGCGTGAGTGAAAACGCCGATGCGTTTCGGCCGTCCGCGCCGGGGGAAAAATCCCAGGCGGCAGCTGCGCCGTTGACACAGAATCAGTAGATTCTCCGCATAATAAAGTCTTGATACCGCCTTGTCGGCAATGCCTGCGACGGCTAGTGGAATCACCGCGTGAACACGTGTCGTATAAACTCCGCGGACGAGGCAGAGAGTTGACGCACCGGCCCAGTCACCGGCCTCCTCTGGCCCCGCATGCCGACAGCGCCGTCTGCACCCGCCCACGCACCACCGTGTCTCCGAAGTGAGAGGCGACCCACTATGCCGCTGCATGTTTCCCCGGCTCCCGCGCCCGCTCTGCGCAGCGTTCTCGCGGCACTCGGTTCACCCACCGCGGTCCGCGAAGCCCGCACACCCGCCCTCCGATCCGCCCAGGGGCCACTGAGTCCCGAACTCCCGCTCCCCGTCCACGTACTGGAGCGGATCGGTCCGAACGGGCTCGCTCCCGCCACCCGGCTGGCCGGGTGGCGGTTCCTGATCCGCAGCTCGGAGCAGGCCGTCGCCGCGGCAGACACCATGCTCACCGCGAACGGCTGGGCCTTCTCGCACTTCTTCGAGGGCCCCTACATCGCCTCGACCGAGCTCGCCCTGCGACAGGCCGAGACGGTGACACCGCACTACCAGCCGCGGCTGCTGTCCATCCCGGAGCTCTACATGCTGGCGCTGTGGCTGCACTGCGACGTCGAGGCCGACGCCTCCGGCGGGGCGCTCGCCCCCGCCGATCTTCTGGTTCCGCTGGCTCCCGCCCCACCGGGCATCGCGGCACATCGCCCGCACCGGGTCGCCGATCTGCTCCGCGTGATGACGCTGCGCATCACCCCCGGCCCCGGCCCCCTGCTCGGATCCCCGGCCTGAGAACCGGACCCCGCATCAGCACACCGTGCCCCGCCGCCGTCCCCGGTCGCGGGGCACAGTGCTGGAGGGGCGCACTTCGCGCCCGTCCGGACTAGCCCGGAACGACCACCCCGAACCACCCGAAGGGACAGTGCAGTTGCGGTGAACCGTCCGCGCGGGTGATGCGTCCTCCGGGTAAGGAGAAGTGCTGCTGCGAAATCCCTGCGGATTGACGCCCGTGGGGCAACACTGGGACCGGACCGATCGATACGGGGGGCGGCCATGAACACCTCATCCAGCCGCAGGACATTCACTACAACGCAGCGAAAGAACCCAGCCATGTGCCAGCACCAGCCACCATGCCCGACCGCCGACTCAGCCGACCGGGAAGCCGCCCGCCTGACGGCGCACCACCCAGAACAGGGCTGGAGCCTGCTGTGCAACGGAGTCCTGCTCTTCGAGGACACCGGTGAGCTGCTCCCGGACGGTCAGATCATCGCTCCGCACCGGCCCCTGGGGACCGATCGGGTGATGAAGGCCGCCTGACCGCGGCCGGTAGGAGTGGGGCCGGCCCGGAGAATTCTCCGAACCGGCCCCGACGCATGTCCGTGTCACACGGTGGCGCTCATGACTCAGTTGTCGTACTCGTCCAGCGGCGGGCAGGAGCAGACGAGGTTGCGGTCGCCGAAGGCGCCGTCGATCCGGCGCACCGGCGGCCAGTACTTGTCGGCGGCCGAGACTCCGGCCGGGAAGACCGCCACCTCACGGCTGTATCCGTGCTTCCACTCCCCGCCCAGCATCGCCGCGGTGTGCGGAGCGTTGTGCAGCGGGTTGTCGTCCGCGCTCCACTCGCCGGAGGCCACCTTCTCGACCTCGTCGCGAATGGCGATCATCGTGTCGCAGAACCGGTCGAGCTCCGCGAGGTTCTCGCTCTCGGTCGGCTCGATCATCAGCGTCCCGGCGACCGGGAACGACATGGTCGGCGAGTGGAAGCCGTAGTCGATCAGCCGCTTGGCGATGTCGTCGACGCTGACGCCGGTGGCCTTGGAGATCGGCCGCAGGTCCACGATGCACTCGTGCGCGACCAGACCGGCCGGGCCGTTGTACAGGATCGGGTAGTACGGTTCCAGACGCTTGGCGATGTAGTTGGCCGCGAGCACGGCGACCTGCGTCGCACGCTTCAGGCCCTCCCCGCCCATCAGGCGTACGTACGCCCAGGAGATGGGGAGAATGCCGGCCGAGCCCCACGGAGCGGCCGAGATCGGTCCGACGCCGGTCTCGGGGCCCGCCGAGGGCTGCAGCGGGTGGTTCGGCAGGTACGGCGCGAGGTGGGCGCGCACCCCGACCGGGCCGACGCCGGGGCCGCCGCCGCCGTGCGGGATGCAGAAGGTCTTGTGCAGGTTCAGGTGCGAGACGTCGCCACCGAACCGGCCCGGCCGGGCGAGGCCCACCAGCGCGTTGAGGTTGGCGCCGTCGACGTACACCTGGCCGCCGGCGTCGTGCACCTCGGCGCAGATGTCGGCGACGTGCTCCTCGAACACGCCGTGCGTCGACGGGTACGTGATCATGAGCACGGCGAGCTCGTCGCGGTGCTTCTCGATCTTGGCGCGGAGGTCCTCTATGTCGACCTCGCCGTCGTCGGCGGTCTTGACCACGACGACCTTCATGCCGGCCATCACGGCGCTGGCCGCGTTGGTGCCGTGCGCGGAGGACGGGATCAGGCAGACGGTGCGCTGCTCGTCACCGTTGGCCCGGTGGTACGCCCGTACGGCCAGCAGGCCCGCGAACTCGCCCTGCGAGCCCGCGTTCGGCTGGATGGAGACCGCGTCGTACCCGGTGACCTCGGCGAGGCGCTCCTCCAACTCACGGATGAGGGTGAGGAAACCCTGCACCTGCTCGGCCGGGGCGAAGGGGTGCAGCGCGCCGAACTCGGGCCAGGTGATCGACTCCATCTCGGTGGTCGCGTTCAGCTTCATGGTGCAGGAGCCGAGCGGGATCATGCCGCGGTCCAGCGCGTAGTCGCGGTCGGCGAGCTTGCGCAGGTAGCGCAGCATCGCGGTCTCGGAACGGTGCTGGTGGAAGACCGGGTGGGTGAGGATCTCGTCGGTGCGCAGCAGACCCTCGGGCAGCACGTCGGCAGCGCTGGCGTCCAGCTCCTCGATGTCCCCGTCGGCGCCGAAGGCGGCCCAGACGGCGGCGACCTGCGTACGCGTGGTGGTCTCGTCGCAGGCGAGGGAGACCAGGTCGGCGTCGACGAGCCGCAGGTTGACCCCGCGCTCGCGGGCATCCGCGACGATGTCGGCGGCCTTCCCCGGGACGCGCACGGTGAGGGTGTCGAAGTGGGCGCCGGTCACGACGTCGATACCGGAGGCGCGCAGGCCCTCGGCCAGGATCGTCGCGTAGCGGTGGGTGCGCCGGGCGATCGTCCGCAGCCCGTCCGGGCCGTGGTAGACGGCGTACATTCCGGCCATGACGGCGAGGAGCACCTGGGCGGTACAGATGTTGCTGGTGGCCTTTTCGCGGCGGATGTGCTGCTCGCGGGTCTGCAGGGCCAGCCGGTAGGCCTTGTTGCCGTCCGCGTCGACGGAGACTCCGACGAGACGGCCGGGAAGGCTGCGGGCGAACTTCTCGCGTACGGCCATGAAGCCGGCGTGCGGTCCGCCGAAGCCCATCGGCACACCGAAGCGCTGCGTGGTGCCGACCGCGATGTCCGCACCCAGGTCACCGGGCGAGGTGAGCAGGGTGAGGGCCAGCAGGTCGGCGGCGACCGTGACGATCGCACCCAGTTCGTGGGCCTGCTCGATGACGGGTTCGATGTTCCGCACCGCCCCGGACGCGCCCGGGTACTGCACCAGGACGCCGAAGACACCGCGCTCGGCGATCTCCGCCGGGATGCCGTCGGACAGGTCGGCGACGACGACCTCGACACCGGTCGGCTCGGCGCGGGTCTCGATGACCGCGATCGTCTGCGGCAGGGTGTCGGTGTCGACGAGGAAGACGCCGTCCTTGACCTTGCCGACGCGCCGGGAGAGGGCCATGGCCTCGGCGGCCGCGGTGCCCTCGTCGAGCAGGGAGGCGCCGGAGGTGGGCAGCCCGGTCAGCTCGGCGACCATCGTCTGGAAGTTGAGGAGCGCCTCCAGGCGGCCCTGCGAGATCTCCGGCTGGTACGGCGTGTAGGCCGTGTACCAGGCGGGGTTCTCCATGACATTGCGCAGGATCACCGGCGGGGTGAAGGTGCCGTAGTAGCCGAGTCCGATCATCGGGGCCAGCACCTGGTTGCGGTCCGCGAGGGCGCGCAACTCGGCGAGGACCTCGGCCTCGGTACGCGCGGTCGGCAGCCCGAGTGCCTCCGTGCTCTTGATGACGTCGGGCACGGCGGCCGCGGTGAGCTCGTCCAGCGAGCCGTAACCGACCTGGGCGAGCATCTTCGACTGCGCCTCGGCATCGGGTCCGATGTGGCGCTGCTCGAACGGAATGCCCTGCTCCAGCTGGGAGAGCGGAGTGCGACGGGGGGTCATGGTGGAGGCCTCCTGGTCTGTCACGACCTGCGAGGGGCACCACGGCGCGGGTGCCCGAACGGCCTCCCCCTCTGTCATCTCAACCTGAGAGCTTCACCGGCACGCCCTGCGGCATACCGGTTTTCACCGTCGGTGAGGAAAGGAATCGCACCGGCACTCGGCCGCACGAAACCCGCCCTGCTTTCCAGAGTGACCTCGTCCGTGCGGTACGGGGGCCTGAGAGATTCCGGGGAGGATTTGCTCCTTCGGCGCCTCCGGATCAGCTCCGGAGGACTCTCCCGCACGGGGTCAGCAGCCATCACCAGCCTACCAGCGGGGTTCATGGCTGATTTCTCGAGTGGCCAACCACCCGGATCTGCCCTTTTGTAGTGCTTGTGGAGTAGCCGCGACCAGTGGGAGGGACCGTGCAGACCGACATCGATCCGCGCAGCCTGATCGGCCGCAAGGCGTTCGACCGCAAGGGCACCAAGATCGGGACCGTGGACGAGGTGTACCTCGACGACGCGACCGGTGTGCCCGAGTGGGCGGCCGTACGTACCGGACTCTTCAGCCGGGACGCGTTCGTCCCGCTGGAACCCAGCGAATTCGTGGAGGATTCGCTCCGCATCCCCTTCGACCGCGCGCTGATCAAGGACGCGCCCGACTTCGGCGTCGGCCGCCATCTCTCACCGGAACAGGAGCTCCAGCTCTACCGGCACTACGGTCTGGACTCCCCGCCCGAGGAGGCCGGCCCGGACAGGGACTTCGGCAGACTGGCCGGCCAGGACGAGTAGTCCACCGGGTCCCGCACCAACGGCAGCGGATCGGCCGGCCGGAGTTCCGGGTCGTCGATCCGGAACGTACGCACCCGGCCGGGCGCCGACTCGGGCTCCTCGAACCGCACGGTCACCCGGCCGACGCCGCTGCCCTGCACCCAGCCATGGCCGTATGCGTCATGGCGTACGTCGTGTCCGGCGGGCCAGCGCCGCGCGGCGCGCTGCTCGGCGGTCTCCTCGGCCTCCGCCCGGGGATCGTCCGGCGGCTCGGCCCCGTCGTCCCCGGACGGCGTCGTCTCCGCGGCCGGATCCTCGGTCGCGGCCCGCTCACCGGCGGCCTGGGCGAAGAGATCCTCCTGCGTGTAGTCGGCAAGCCCCGTCACGCCCACTCCGAGGAGCCGGACGCCTCCGGTGGTGTCCACTGCCTCCAGGAGCCGTGCGGCGGCCTCACGGACCACCGTGGGGTCGTCCGTGGGCCCCCGCAGCGTCTCGGACCGCGTGAGCGTCGAGAAGTCGTACCGACGCACCTTCAGCACCACCGTCCGCCCGGACCGCCCCGCGCCCCGCAGCCGCTGGACGCATCGGCCGGCCAGTCGCTCGACCTCCGTCCTGATCCGCACCCGGTCGTGCAGGTCGGCGTCGAAGGTGTCCTCGACCGACACCGATTTCGCGTCCCGCTCCGCGACCACCGGCCGGTCGTCGTACCCGAACGCCATGCGGTGGAGCGAGCCGCCGTGCGCCTTCCCCAGCAGGCGTACGAGCTCGTCCTCTCCCGCCTCGACCAAGTCGTCGACCGTGGTCATCCCGGCACGGCGCAGATGGTCCGCCGTCGCCGGCCCGACACCGGGGAGAATCCGCACCGACATGGGTGCGAGCAGTGCCCGCTCCGTGCCCGGTTCCATGAGCAGCAGGCCGTTCGGTTTCGCCTCCTCCGAAGCGATCTTGGCCAGCATCTTGGAACCGGCAAGCCCCACCGAGCCGGTGAGCCCGGTGACCGCCTTGATGGCCGTACGCAGCTGCTCGCCGATCTCCAGCGCCGAAGCCGTGTCGTCGGCCGTCCCGCCGGCCTCCAGGTCGACGAAGGCCTCGTCCAGGCTGAGGGGCTCCACCAGCGGGGAGAGCCGCGCGAGCAGCTCCATCACCTGGTCGCTCACCGTCCGGTACAGCTGGAAGCGGGGCACCAGATAGGCCGCGTTGGGCGCCAGCCGCCGCGCCTGCGCCATGGGCATGGCCGAGTGCACCCCGAAGCGTCGCGCCTCGTACGAGGCGGTGGCGACGACTCCGCGTGGTCCCAGTCCGCCGACCACGACCGGCTTGCCGCGCAGGCTCGGCTTCGCCGCCTGCTCGGCAGAGGCGTAGAAGGCATCCATGTCCAGATGCAGGATGGTGGGCGCGGCTCTCACATCAATCGATGCTGCCCTACGGCACTGACAATCACCGCGCCCGAACCGTCGGCCGGGTCAGCCGGCGCGGTTGCGGCGCCGCGCGAGCTCATCGGTGGGGTTGTTCCCGATGAGGGTCTCGCCCGTGTCCACCCGCTCGCCGTGCAGCTGCGAGAGAGCGGCGTCCACGTCCTGCCACACCACGCCCACCGCGATACCGAAGACCCCCTGGCCGCCCTGGAGCAGGCTGACGACCTCGTCGGGCGAGGAGCACTCGTAGACCGTCGCCCCGTCGCTCATCAGCGTCATCCGCTCAAGGTCCTGGAATCCCCGGGCCCGCAGATGCTGAACCGTGGTGCGGATGTTCTGGAGTGCCACACCCGTGTCCAGGAAGCGCTTCACGATCTTCAGCAGGACGACGTCCCGGAAGCTGTAGAGCCGCTGTGTGCCGGAGCCGTACGCCGGGCGCACGCTCGGCTCCACCAGACCCGTGCGCGCCCAGTAGTCGAGCTGCCGGTAGGTGATCCCGGCAGCCGCGCAGGCGGTCGGCCCGCGGTAGCCGATGTCGTTGGCCGATGCCACTCCGTCCCCCGCCACCGCCGCCGGTTGAACCGGTTGCATGATGGTGTGGTCGGCTGTACTCCCCTGCTGCGGATACGGCCCACCCGCTGCCGTACCGTCGCCGCTGCTTCTCACGCCGACCTCCGTCCTAGACCTGCCATCTCGAAGGTAGGCAGTCACTCGGGGTGCGTCAACGATCGCCACACTCGGCACGCCGAGTGATAATCACCCTGAGGGTGGTTTCCCGTGACTCACGAGCGGGAAAGGCTTGCCGGATGCGCTGACGGCGGCCCCGAAGAACGGTCACTGACTGTTGGTGCCGAAATCCTCCGGAGAGATCTGATCGAGGAACTCGCGGAATTTCTCCACCTCATCCTCCTGCTCGTCCGGGATGGCGATGCCGGCGTCGTCGAGCACCCCGTCACTGCCGTAGATCGGCGTTCCGGTACGCAATGCGAGCGCTATGGCGTCGGACGGCCGCGCGCTCACCTCGACCCCGCTGGCGAAGACCAGCTCCGCGTAGAAGACCCCTTCCCGGAGGTCCGTGATGCGGACCTCGGTGAGCTCCTGGCCGACGGCCTCGAGCACGTCCTTGAAGAGATCATGGGTCAGCGGCCTGGCCGGAGCCATGCCCTGCTGGGCGAAGGCGATCGCGGTCGCCTCACCAGGACCGATCCAAATGGGGAGGTACCGGTCGCCTCCCACTTCACGCAGGAGCACGATCGGTTGGTTGGAGGGCATTTCCACCCGGACACCCACAACGTCGAGCTCGTTCACACAGCAACCCTAGGACGTGCCCGGCAGGTTTGGGTAGTCGGGCACCGGCGTGATCAGTGGAGCCGGATGTGCAGAGCGCTCTGGACAAGGGCCGAATGAAGCCTCACGGACAGCTCCGCGAGCTCTTTCGCGGTGGCCTCCGCATAGGCTCTGGTCTGCGGATTCCGGTGCCGGCGCAAGGGCGCGACCACCTGCTCGATGAGCCCCACCTCGCGATCCGCGGCCGCTCGCATGGCACGCAGGTGACGCGGTTCCAGACCGAACCTGCCCAGATCCGCCACAAGCTTGGCGACTGTGACCATCTCGGCGTCGTAACCGCCCTCGGCGGTCGGAACGACCAGGCCGTACGACTCCCACTCGTCCAGGTCGCTCTCGGCGACCTCGGCGGCCGCCAGCAGCTCGGCACGGCCGATCCGGGCCGCGGTGGCCCGTCCGGGCTCCGCCTCCCAGCCGCCGCCGGTCAGGTCCCGCGGGCCGCCCCCGGACGGGAGGGCGGCCTGTTCACCACGGGCGAGGGCATCCAGATGCTCACGGATGACCTTCAGCGGGAGGTAGTGGTCCCGCTGCATGCGCAGCACCTGAGCCAGCCGCTCCACATCGGCACCACGGAACTTGCGATAGCCGGACGGGGTCCGCTGCGGCTCGACGAGCCCTTCGGCCTCCAGGAACCGAATCTTGGAGATCGTGACCTCGGGGAACTCGTCCCGCAGCCGCAGGAGCACCGTGCCGATGCTCATCGGGCCGTCATCGGCGGTGGCGGTGCCGGCCACGGCACCGCCCGTCGGTGTTCTCAGCATGGACCTTCCCTGACGGGTCAGATACCGCGCTGGCTCGCGTAGAAGACCAGCCGGTACTTGCCGATCTGTACTTCGTCGCCGTTGGACAGGGCGACGGAGTCAATGCGCTCACGGTTGACGTAGGTGCCGTTCAGGCTGCCCACGTCCCCGACCGTGAAGCTGCCGTCGGGGCTCCTGCGGAACTCCACATGCCGCCGCGACACCGTCACGTCGTCGAGGAAGATGTCGCTCTGCGGGTGGCGGCCGGCCGTGGTCAGCTCACCGTCCAGCAGGAAGCGGCTGCCGGAGTTCGGACCACGACGCACCACCAAGAGCGCCGAGCCGAGCGGAAGGGCATCGACGGCGGCCTGCGCCTCGGGCGAGAGGGACGGAACGGCCGTCTGCCCGGTGACCTCCGCCTCGTACGCCTCAAGACCGGAGATGGAGATCGTCGAGGTCGTCTCCGAGGCACGCTCGGGAACCCCACCCCTCAGCGGCGCACCGCAGTTGGAGCAGAAACGACTGGCCTCGGCGTTGCGATGTCCGCACCTCGTACAGACCGGCATGGACGAACCCTCCTGCCTGGGCGCGAACTCTCCACCCGTACGTGAGGTCGACGACTCTCCGAAACCTATGCGGCCGGGACCGGCAGGGTCAACAGACGACGCGCCGGAAGCTCCCGAATTGTCACTGTCCGTACCCGACACCTGATCACGGAAGAGCGGGCGCTCCGTGCCCTGCTCGTCCGCCTGGCCATGGCGCGGTGCGCGATGGCGGGCAGCCTCGTCTCGAGCGCTCTTGCCGAACAACTTCCCAAACAACTTCACGGGCGCTTCCCCTTGACCGAAATAGACCCGCCCGTGGGGCAGGACGAACCCTGAATGAACACACCTGCCGACCCGGACATCCTCACAACGTCCGTATCCACTCGACAGTTTCCACCACGCACCACCAATACGATGCGGCGACCCCCCGCAACCTCGCGTCCGTATCCTTCGTCCCCTCCGCGTCGGGGCCTCACTGGGACGACGACCGAGCGTAGTCAGGCTGCTTCGCCGGTCGCAAGGCGTCCACGACGATGTCGTCGGCCTGCGCGACCTGCACGGTGGCCTGCTCCTTCTCCAGCGTCTGCACCACACCGCCCGGAATGTTCAGCGCCGGCTCCAGATCCTGGGGCTTGCCGATCACCTCGAAGACGTATGGCGCGCTGATCTTATGGTCGTCGACCCTGACGTTGCCGCCGTCACCGGAGAAATATGTATTGGCGACCACACGCACTCCGTTGACCTCGATCGCCTCGGCGCCCGCCGCCCGCAGCTCCTGGAGTGCGTCGAGCAGCATGTCCGCCTTCACCCCGTCCCCGGGATCGTTGACGGTGAGCGTGATCCCGGGCCCGTGTGCCGCCACGGTGCCCGCGAGAACACCGAGTTGCCGTTCCTTCTCCACCGTCTGCTTGCGCGCCTCCTCGGCCTGGTCGGAGCTGTTCTCCAGCTCCGTGCGCTGAGCGGCCAGCCGCTGCTTCTCGTCCTCCAGGCGCTGTGTCCGGTCGTCCAGCTCGTCGAGGATCCGGACCAGATCCTCCTGCCGGGCACCCCGCAGTGCGCTGTTGTCACTGTTGGACCGCACCTGAATGGCCAGTCCGAGACCGAGAACGAACAGCAGTACCGCGACGATGAGTTGAGCCCGCGTCACCCGCGGCGGCCACAGTCCGGCGATCAGCCGCTGACGACCGGTGAGGTCATTGGCGGAGCCCGCAGTCTGCTCGCCGGCGTGCTCCGTGTCGTCGGGAAGTTCTTCGTTGCTCATCGGCCTCAGGCCCGGAAGACGTGCCGACGGATGGCCGCGGCGTTGGAGAAGATCCGGATCCCGAGCACGACCACCACACCGGTGGACAGCTGCGCTCCGACGCCCAGCTTGTCGCCCAGGAAGACGATCAGTGCGGCCACCACGACGTTCGAGAGGAACGACACGACGAACACCTTGTCGACGAAGATCCCGTCGAGCATGGCCCGCAGACCACCGAAGACTGCGTCGAGGGCGGCCACGACGGCGATCGGGAGATACGGCTCGACCACTGCCGGTACCTCGGGCCGGACCAACAGTCCGACCACGACTCCCACGACGAGGCCCAGTACGGCGATCACGATGTGCCCTTCCCTGTGTCTGCCGCACCACTGCCGGTGTCTGCGGCCTGATAAGGCTCTGCTGTACGTACGATCAGGCTCGGCGCGACCGGGAGGCTCACCTTCTGCTGCACGGACATGCTCGTCCGGATGTCGAAGGTGTCCTTGAGCGCCTGCAGATACTGACCGTCGGCACTGTCCTGGAACGCGTTGCCGAGTTGCTTCCCGTTCCCCACCGCCAGCACCGTGTAGGGCGGAACGAGCGGTCTGTTGTCGACCAGTATGGCGTCGCCCGCCGCGCGGATCGCCGACAGGGCCGTCAGACGCTGCCCGTTGATCGCGATCGCCTCCGCGCCGGACTGCCACAGCCCGTTGACGACTCGCTGAAGGTCCCGGTCGCGGACCCGCCCGGTGTCGGCGAATCCACTGGTCTCCCTCGGTCCGCCGCCGCCCTGGTCTGTGTTCTTGGCGTCGTCGACGACGAGTTTCACGCCGGGCCCCTCCACCGGGGTCGCCCCGGCGAGCAGTGCCACCCGCTCCCCCTGGTCCCCGCCGTGCTTCTCCAACGCCTTGCGCTGGCGCCTGCCCACGTCGTCCCGGAGTTTGTCCACCTGCGACTCGAGGGTGTCGGCCGCCGTCGTCTCGTCGTCGATGCGATCGATCAGTTCCTGGCGCTCCTTGGCGAGGACCGGCGCGGAGACACGCGCCTCCGCGGCCCCGAGTGTGACGACGAGGGCGGCGAGCACCAGACATGCGGCCAGGCCGAGCTTCGACTTGAGCGTACGGGGCAGGCCCGCGCTCCCGTCGGCCTTGCGACGCGCCGATGCCTCGGCGTATCCGTCGTCCAGGCTGTGGTCCATCACATTGTTCAGCAGCGACATGGATGCGTCGGGACGCGCGGGAGGCGAGGCGGTACTCCGATCGGGGGGCTGCTGCGACATGCCGCACATCGTCGCACGTCGCCGCCGCTACCGCCGAATGGCCCCACCGGTGTGCCCGAAGGCGCTGTCGGCCACCGTCGGACACACCGGAACAACCGTCACTGACCTGCGCTGTCCACGACCGCCGCCCATTCGTCCAGCAGCGCCTGTGCGGAGGCGTCGTCCGGCCCCTCGGCCCACAGATGGGTGACCGCCTCGGCCCGGTCCGGCAGCACCATCACCCACCGCCCGTCGGCCTCGACCACCCGTACGCCGTCCGTCGTATCGACGCTGCGGTCACCGGCGGCCTCCACGACCCGGCGCATGACCAGGCCCTTGACGGCCCAAGGAGTGGCGAGATCACGGCGCAGGACATGGGCACGGGGGATGCGGGCATCGATCTGGCTGAGGGTGAGCTGTGTCCTGGCCACCAGCCCCAGGAGCCTCACGAACGCGGCCGAGCCGTCGAAGACACTGCTGAATTCAGGAACGATGAAGCCCCCGCGCCCGTCTCCACCGAAGATGGTGCCTTCCTCGCGTCCCACGCGCGTCAGATCGTCGGGCGATGTCGTCGTCCATTCGACCTGCGTGCCGTGGTACGCCGCGACCTGCTCGGCGACACGTGTCGTGGTGACCGGCAACGCCACCCGCCCGCTGCGCCGCTCGGCCGCCACGAGGTCGAGCATCACGAGGAGCGCCCGGTCGTCCTCCACGATCCGGCCCCGCTCGTCGACCAGGGAGAGCCGCTCACCGACCGGGTCGAACCGCACGCCGAACGCGGCCCGCGCCGACGAGACGATCTCGCCCAGCCGCACCAGCCCGGAGCGCCGGGTCTCGGCGGTCTCGGTGGGCCGTGATTCGTCGAGGCCGGGATTGATGGTCAGCGCGTCGACGCCGAGCCGTCCCAGCAGGCTGGGCAGTACGAGCCCGGCACTCCCGTTGGAGGCGTCGACGACCACCTTGAGACCCGCATCGGCGATCCCCGTGGTGTCCACGTTGCGCAGCAGCGATCCGGTGTACGAGTCGAAGACGCTGGACGGGAAGTACAGATCTCCGATCTCGCCCGGGAAGGCACGGCGGTATTCCTGACGTGCGTAGACCCGGTCGAGCTTCCGCTGCCGCGCCTGCGACAGGTCCGCCCCCCGCTCGTCGAAGAACATGATGTCGACCGAGTCGGGCACACCGGGCGACGTACGGATCATGATCCCGCCGGCGCTCCCGCGCGCGGTCTGCTGGCGTGCGACGGGCAGCGGTACGTTCTCCAGGTCCCGGACATCGATGGCGCTCGCCTGAAGGGCCGAGATCACCGCTCGCTTCAGAGCACGGGCACCGCGGGAGTGATCACGTGCGGTGGTGACCGTCGAGCCCTTCTTCAGAGTCGTGGCATAGGCGCCGGCGAGCCGGACCGCCAGTTCCGGGGTGATCTCGACGTTCAGGATCCCGGACACGCCCCGGGCGCCGAAGAGATGAGCCTGCCCGCGCGATTCCCAGATCACCGAGGTGTTGACGAAGGCGCCCGCCTCGATGGTCTTGAACGGGTAGACGCGGACATTGCCCTGAATGATCGACTCCTCACCGATCAGGCATTCGTCCCCGATGACCGCGCCGTCCTCGATGCGGGTCGCCCGCATGACGTCGGTGTTCTTGCCGATCACGCAACCGCGTAGATTGCTGTGCTGGCCGATATAGACGTTGTCGTGCACCACTGCCTTGTGCAGGAATGCACCGCTCTTGACGACCACGTTCGACCCGATGACCGTGTGCTCGCGAATCTCAGCACCGGCTTCGACCTTTGCGTAGTCCCCGATGTAGAGAGGTCCGCGCAGCACTGCGTCGGGATGTACTTCCGCGCCTTCCGCGACCCATACGCCCGGCGAGATCTCGAAGCCGTCGATGTCGACATCGACCTTCCGCTCAAGAACATCGGCCTGCGCCTTCACGTAGCTCTCGTGGGTGCCGACGTCTTCCCAGTAGCCCTCGGCGATGTAGCCGTAGATGGGCTTGCCTTCCTTCATGAGCTGGGGGAAGACATCGCCGGACCAGTCCACCGAGACGTCGGCTTCGACATAGTCGAATACCTCGGGCTCCATGACGTAGATGCCGGTGTTGACGGTGTCCGAAAAGACCTGGCCCCAGGTGGGCTTCTCCAGGAAGCGCTCGACCTGGCCACCCTCGTCCACAATCGTGATGCCGAATTCCAGGGGGTTCGGCACACGGGTCAGGCACACCGTGACCAGGCCGCCCTTTTCCTTGTGGAAGGCGATGAGGTCGGTGAGATCGAAGTCGGTGAGTGCATCACCGGAAATGACGAGGAAGGTGTCGTCCTTCAGCGCTTCCTCGGCATTCTTCACGCTCCCCGCGGTGCCGAGGGGTTTCTCCTCGTTGGCGTAACTGAGCTCCATCCCGAGCTCTTCGCCGTCCCCGAAGTAATTCTTTACCAGCGAGGCAAGAAACTGGACCGTCACGACGGTCTCATTCAGCCCGTGCCGCTTGAGCAGCCGAAGCACGTGCTCCATGATCGGCCGATTGGCGACGGGCAGAAGCGGCTTGGGCATGCTTGAGGTCATGGGGCGAAGACGAGTGCCTTCGCCGCCAGCCATCACGACGGCCTTCATGTCGGAAACGTCCTCCTTGAAGAGACGACGGTCTAGCCGACTTCGCCCGTCGGGGCACCATCCGGGTCATCAGAGGCGGGCCGGCCACACTGCGCGGCACCGCGTCAACGAGCTCAATCGGCTACTACATCCGCCTTGACGAGCCGGCGGACCTGAACCACGTAGAGGATCCCTGCCCACCAATAGAGCGTTGTACCCCAACCTGCGAACGCCCATCCGAAAATAGCGGCCAGCGATGCCAGCCAACCACTTCCATCGCTGAGCAGCAACAAGGGGAACGCGTACATCAGGTTGAACGTGGCCGCCTTCCCCAGGAAGTTCACCTGGGGCGGCGGATAGCCATGACGCCTCAGGATTCCGACCATCACGAGGAGCATCAGCTCACGGGCCAGAAGTGCTGCGGTGAGCCAGAGCGGCAGGATCTCCCGCCAGGTCAGGCCGACGAGGGTCGAAAGGATGTAGAGGCGATCCGCGGCAGGGTCCAGGAGCCGGCCGAGGCTGCTGATCTGGTTCCACCGGCGGGCAAGCTTACCGTCGAGGTAGTCGCTGATGCCGCTGAACATCAACACCAGCAGGGCCCAGCTGTCGCTCTGGGGACCGCCGAACACGGGGCGAAGAATCAGCCACAGGAAGAGCGGAACCCCTACAAGGCGAGCCATGCTGAGGATGTTGGGGATGGTGAGTACCCGGTCCGTCTGAACCCGAGTCTCCTGGACCTCCACCCGGGGGCCTCCTGTGAAGAACGTGCCAATGATGCCCCCTGACCTTACCCTCAGCCTCCGCGGTCGGTTGCACAGGGGTGACGGCAAAGATCTCATGAACGCAGAAAAGCCCCGTGCCACAAGGGCACGGGGCTTTCCCGTAAAAGGAGTTCGGCGGCGTCCTACTCTCCCACAGGATCCCCCCTGCAGTACCATCGGCGCTGAAAGGCTTAGCTTCCGGGTTCGGAATGTAACCGGGCGTTTCCCTAACGCAATGACCACCGAAACACTAT
>NZ_JBHVWT010000059.1:0-28460 GCF_042882135.1 Streptomyces sp. NPDC058240
GACGGCTCGACGGACTCGGCCTCGGTCACGTTCTCACTGGTCATCGATGCATCTTCCTTGATCAGGAGTTACACCGATCGTTTTACAGTCCCCCTTCTCGTTGTCGCAGGCCACCCGGTGCCGGCGGAACTCCTTCCCCCGGAGCGCGACGCCAGGGTCATGAGGCAGTTCGCATACCGCGTCAGTTACTGCGACCACTCGCAGCTCGTCGCACTGGAGGCTTTCGTCCGCTCGCTGCCCCGCGTCGCCGCTGCAGAACCCTTCGTGCAGCCGGCGTGGCCGGGCCCCCGTCCCGCCGAGACCAGGTTTGCCGCCGTGCTCGGCGCGCTGATCCGCACTCGCGGCTTCGGCATCCGCGAACTGCCGTTCATGGGACTCTCCCTCAGCACGCTGCACGGAATGGTGTGGCGCTGGGACTCAAGTCCGCACCGCCGGCAGCAACTATCTGCCGTGGCAGGTCCGCTGGGCTGGACCCTGCCCGATCTCTTCGCGGTCGCCGATGAGCCGTACTCGGAGGAGCTCCGCCCGATGCTGCACTGCCACCACCTCGGGCGGGTCTTCGCGGCGGCCGTCCCCTTGACTACCGCTCAGCTGATCGAGACTGCGGAGGAAGCGGATCGACTGAGCGTGCGTGAGGACCACGGCGTATGGCAGCCCGTCTCGCAGGGCTTTGCCGAGGAGTGCCCGGACTTCCCCTGACAGCAAGGGCTGTCTTAGTGCCTCCTGGCATGGTCGGGCGCCTTCGCACGTTGTCCGCGCCAGGCGGCGGTAGCCCCTGTCGATCGATGTCCGCCGAGCTCGCGCTGATCACTCAGCGCGAGCCCCAGTTGGACTCGGCCGCGAATAGGCGACACCTGAACATGCGAGCTCACCAGTCTCAACCCCCGAGCCCGGCCCGGCCGCCGTCCCCCCGGAGAAGTCCGCGGGTTCCAATGGGGTACATATCACCCTGTAACAGGACAAGCAGGGCTAGGCTGTGAATGTCAATTTTCGTCTGAAGTTGGCGCTCTGCACCTAATTCCCGCTTTGTGGGCCGGCTTCCAGCGTCGTCCCCATGAACGCGACCACACGCGACCCGATCTCCGCAGCACGGAAGGAACGCAGTATATGAGCGCGACGCAAGGCATGGGTGAGGGCGTCCTGGGCGCCGTGGGCGCGGCCGGGAACGGGCAGGTCGTGCAGCCGCCGGTGCTGGGCGGCCCGGAGGAGTCCGACTACTACCTGCTGGGGGAGCTCCTCACGGAGGAGCAGCAGCGGCTGCGGCACAAGGTCCGGGAGTTCATGGACCGGGAGGTCATCCCGGTTATCAACCCCTACTGGGAGCGCGCCGAGTTCCCGCACGAGCTGGTGCCCAAGCTGGCGGAGCTGGGGATCGCGGGCTTCCAGATCCCCGGTTACGGCTGTCCGGGGATGAGTAATGTGACGGCCGGGATCGTGATCATGGAGCTGGCCCGTGGCGACCTGAGCATGTCCACGTTCATGGGCGTCCACTCGGCCCTGGCCATGGCCTCCATCGCCCTGCTGGGCTCGGAGGAGCAGAAGCAGCGGTTCCTGCCAGCGATGGCGCGGTTGGAGAAGATCGGTGCCTTCGGTCTGACCGAGCCCGCGCACGGCACGGACGTGGTCAAGCTCCAGACGGAAGCCCGCCGGGAGGGTGACTCGTACGTGCTGAACGGGTACAAGCGGTGGATCGGCAACGCCACCTTCGCCGACTACGTGATCATCTGGGCCCGTGGGGACGACGGGCACGTGGGCGGCTACATCGTCGAAAAGGGCACGCCGGGGTTCGACGCCCAGGCCATCACCGGCAAGACAGCGCTGCGCTGCGTGCAGAACGCCCAGATCTCCATGAAGGACGTCCGGGTCCCGGCCGAGAACAAGCTGGAGAACGCCCACACCTTCCGGGACACCGAGAAGGTCCTGCTCGCCTCGCGCTACTGCGTGGCCTGGGAGTCGATCGGCGCGGCCATCGCGGGGTACGAGACCGCGCTCGCGTATGCCAAGGAGCGCAAGCAGTTCGGCATGCCGCTGGCCTCCTTCCAGCTCATCCAGCACCGGCTGGCGCGGATGCTGGCGGACATCACCGACATGGTGTGCATGCAGTTCCGGCTCGCCCAGCTGATGGACGAGGGCAAGTACTCGATGCCGCGGGTGTCCCTCGCCAAGATGCACTACACCGAGCGGGCACGCGCCATCCTCTCCGACGCCCGCGACATGCTCGGCGGCAACGGGATCGTCCTCGACTATCACGTGGCCCGGCACACGTGCGACATCGAGGCCATCGACACCTACGAGGGCACCGACACCGTGCAGGCGTTGATCGTCGGCCGCGACATCACCGGTTACAGCGCCTTCGCACCCGCCCCGCCGGCGCCGGCCCACCACTGACCCAGCCCCGCGCGACGGCGCCCCCGACCGGCCCGGGGCGCCGCGCGCCGGCCCTGCCGAGAAAGGATCTGTCATGGCGGACACGCCCCTGCTGGAGGGACTGCACGTCGTCGACCTCGCCAGCTTCATCGCCGGCCCCGCCGCGGCCACCATGCTCGGCGACTTCGGCGCCGATGTCGTCAAGGTGGAACCGCCCCACACCGGCGACGCCTACCGCGGGCTCAGCCGCGTCCCTCCCAACCCCGGCGTCGACGGGATCAACTACCCCTGGCAGCTGGACAACCGCAACAAGCGCAGCATCGCCCTCAACCTCAAGTCGCCCGGCGCCAGACCCGTGCTCGAACGCCTGGTGGAATGGGCAGACGTGCTCGTGACCAACTTCCCGCCCCACACCCGGGCCAAGCTCGGCCTGGACTACGACGACCTCGCCCCCCTCAATCCCCGGCTCGTCTACGCCGACGTCACCGGCTTCGGCGAACAGGGCCCGGACGCGCACCTGCCCGGGTTCGACGTGACCGCGTACTGGGCGCGCAGCGGACTGATGGACTACACACGCCAGCGCGGCGGGCCGCCCGCGATGCCGGCGTTTGGATCGGGCGACCACCCCACGGCCGTCACCCTGTACGCCGGCATCATGACCGCGCTGTACCGGCGCGAGAAAACCGGCCAGGGCTCGCGCGTCTCGGCGTCGCTGATCGCCGAGGGCGCCTGGGCGGCGAGCATGTGGCTCCAGGCCGCACTCGTCGGCGGCAAGGCCCCCCGCCCGGCCGATCGGACCGACCCGCCGAACGCGCTCGCCAGCGCCTACCGCACATCGGACGACCGCTGGCTGCTACTGGCCTTCGCCAACGAGGACAAGCAGGTCCCCCTGTTCCTCCAGGCCATCGGCCACCCCGAGGCGGCGCAGAACCCGGACTACGCCGACACGCCCAGCCGTCGCGCCCACGCGGCCGAGATCGCCGCCGTGCTGGACAAGGCCTTCGCGACCCGGACGCTCGCCGAATGGCGCGAGCTGCTCGACGCCGCCGGCCTCACCTACGGAGTCGCCCAGACGATCGACGAGTTCGCCCAGGATCCCCAGCTCAAGGCCAACCGGATCGTCATTCCCATCGAGGACGGCAGCGCCGAGCCGCATCTGACCGTCGACAGTCCCGTACGAATCGACCAGGAGCGGAAGGTCCCGCCGCGCCCCGCTCCCGACCTGGGCGAGCACACCGACGTGGTGCTGCGCGACCTCGGCTATGACGACGCCTCGATCGCGGAGCTGCGTGGCGCGGAGGTGGTCGACTGAGGGCACGTCAGCCCAGGCAGGACAACAGGGGGCAGAGAAGGGAACCAGCATCATGACCGAAGTCACGGGCAGCCCGGCGGTGCGCACCGAGGAACGCGACGGCGTCTTCGTGATCACCATCGACCGGCCTCAGGCCCGCAATGCCGTCGACGGTGCGACGGCGCGCGCGCTGGCCGCCGCCATCGACGAACTCGAGTCACGCGACGACCTCCTGGTCGGCATCCTCACCGGTGCGAACGGTGTCTTCAGCGCAGGCATGGACCTCAAGGCCTTCGCGAAAGGCGACACTCCCGTCATCGAAGGACGGGGCTTCGGCGGCATCACCCGTACCGAGATCAAGACCCCGCTCATCGCCGCCGTGGAGGGCTACGCGCTGGGCGGCGGCACCGAGATGGCCCTCGCCTGCGACATGATCGTCGCCGCCCGGAACGCCACCTTCGGCCAGACCGAGGTCCACTACGGCATCGTGCCCCCCGAAGGCGGCATGGTGCGGCTCCCCGAACGCATCCCCCGCAACATCGCCCTCGAGCTGTTGCTCACCGGTGACCCACTGCCCGCCGAACGCGCCGAGCGGCTCGGCCTCGTCAACCACCTCACCGAGCCGGGCGAGGCCCTCACCCAGGCCCTGGAGCTCGCCCACCGCGTCGCCCAGAACGCGCCGCTGGCCATAGCCGCCGTCAAACGCGTCGTCAACGAGCGCACCGCCCTCCGCGACATCGACGCCCTGCGCGATCAGGACCAGTACGTCGAACCCGTACTCACCTCCCTGGACGCGAAGGAAGGCGCCCGCGCCTTCGCGGAGAAGCGCTCACCCCACTGGCAGGGTCGCTGACATATCCCAACGCCCCGGTGGATCCCGACGGTTCCATGTCGCGGGTCCGCCGGTGGCGCGTACGACGCCTCACTGCCTGCCCTGCTAGGGCGGCGGGACGATGTCCCGCTTGAGGATCTTGCCCGTGGGCCCCTTGGGCAGTACGTCCGTGATCCACACCTTGCGCGGATACATGTAGGCGGCGACCCGGCTCTTGACGAATTCGCGCAGCTCCTCGGCGGTTGCCTGGGCTCCTGGCTTGAGAACCACTGCCGCTCCGACCTCCTCACCGAGATCTGGGGCGGGCAGGCCGATGACCGCGGCCTCGGCGACCGCCGGATGCTCGTACAGCACCGCTTCGATCTCGCGGGGGTACACGTTGTTTCCGCCCCGGATGATCACGTCCTTCGACCGTCCGACGATCCAGAAGAATCCGGCCTGGTCCACCCGGCCGAGGTCCCCGGTATGGAACCAGCCGTCCCGGATCGCGGCGGCGGTCTCCTCGGGGCGATGCCAGTACCCCTTCATCACGTTGTGCCCGCGGATCGCGATCTCGCCGACTTCCCCCTGCGGTACGTCCTTCCCGTCGTCGTCGACCACCCGCATCCCGACGCCCCGGATCGGGGTGCCGACCGAACCGGGCCTGGGTCCCTCCTGCAAGGTGTTGAACGCGGAGACCGGCGACGTTTCCGACAGCCCGTACCCCTCGAGCACGACGCAGTCGAACGCGTCCTGGAAGTCGCGCAGCACCTGGACCGGCATCGCCGCGCCACCGGACAGGGACAGCCGCAGCCGGGACACGTCGTAGGCGTCGTGGCCGGGCTGCCGCAGCAGTCTGCTGAAGATCGTGGGCACTCCGGCGAAGACGGTGACGCCGTGACCGGCGAGCATCGCCAGTGCCTTTTCGGCGTCGAAGCGCGGCAGCATCGTGAGGCACGCGCCGGAGGCGACAGTGGCGTTGAGGGTGCAGGTTTGTCCGAAGGCATGGAACAACGGCAGCCCACCGAAGACCACGTCGTCGGGAGTGAGCTGGAGCAGCTCGCCCGCCACGATGTCGCAGTTGCGGGTGAGGTTGGCGTGAGTCAGCTCGGCCCCCTTCGGCTCACCTGTGGTTCCCGAGGTGTAGAGCACCACGGCGGTGTCGTCCTCGTGCCGGTCTGCCACGTCGTCGGCGGACGGTTCGGACGCAGGGAGCTCGTCGAATCCGCCGGCGTCGACGATGACCGCTTCGGCACCGGCCCGCTGCGCACCGGCCCGCGCCTCGTCGGCGAAGTCGTGCCAGGCGAACAACAACCGGGCCCCCGAGTCACCGAGGTGATAGGCGACCTCTCTGGACTTCAGCAGAAAGTTCATGGGGACGACGACGCCACCGGCCCGGAGCACACCGAAGTAGGCGAATGCGAACTCCGGAGTGTCGGTCAGCATGAGCCCGACGCGGTCTCCCGGCCGCACGCCCCGGTCGCAGAGCATTGCGGCCACACGGACAGTACGCTGGTCGAGGGTGCGATACGTGACGATGTCATCCCCGAGTCGCAGCGCGGCGCGATCCGGATACGCCTGGGCGCCGTTCACCATATGGGATGCGAGGTTCATGCCGGATCCACTCCTCAGTAGCCTGAACCTTCGGCCGAGTAGCCCCAAGGGGAAATGGATCACCGCCCGGAACAGTCTCACTGACGCGGGCGCGAGAGCTTCCCTATGAACATACGCCGCGGTACGGGCACACCGCGACCGCAGGCCGTCTCGCCCACGCCGGGCCGCTCGGGGAGGGCCGCAGTACGGGCGCCTGGCACGTTCAGCGGACCCACTCGTACTCGTCGTCGCTGAGGAGGTCGTTCGGCTCGTCCTCGGTGAGCTCGCGCGTCTCGTCCTTGGCCCTCATGATGCCGACCCACCTGGGGCCGGCTCAGGCGGCCCTGCCGAAACCGGCCGTGGCCAGGTCCTGCTCTCGCAGCGGGGTGAAGTCGACGTCGAGTTTCGGGTCGTACGCCTCGGGCTGGATGCCGAGTTCGTGGGTGGAGTACTCGCCGAACCGGTTGATGTGCTCGGTCAGGTAGGCGCGGCCGTGATGTGGTCGGCGGCCGTGTTGTGAAAGCGCGAGGTTGAGGGTGGCCATGGCCCGCTCGCCAAGGCAGCGGATCTTGGCGTGGGTGGTGTTGTGACGGCGCTTCCATCTCTTCAGGCGGCCCCGAAACGGGACCCGGATGGGTCCGCCGGCGCCTTGATACGCCTTGTCCGCCCAGCATTTGAGCCCCGCGTCGGCGAGGGCTTCGATGATCCCGTGCTGTCGCGCGGCGGTGAGGTCGTGAGTCGAGCCGGGCAGAGCCGACGAGGCCCAGAGCAGCCGTCCGAACGGATCGGTGAGGACCTGGACGTTCATGCCGTGGCGTTTATGTTTCCCGGAGTAGTACGGGGTGTCGGCGGCGATGCGGTCGATCGGCAGCAAGGGCGTTGTCACGTTGGTGCGGTGTTGATCGATTGAGGGCGCGTCAGGGTGTGTAGGGGTCGGGTGGGGGCCTGGCTCACGCTGCGGTGGGCAGGGCGGTGGCGCCGGTGATCTCGTCCCAGATGGCGAAGCGGGTGGTCATCTCGGTGTGGTACTCGGTGGCGGTCATCAGGTGGCGGCGTGGTCGGAAGTGGGGCGAGATACCGCTGAACGCCGCCAGGAACCGCTGGGCTCCGCCGACGGAGCGGAAGCCCTTCATCGCGCGTTCGCGCTGCCGGGTGGGCTGGTGGAGTTCTCCGCCCGGTTGTTCAGGCCCTTGTGGGCGCGGTGTTCTACGGAGGGCATGACCTCGCGGTGGGCCGCGCCGTAGGAGCGGAGCTTGTCGGTGACGATCACCCTCGGCACCGAGCAGGTCTGCCCGAACTTCGTACACCAGCGGCGGACCGTCTCGTGGGAGACGAGCACGCCGCGCTCGAGCATCAGCTCCTCGACCTCGCGGAACGACAGCGGGAAACGGAAGTACAGCCACACGCAGTGCGCGATGATCTCCACCGGGTACCGGGGTGCCCCTTGTACGACGGCGGCGCGCTGTCCACGGACGACCCCTCCCAGCATGACCAACCCGAAGAACATCCCACCCGGTCAGTCAACGTGACAGTGCCCGACCGAAGCGCCGGGGGTGAACCGGTCACGCAGGGCTCGTACGGTCTCGGTGTAGCCCACCAGTTTGGTGGTCACGCTCTCGATGGCTGCTGCGATATCGAAGTCCGCCAGGGAGTTGACGCCTTGTTTGATGGCGGTGATCACCAGGTTGTCGACCTCGCGAACTTCGCCGAACGCGGCGGCGATCGTCTCCGGCCGCGACAGGTCAACGGCCAGGCCTCGGGTGATGCCGCCGATTTCGCCGGCCACGGTATCGGCGTGAGCCGTGGTGCGGCTGGTGATGATGACAGTGTCGCCGCGGTCGGCAAATCGCTGGGCTACAGCGCGGCCCAGTCCGCTGCTTCCTCCGACGATGATCGAGGTGGTCACGATCCAGTGGTCCCTTCTGGCTGACAGTTAGCTGACAAGGAATTCCTTTGAAGCAGGATTCAGCGGTGACGCAGCTGGACCGATCCACTCCGGCGGCACATGGACTCAGCGCCCCAGCGGGGCGTCGCGGGCTCAGCTCACCGCCACGCCGTAGGGGCTGGAGCCGAGGGTGACAGTCGCGACGACCTTGTGTGAATTCGGGTCGATGACCTTGAGGGTGCCCGCTCCCTGGTTGGTGACGTAGATCGCCTCGTCGGTGACCTCCAGGTTGAACGGGTCGGTACCGGGAGGGCCGAGGGCGATGGTCGCCGAGACACGGTGGCTGCCGGTGTCGATCACAGATACGTTGCCCGGGCCGAGATCGGCGGAGTAGGCGAAGTGGCCGTCGGGCCCAATGGCCACGTCAAAGGGTCCCTCGCCCACGGACACGGTGGTCACCTTGCCGGTACGGGTTCCGACGGCATGGACGTGTGCTGCCACCTCGTCGGCGACGTAGGCCGACTTGCCGTCCGGGGTGATGGCGACGCCCACCGGGGAGCGCCCTGCGGGGAGGGTCCGGTCGACCCGGCGCGTGCGGGTGTTGATGACCGACAGGTTGCCGGACCCGGAATTCGTCACGTAGGCCGAACCACCGTCAGGACTGAACGCCACGTTCACCGGAGACTTGCCGACCGGGATGGTCGCAGCCACCCGGTTGGTTCGGGTATCGATCAGCGAGACGGTGTTCGAACCGCCGTTGGTGACGCAGAGGGAGCTGCCATCGGGGCTGAGGCCGACACCGGTGGGGCTCTTGCCGACCGGCACGGTTGCGACGATCTTGTTGTTCCGGGTGTCGAGGACCGAGACCCGGGCCGAGCCGCTATTGGCGATGTACACGTGCTTGCCGTCCTTGGCGACCGCGACACCTTCGGGCGCCACGCCGGCCGGCACGGTTGCGACGACCTTGTAGGTACGGGCGTCGATCACCGAGAGCGTGTCGTCCTGCTGGTTCGTGACATACACGCGGCCACTGGCACCGGCGTGGGCGGGCGTGGCCCGCACGGCGGAGTCCTTGCGGACTGAGGCGGCGGGCGTACAGGAGATCAACAGGATCCCGATGCCCGCCGCGAGTGCCGGCCGGAGCGTCCTGCCGGGGCGCCGGCGGCCGACTCGGGTCCGCAGGGCAGAGAACATCTCGCCTCCCGTGCGCATTGCGATGGTTTGGCCCAGGGCCGGGCGGCGTCTCGCCGACGCCACCCGGGGGCAGGGAAGGATCAGGTCAGGAGCCCGCGGGCGTAGTAGTCCTTCTCGTCCCGAACTCCGGGAAGCGCGAAGAAGTAACCCCCGCCCCGGGGGCTGATGAACGGCACCAGTGTTTCGTCTTCCAACCGGGTCTGCATGGCGATGTAGGTGTTCAGCTCCCGCTGGAAGCAGACGAATGCATGCCCCATGTCGAGTTCCGGTGGGTTGGGGCTCCTGTCGTAGTCGTAACTGCGACGCAGGATGGTGCTGGTCGCCGCGGTCTGCGGAGTCTGGGGATTGGCAAGGCGGATGTGAGAGTTCAGCGGGGTGATCAGACCCTGCGGGTCGTTGGTGTAGATGGGGTCGAGGAGATCCGTGACGTTCTCATCCACGGCGTACATGGGGGCGCCACTCGCCTTGCGGCGGCCGAAGATCCGCTCTTGTTGAGCAATGGGCACCTTCTGCCACGCCTCGATGAAGAAATGCACGATACGCACCACGTGGTACGTGCCACCCGCGGCCCAGTCCGGTTCGGCGCTCTTCGGCTGGACCCAGACCACCTGATTCATCTGGGCGTCGTCGGTGACGGTCGGATTGGAGATGCCGTCCTTGAAGCCGAACCAGTCACGCCGGACACCGACGGGACGCTCCGGATTACGCTGGCCGTCAATGCGCCAGCGCATCTTCATCGCGGACTTGGTGTGGGTCAGGATGTCGAGCAGTGCGTGCACCGTCGTGTCGCGGTGATCAGCGCAGATCTGGATCAGCAGGTCACCCTGGCTCAGCGCGGGGTCCAGGTCGTCGTGGCGGAAGGGCGTCATCGTAACGAGCTGGACCGGCTTGCGCGTGCTCAATCCGTAGCGGTCGTCGAAAAGGGACGCGCCCACTCCGACCGTGAGGGTGAGACCATCCGCCACGAACGTTGGTCCCATGATGCCGTTGTCCGATGGCGTTGCGGTCGGGGGCACCTCCGGTGGCCTGCCGCCCGCCGTGAGGAAGCGGGCTCGCGAAGTCAGAGTGCGAAACAGGCCGGTGAGCTCCGCGCGGCCGGAAGCGGTCACGTCGAACGAGACAAAAATCGCGTCCTGTTGGGGCGCAGTGGCGATCCCTGCCTGGTGATAGCCGTGAAAGGGAATCGTACGGGAACTCGGTTGCGCCTTGATTTCGGCCATCGTGTCGGCGAACGCCTCATCGCTGCCCAGGGCGGCTACGCCCGCTGCTCCGGCCAGGCCCGCGGCAGCGCCGTGAAGAAACGACCGCCGGGCAAACGCACTCGCCGGGCACCCTTCGCCGCTCCACCCGTTCTCCAGGGACGCGGATGTCTCGTCAGTCATGGTTCCCCTCAGGCAAGGAGCCGGGTGGCAAGCCGTACAGCGCTGCCGCGATCGGATCCGCCAACTGGCCGCCGCTCAAATGGCGCGCGACCACATGCGGCAGCCCAACTGGCGCCTGGATTGCCGCCAGTTACATAACTGTTCCGCAAAACGAATATATTGGATGCTCAGGCTCGCGCCACTTGGAGAGAGGCGCTTGGTCGTCCTCTCTCACAACCGACGTCGCGCTCGGGTCGCGGCCCGTCGAGCGCGCGGCGGCGAGAACAACCCTGTGGTGTGGATGGATCGTGCGGATGTACTCGGTTTGCCCTGCATCCGCGGTTGATCGGGCCCGCGGTCTCCGCATTCTCCGGATTCGGCGGATCCCAACCGCAGGAATGCCCACATCCCAGTGGACCGTCGTCCGCGCCCGCAGGCCCGGGCGACGTCCGTACATCGGGGGTGGTTGTGTCACGCGAACGCTCCACCGGGGTAGCGCGCGGGCGGGACCACGTGCTTGCTGGGAGTGAGCTACGTGCGATGTGGGAGTCCCAGGAGTGGAGAGGTAATGCGGTCTCGGTCCAGGCTGCCCGAACTGGCCACTGCCGTCGTTGTCGTCATCGCCCTCCTGGTCGGTGGCTGTGCCGGCGAGCAGCCACCGGAGCGGGAACCGGCGCAGGCGCAGCCGGCGGCTGTCCCCCTGCAGTCGCCGGCGGTTGCACAGGGCGCGCCGCTGAAGGAGCCGGCGCAGATGGTGAGCCGCAACGGGGCCCTGCGGGTGGAACTCGTCGTGGAGAGGCGAAAGGTGGAGGTGGGCGGCCGCAAGCTGTGGGCCCTCACCTACAACGGCAGTTACATGCCTCCCACGCTGCGCATCCGGCCGGGGGACAAGGTGGACCTGTCGATGAAGAACTCGCTGAACGAGTTCACCAATCTGCATGTTCACGGACTTCATGTGTCGCCGAGCGGCGACTCCGACAACATCTTCGTCCACATTCATCCCGGCCAGACGTTCCACTACGCCTACCAGTTCCCGAACACTTTGCGGCCCGGCACCTACTGGTACCACTCACATGCGCACTCGATCTCGGCACCGCAGGTCGCCGGGGGCATGTCGGGCGTTCTGATCGTCGACGGGCTGCAGGAGTACCTGCCGGCGAAGTTGCGCCACATCACCGAGCACGTCATCGGGCTCAAGGACTTCCAGGTCCAGGGTGATGCGGTCCGGACCCAGAACCTGCGCATCGGCGCGTCCACCAATCGCACCGTCAACGGTCAGCTGAACCCGACCATCCGCATCCGGCCGGGTGAGACCCAGCTGTGGCGGCTGGCCAACATCAGCGCCAACATCTACTACAACGTCCGCCTGCAAGGTCAGCGGTTCCATGTGATCGCCCACGACGGCACCCCCGTCGACCGGATCTGGACGGCCGACTCGCTCCTTCTCGCGGCAGGCGCGCGCTTCGACGTGCTCGTACAAGGCGGTCCGACCGGCCGTACCCAGCTGCAGACGCTCGCGTACAACACCGGGCCGGCCGGAAACAAGTTCCCGCAGGCGACCCTGGCGACCCTGGTCTCCGAAGGACCTTCCGCGCACCCGGAGGCCCTGCCCACCCCGGCCTTTGCGCCGGTCGCGGACCTGAGCCACTCGGCGATCGCCGCCCGGCGCACCCTCGTGTTCTCCGAGAACAAGAACGGCAGCAAGTTCTACATCAACGGCAAGCAGTTCGATCCGAACCGAGTGGACGTCCGGTCCAAGCTGAACACGGTCGAGGAGTGGACCGTGCGCAATGACAGCAACGAGGAACACTCGTTTCACGTGCACGTCAACAAATTCCAGTTGATGAGCATCAACGGCCGACCGCACCACGGCCACGGCTTGCAGGACACGGCGAGCGTGCCCGCCAAGGGGAAGCTCATCGTCCGGACCCACTTCAGGAACTACACCGGCAAGACCGTGCTTCACTGCCACATCCTCAACCATGAGGACGCGGGCATGATGGCGGTACTGGAGATCGTCAAGTAACGTGCCGACGCCCGTAGCGCCGGGGCGAAGCGGTCACCACCGGCGCCGACGACGGAGGGAACGAGATCCCCGCGACGACGGCCCGCCACAACGTCAGGCGCCCGCCCGTCATCCACGACCCCGCCTGGTCCCGCATCCCGGGTTCGGTGCCCCTCGCGCCATACGCATCGCCCTGAACTGATGCACTGGCGCTCACGGGCACAGAGGCACACACACATTCTTCATAGCTCAAATGTTCGAATGCGAGGGTACGCTGCATGCATGGCATCGCACCAGCTCCAGGAGTCCCTGTTCGATCAGAGCGACGACGTGCGTCTACGCCCGCTGCACGGCCTCCGCAGAACAGAGCTCGGCGACGGCGTCTGGATCGACGTCCTGCCGGGCTGGCTGAGTGGCGCCGGCGCCCTGTTCGAACAACTGGCCACGAACGTTCCCTGGAAGGCCGAGCGTCGGCAGATGTACGAGCGGGTCGTGGACGTCCCGCGCCTGCTCGCCTTCTACTGCGCCGGTGAACCGCTGCCGCACCCCGTCCTCGACGAGGCGCGGCGGGCACTCTCCGCGCACTACGCCGCCGAGCTCGGCAAACCCTTCACAACGGCAGGCCTGTGCCACTACCGCGACGGGCGTGACAGCGTGGCCTGGCACGGCGACCGCATCGGCCGGGGGGCCCACGAGGACACGATGGTCGCCATCCTCTCCGTGGGGGCGCCCCGCGACCTTATGCTGCGCCCGCGCTGCGGCGGTGGCGTCGTCCGGCGGCCACTCGGGCACGGCGACCTGATCATGATGGGCGGTTCCTGCCAGCGGACCTGGGAGCACGCCATCCCCAAGACCGCGCGGGCCGAGGGAGGACGCATCAGCATCCAGTTCCGGCCGCATGGGGTGCAGTGACCTCTCACCTCGCAGGGGGTGTACTCGCAGGATGGACGCCCCTTCGCCCTTGGGCTCAGCCAGCAAAACCCCCAATTGACGCGCCCGGGGCGAGCTGGTGCCGGACGGCGGGGGTGCCACTCGGGGCCGGACGTTGCTCCGAGTGGCGCCAGCGCCCGGGCCGGGGCGATTCTGGTGCTTACGGCCCGGTGGTGAACGAGTACGCGCCTACCGTAACGAAGACGATCATGGCAGTCCTCCCCTGCGTATGCGCGGTGAAGAATTCATCTGCTGCCGTGAGTTCCGGGACCCATACGCCGCGTCATGCGCATGACGCGTGACCGCCGGATTGCCATGGACGGGAGAAGACCGATGAGCGGAAAGCTGACTGGCAGGAAGGCCCTGGTCACCGGTGGCGCACGAGGGATCGGTGCGGCTGTGGCCCGCAGGCTCGCCTCTGACGGAGCCGACGTGGCGATCAACTACCGGAGCAGCGGTGACGCGGCCGAAGCGCTCGCCGCCGAGATCACCGCCGACGGCCCCCGCGTGGTCGCGATCAAGGCGGACCTCAGCGATCCGGACGAGATCCGTCGGCTGGCCGATCAGGCCGCCGAAGCTCTTGGTGGACTCGACATTCTCGCCAGCAACGCCGGAATTGAGCACTTCGGCAAGCTGGGAGACGTCACACCCGCCGACTTCGACCGCGTCTTCGCCATCAACACACGAGCCCAGTTCTTCGCCGTACAGAACGCGGTACGGCATATGGGCGAAGGAGGGAGGATCGTACTGACGTCATCACAGAGTGCCCACAAGGCGGTTTTCTACCACGCCCTTTATGCGTCGAGTAAGGCCGCCGTCGAATGCATCGCGCTCAACCTCAGCGCCGAACTCGGCCGGCGCGGCATCACCATCAACGCCATCGCGCCCGGAGGAACCGTCACTGACATGTCCGCTCACGCGGCTTCCCACTACGTCCATCCCGACGTCGACACTGAATTCCACACCCTCATTCGCACCGCCAGTTCGCTCGGACGGATGGCCCAGCCCTCCGAGATCGCCGCGGTCGTCTCGTTCCTGGTGTCGGACGATGCCTCGTTCATCACTGGCAGGACCATCCAGGCCGACGGCGGCTGGTTCTGACCCAACAAAAGGCAGGGTCGCGCAATGGAGCATGACTGAGGTTGAACGCGCGGTGTCCTAGCCTCGCCGTTTCGGTTGAGATGAGGCCGGAAGCGGGGAGGAAATACGAAAGTGCCTTCTGAGCTGGGACGATGCACCTTTTCGAGAGGTTCTGTCGGTCCAAGTGGAAGGCACTTTCTGCGTGCAGGTGCGACACGAGGTCATCGCGTTCGTAGCGGCGTATGACGTGCCCGGTCGCCCGGTCCAGGTGCGCGATGCGGGCCGGTCCCCACCGGCGCAGGACGCGGACCTTGATGATCCGGCGTTCGGTGCGGGTCGGGGTGCGGCGTGGGCTGGTGTGCGGACGGGAGGAGCGGTCGGTCATGCCCGCCTCGCCGAAACGGCGGTAGCGGGCAGCCCACCGCTGGGCCGTGGTCGGCGAGACCTGGAAACGTTCGGCGGCCCGGCGCAGGGGCCAGTTGTCCTCGACGACGCAGCGGGCCAGGCGCAGGCGTCCGGTCTCGGTCAGGGGTGCATTACGGTGGGGCATGAGGGCCTCTCGGTCGGTGTAGACGTCGCAATCCACACCGAACCCGGAAGGCCCTCACCCATTCAAGACGCTTCAGCCGAGACCTGCATCACCCGTCCACAACCTTCCGGGACAGAACAACTAGGGCTGGCTCCGCACGCACGATCAAGCTCCCCGCCACCTCGCGTGCTCTTACTTCTCACCAACATTCACGCGCTCTCCAGGCAACGCGTGATGCCGAAACCCACCGACAACGCGGCTGCCGGCCCAGCACGTCGGACCCCCGACGCCACCGAGCGGGCAGGACCCTGACCTGCGTGTGAGAATTGGGTACTGGATCGCAGTTCGGTGTCGAGGCCCGCCCGTCGCTGCATGGGGGGAGCGTGCGCAGCACCTGACGCCCCGTCCCGCTGATCCCATCGACACGCTGGGAGGCTCTCTGTGAGCGAACGTCTCAATGCGTGGCCGACGCTGGTATATGAGGACCTGGCGCCCATGGTTGACTACGTGAACCGGGTGGTACAGGTCGCAGGCAAGTACACCCTCGACGAGCCCTTCGAAGTCGGCTGGGGAAACATCGTCCTCGATGTCACCCCCCGGGGGCTCAGCACGCCAACCCTTCGGCAGCGAGGCGTGACCTTCGCGGTGCACTACAGCTTGCTCGACGGTGGAGTGGTCATCGAGGCCGACAACGGCTCGCGGACGGTGCCGTTGTCCAAGGGATCAGTCGCCATGTTCTATGCGTCCTTCTGCGATGCGGCAGACGAGCTCGGCATACACCGACCGCGCAGCTCGTTGATCTGTGAGATTCCGGATGCCCCGCCGCGTTTCGAGGACGATCACGTCGAACGCACCTGGGACGGCCACGCGGCCCGGCTGATCTGGACGGCGTTGAACCTTGCCGCTGACGGGCTCGAGGCGTGGCAGGCCCCCTTCCTGGGACACCGCCCCCGGGTCGGTGTGATGTGGGGCGGCTTCGACCTGTCCGCCACGCGTTTCCGGGCGCAGCCCACCGTGCCGCCGCCCCACCAGCCGCCGTTCATGCAGAACGCCCAGCTCGACGCGTACGTGTCGGTGGGATTCTCCTTCGGGGATGCCAAGGCGCCGAACGTCGGCATGTACGCGTACATCTGGCCCCAGCCGGACGGTCTCGGGGGCCGGTCCTGGGGTGTTGAGGGCGCCGCCTGGCATCCCGACGCTGGTCTGGTTCGTCTGCCGTGGGCCAAGCTCAGGGAGACAGCGGACCCGCACCAGGCCATTGTGGCGTTCGGTGACGCCGTCTACGATGCCGCCGTCGAGACGGCAGGCTGGCCGTCCGACCTCGTCGGACCCCGCGTCGAGGGTTGGTACATGAGCAAAACACCGCCCGCGCTCGTCCAGCACCAGCGCGGCTGACTCAGGCCAGGATTGGTCCTCAGGGCCGACTCCTGCGGGTTCCATCTCGACGGCCCGCCGCCCTCACGGACGGCTGGCCAACTCCTGCACTGACGTCATTTCTCGGGTTCTGGCTCAGGTTGTGTGATCCGTGCACTGTGCGTGACGGCTGAACTCCCAGCGCTGCCATGGGAAGTTGCCTCAAAACGAGCAGTGGCAAGAGTGACTGGGCCGACAGTTCGGGGCTGTGGATGAGATCTTGCTCCGGCTGGAGGAGTTGTTGTTTCTGTCGATCGCCGATGTCGCGGTGCTGTCGGCAGACGTGAACATCGCGATAGTTCGTGTGGATGTGTCGTGCACCGCCGCGGGCGCCTCGTGTCCGGGACGCGGGGCGTGGTCCGCCCAGGTGCACGGTTCCTACCTGCGGTTTCCCGCTGATGTTCCGAGTGCGGGACGAAACGTCGTACTCCAGCTGCGGGTTCGCCGTTTCACCTGCCGGAACGACGAGTGTGGACGCCGCACGTTCGTCGAGCAGATACGCGGTCTGACCCGAAGGCACGGCCAGCGGACCGAGCGGCTCCGCTCGGCCCTGGCCGCGATCGGCCTTGCCCTCGCGGGCCGGGTCGGCGCCCGCCTGGCCGACCTCGTAGGTGCACCGGTCAGCCGCAGCACCGTCCTGCGGCTGGTCCACGCACTTCCCGAGCCGGAGGTACCCGCTCCACGGGTGGTCGGCGTCGACTAGTGCGCCACCCGCAAGGGCCGCCACTACGGCACCGTCCTCGTCGATGTCGAAACCCGCCGACCCGCCGATCTGCTGCCCGACCGGGAGTCATCGAGCCTGGCCACGTGGCCGGCCCAGCGGCCCGGGATCGAGGTGGTGTGCCGGGACCGTGCGCCGTTCTTCGCCGAGGGAGCCAGCGCTGGTGCCCCGCAGGCCGTGCAGTGGCACCTCTGGCACAACCTGAGCGAGGCCGCCGAGCGGAGCATCGGCCAGCACCGCCGATGTCTGCGAGTCCTGGTGCGCGAGGCACCTGAGACGACCGAGACGGAGCCCGACCCGGCGGAGGAGTCGTCCGGCTCGCCGTGGCCGACCGGTCACCGGTTCGCCGACCGCACCCGGCCATGCATGCCACGATCCATGCCCTGGTCGAGGCACGGCACAGCCGTCGCGCGATTCAGCGGCAACTCGGCATGACCAGCCGAACCGTCAAACGGTACGCGGACGCCGCCAAGCCGGAAGACCTCTTCACCGGTCAATGGCAGACCCGGACCCCGGTCCTCGACGAGTACGAACCCTACCTCGACGACCGCTGGAACGCGGGATGCACCAACGCCTGGAAACTGTGGGAAGAGATCGTCCCGCTCGGTTACAAGGGCAGCTACCAGCGCGTTCGCGCCTACCTTCGTCAGAAGCGCACCTCGCCACGGCCCGTGACAGCCCGGCCGCCCTCACCTCGGACAGTCGGCGGTTGGGTCCTCCGCCGCCCGGAAACCCTCTCCGAGTCCGAACACCTCCACCTGAAGAACGTCCGGGCCAACCGCCCCGAAATCGACGCACTCACCAGGCACGTCCGGTCCTTCGCGACCATGCTCACCGAACGCCAAGGCGAGCGCCTGCCGGACTGGCTCGCCGCCGTCAGGCATGACGACCTCCCCAGCCTCCACACGCTCGCCGCGGGCATCGACCGCGACCGCCAAGCCGTCATCGCCGGCCTCACCCTCCCCTGGAACTCGGGTGTTGTTGAAGGTCACGTCAACCGGATCAAGAAGCTCAAACGCCAGATGTACGGTCGCGCCGGCTTCGACTTACTGCGGAAACGAGTCCTGCTCGCCTCATGACGAGCGTTCGTGCATCCGCTCCGAACCACCGAACGCATGACCAAGCCCCACGCCCGGACGATTGAATACCCACGTGATCGATTGGACGCAGGTGCTCGACCCCCGCGGGACCGCCGGGCGGGTGCCCGCCCTCCTGGACCAAGTGGAACACGCTGGAGGCGCCGAGGCATGGGATGCCCTTTGGGAAATGTGCATCTGCTGAGGTCGATCAGGGTTGGACCACTGCGGCCGCCGGAAGTCGTCGACCCTCTAGAATGCCACGACTTCTGTACCCGTCGTGCTGCCGAGCGCGATGAACTCAGGAGTGTCCTCCAGCCGTGAGAGCGACAGGAGTTTCTCGTAGAAGGCGGCAAGCTCGGATCGGTCGGGGCCGTCGATGACGATGGCGTACAGACGTCCGATCATCTCGCCGACTATGCCGCGTGACGCTGAGAAACGCCACGCCTCTGCTGATCTTCCCGAATTGCTCCTCCGAGCGGGGACGGTTCCAGCGAGCCACCTCATCAGCGCGCGTCCGGGGCCCGCCGGGAAGGGCCTCGGACGCGTGCCCACGCCATCGGGCAGCACAAGATCACTGGCGCCCGCGCACTGTCGGGGGTCAGGCCGCTCTCGGGCCGGACCTGCCCCGGACCTGCCCGGCGCGCCCTGCTCCCAGGCCTGCGGCAGCCTGAATCGCGCACACCACCAGGAGCGTCGCCAACGGAACGCCCCAGCCGCCGCTCACCTCGTGCAGCAGCCCCGCGCCCAGCGTGCCGATCGTCGCGATCAGGAAGCCGGTGCCCTGGGCCATCGAGGACAGCGCCGACGTCTCGTCGCCGTTGCCGGTACGCAGCCCGATCAGGCTCAGCGCGACCGCGAATCCGGCCCCCTGGCCGAGCCCCAGGACCACTGCCGCTGCCCACACGCCCGCCGGCGCGGGGGCCAGGACGACGCCGACCAGACCCGCTCCGCTGAGCATCGCCACGAGCACGGCGGGCCCACGCTGGTCGGGCAGTCGGCGATACACCGCGGGCAGCAGCGCCGCCCCTGCAACTCCCACCAGACTGGTCAGCGACAGCAGGAGGCCGCTCTGCGCCTCGCCAATGCCCCGGTCCTGGGCCATCGTGGGCAGCCATCCGAACACTACGTACGCCAACAGCGCCTGTGCCGCGAAGAACACCGTGACCTGCCACGCCATCACGTCCCGCCACAGCCGCACACGGTTCGGCGTCGGCGCGTCGACCGCCCGCGCGTCCGCACGTACCCCCGGCCACCAGGCCAGGATCGCCGCGATCGACAGCGGGACGGCCACCAGTGCCAGCGCACCGCGCCAGGCCCAACCGGTCGCGTCGGCCAACGGTGGGGCAACCGCCGAACCGCTCGCGCCGCCCAGGGTCAGGCACGCCGAGTAGAACGCGGTCACCCCGGCCACCGCACCCGCGAAGCGCCGCCGGATAAGCCCGGGCAGCAGCACGTTGGCGAGCCCGATCGCCGCGCCGACCAGGGCCGTGCCCACGAACAATGCCGCAGCCCCCGGTAGCAGCCGCAGCGTCGCGCCGACAACGAGCAGCGTCAGGCTCGCGAGCACCACGCGCGACTCACCGTACCGCCGCCCGAGCACCGGGCCTGCGAACGCGAACACGCCCAGGCACAGTACCGGCAGCGCGGTCAGCACGCTCACCGCCGCGGCCGACAGGCCCAGGTCGCCGCGAAGGCGGCCGAGCAGTGGGGCTATCGCGGTGACCGGGGCCCGTAGGTCGAGCGCGACCAGGGCGAGCGCGATCAGAGCACCGATCGTTGGAACGTTTCGCCCCGGTATCGGAATGGATGAAGCGGGTGTGGCATCGCGGAACATCTGGGGGTGCGCGGGTGGAGTGGTCATAGGGGGTCCTTCGGTGGGAGGAGGTCACCTTGGGCAGGGACCACCCTCAAATTGATACAGTACGACTTGTATCAATTCAAAATCCGGTTACAGTCCGCAAGCCGACCGAAAGGACTTCCTCGTGTCCCCGCCCCCGCGTACCGCCGGCCGCCAGAAGGATCCACAGATCGACGCCGCTGTGCGCGTCGCAACGCTCGACCTGCTCGCCGAGGTCGGCTACTCCGAACTCACCATCGGACAGGTGGCCAAGAACGCCGATGTCTACCGGCCTGCCATCTACCGCCGCTGGCCCTCGAAGCAGCACCTGGTCACCGACGCGCTGGCCACAGTCCTGGGCACTACACCGACGGTGGACAGCGGCGACCTGCGGGCTGATCTCCTCGTTGGCATCGGCAGCCTGGTAACCGCGTTCGAGACCACCGTCCTGGGCCCCGTCCTGCCCGCGCTCGTCGCCGACCTCGCCCGCGAACCCGAGCTGCGGGAGAGCTTCCTCGACGACGTCTTCCACGCCCGCCGGCGCAGCACCGAAGCCGTCCTGCGCACCGCCGCCGCACGCGGCGACATCCGAGAGCTCGACCAAGCCGAGATGGAATTCACCCTCGACGCGCTCGCGGCACCGGTCTACTACCGGGCCCTTTTCCGGCACGCCCCGCTGGACACCTGCTTGGTGGAGCGCACCGTCGACCTCGTGCTGGCGGACCTGCGGAACGGCGGCTGAGTCTCAGGCGGCCCTGGGAGAAGCCGGCCCCGCCGAACAAACTCACGCCCGCCCGGGTCCGCAGAGAGTTCAGAAACCTGCGCGCGAAAACCGGTTCTCCGGCCGGTGCACCGAAGCCGTCCCGCCCCGGTCCCGGACGGCCACCCGGCTCGAAGAACCGCCACTCGGCCACCGGTCACGACGTGGGCCGAGTCCTCGCCACAGGCGAGGCATACAGCCGCCCCGCCCATCACGCTGTCGGCACGAAGCCCGGCGCGGGACGCTGCCTCCGCCCCGGATCTGAACGCTTCCGCACCTTCGGGTTGGATTGCAGAGTTGCGTGACGCGACGACGGTCACGAGCAAGGGGGGAATGGGTTGTTCATTTTTGGTGTGCTGGTCCTGATGCTGTTCATCCTGGCCATCATCTGGGCCGTCCTCGGAGTGCACGGTCTGCTTCTTGGCCGCATGCCGGACCATTGGCTCCAGCAACGAGTGCGGCAGCCCAGGCTCTGGGGAGCGGGCGCCCTGCTGATGCTGGTCAGCTGGAACGTGCACTCACCATCGCTTCTCGCCGTGGGAATCGGCCTCGTCGCACTAGGACATGTCGTGAAGCCCACGCGGTGAATCCGTTGGCCGGGGACCCTCCCGAAGTTGAACGACAAGCTGAGCAAAGGCCCTGAACCGGGGCTCTGTCAGCGGCCTTGTCCCGCCGGTTCTGAACGAGGATGTCCAGGACATTGCCGTCCTGGTCGACCACCCGCCACAGGTAATCCTGCTCGCTGTTGATCTTGATGAAGGCCTCGTCCAGATGCCGCTTGTCCCCGGGGCGGGGCCGCTGGCGGCGCAGCGCGCCGGCGTACGCCTGACCGAACTTCAGACACCAGCGGCGCACGGTCTCGTGGGAGACGGTCACGCCGCGCTGGAGCATTAGCGAGGGCCAGGAAGACCGACAGATTCTGGATCACCTCCACGGGGAGCCTGGCCCACGGCTTTCCGTCGCCGCGCCGATGGATCTCCGGCCAGCCCTGTTCAACCGCGACCCGGCCGACCTCGCGCCAGTCGAGCTGGTGGTCGAGGTACCCGGCACCGACGGGATCGATCTGGTCGCCACCACGATCCGCAGCCGCCAGCTGGAGCGGGGCGCGGTCATCGGTGTCGCCCGCCTCGCAGATGTACCTACGGAACTTCGCGGACGGATAACCGAACGCAGGTCGTGCGGCTGACAGATGGGTTGGCCCTGCGGAACGTGCGAAGTGACCGCAGGGCCGACCCGGGAGCACCGTCCTGTCAGGGCACTCACGTCCGAACGTACGAGCAGCAGCGGTTCATCGCCCGGTGAGCTGCTGCATATGCATCCGGTGCCGTTGACGGCGCTGGGCTGAGGGATGAGACGGCCCGGTCGGGGTCGGCTCATCGGTGCGCGCGGGTGGTGGCGGTCTATTGGCCGGCCCAGGTGGTGGCGCCCTGGATGGGGTGGGCAGGGGGCGTCGTTGTGTGGTGGGGCGGTTGGTGGTGGTGGCGAGGATGTTGTTGAAGGCGGTGATGAGTTCTTCGAGTCGACTGGTGGTTCCCTGGCTGGGGGGCTGCGGTTCCGGGGTTGGTTCAGGGTCGGTGTGCTCGGCGGTCGCCTGGTGCCAGAGGGGTTCGAAGTAGGTGTACTCGCCGTCGAGTGTCTGGACGAGCAGCTGGATGTCTTCCAGCGTGCCGGAGCTTTCAGCGGCGTACGCCATGTGGTCGCGCAGCTGCGCGGCGAGCTTGTCCGCCTTCGCCTGGTCGACCTTCGCGGCCTTCTTGTACGCGGTGGCCATGACCCGGGTCTTCCTCGCCAAGAATCGGGCCGCGTCCACATACTCCGGAACGCTGGAGCGGACTCAGAGGCGGCCTCCTTCTCAGCCTGCTCCTTGGCCAGAGAGCGCCGGTTCCTCCTCCGCCTTGCGTGGAAGCTGCTGCACGATGCCGTTGATGGTCTTCTGGCCGACCTGGGCTTGGTGACCGTCCAGCTCACCGGCGATGGCGCAGAGCAGCGCGCCGCCGTCCGGGGAGCGAGCCTTCACCACCGAACTCGTTGTGAGCGAGCCCCACGCGATTCGGTCATTGCCTGCGGCAACCTAAGGCCCTCCGAGCAGTGCGGCTCCTGATCAACTTGAAAAACCGACTCGAAGGTATTTACTATCGGGGCATGGGAAGGCCAGTGGACCAACTGACACCGAAGGGCGCGGCGACGCGCCGGGACATTCTGCGCGCCGCCGCCCGTGTCTTCGACGCCAAGGGGTATGCCCTGGCCCGGATGGACGACGTGGTGAGCGAGACCGGCCTCACCAAGGGCGCCGTGTACTTCCACTTCAAGAGCAAGGCCGCCCTGGCCCATGCGGTCGTCGACGATCAGAAGCAGGGGATGCTTGCGCATGTGCGCAGGCAGCTCGAGGGGCTCGGAGGGCCGGCCGCACAGGTACGCGGACTCGTCCCCGTCCTCGTGGACCTCGTCATCGCCGAACCCGCGGGATGGTCCGTCGTACGGCTCGACCGCGAGCTCACCACCGAGTCACCGCAGGAACACGCTCAGGTGTCCGTTCTCGCGGAGTGGGTCGGCCTGGTCGAAGAACTCCTCCTCGCCGGCGCCCGCGCGGGCGACCTGCATCTTTCGGCCGACGCCCACGCGCTGGCGACCGTATTCGTGGGCGCGTTCGACGGGCTGAAGGGCATCCTCGAGGCCACGGGGCGCGCCACTCCCGAAGAGCTGCGCCGTGCAGCGGGCGTTCTCGCCGAAGTCATTGAGGCGACCATCGAAGCTCGCTGAACGCGGGCAGGCCGGACGCCGCGCACGTCGGCCACCTCGGCCTTTTCATCGCCAAGAAAAAAACCTTTGAGTCGGTATGGAGATAGAAATGAACTATTCGGACACTCTCACCTCCCAGCTGGCCGTCGTCACCGGCGCTTCGTCAGGGATCGGCGCCGAGTTCGCTCGACAGTTGGCCGCCCGCGGTGTGGATCTGGTCCTCGTCGCCCGTTCGAAAGACAAACTGGAGGAGCTCGCCTCGACCCTGCGGACCAAGCACGGCGTGACCGTCACGCCGATCGCCCTCGACCTCTCCCGGCCCGACTCCTCCGAGACCCTCGCGCGCACGCTCGACAAGCAGGGCACCGTCGTGGACATCCTCATCAACAACGCCGGCTTCGCTTCCCACGGCGACCTCGCCGAGGCCGACCCCGGCCACATGGCGTCCCAGGTGCAGCTGAACGTCGGCACGCTCGTCGGCAACACCACCCGGCTCCTGCCCGGCATGGTCGAGCGCGGGCGCGGCACCATCATCAACGTCGCCAGCACGGCCGGATTCCAGGCAGTGCCACACATGGCGGTGTACTCCGCGACGAAGGCATTCGTCCTTTCCTTCACGCGTTCCCTCTGGGGCGAGACCCGCGGCACCGGTGTGACCGTCCTCGGGATCTGCCCGGGCGCCACCGACACCCCGTTCTTCGACGTGGCCGGTGACAACGCGTCGGTCGGCGCCCGGCGCACACCGCAGCAGGTCGTCGCCACAGCACTCGCGGCGCTCGGCGGACGCAAGGCGACCGTCGTCGACGGCGTCGGCAATGCCCTGGTGTCACGCGTCATCAGCCGCCTGGCACCGGAGCGCCCCCTGATCCGCATCGCCGAACGCAGCGTACGCCCGAGCGCGTGAAAGGCCCGCCGGCGAGCCGTGAACGCACCCCACCTCGTCGCGCTCGTCCGCGCCGAGCCCGCTTCGAACGCAGCCACCTCATCGCACGCCCCGGAACGAACTCAACCCCACTACAGATGTGGACATCTACTCGGCCCTCTTGTTCCAAGGCGTGCACCAGTGTGCGTATAGATGCCTCGGTAGTGGCCGAGCGCGGTCTCGCGGATCTTCTCGTCGCTCCAGAAGGCGAAGCGGCCGGGTGACAGGCGATCGGGGGCGACGAGGAGGTTGACGGTTTGCAGGAGCATGTTCGCGAGTTGTCGGCCGACGCCGCCGGCATGGGTGACCCAGGAAGCTTCCGCGAACCACAGGCCGGGTACCCCCGCAGCGGGGCCGACCAGGGGGAGTTCATCAGAGGTCAGGGCGAACGCACCGTTGAGCCTCCGTCCCTGGGGTACTTGTCGGAAGGCCGGGACAAGGGCGGTGGTCTCAGCGATGGCGGTGCCGAAGACCGCTTCCCGGAAGGACAGTTCGGCCGATGTGAGCGTCGGGGACGGGGCCAGCGGGAGCGCCGCGTGGGCGTAGCTGCCCAGTCCGTAGCGGCGGCCGTGGCGGCGGGTATGGACCGCGTGGTCGGGGTAGCGGACGATCCGTGTGTCGATGGGGGTCTCGTCGAGCGGTCGAGGCTGCCTGGGCAGCGGGCGGCGGCCGGTCTCCGGTCTTCCGCACCGTGTGCCGGTGCTCCCACTTGGCGACGGGCTATTGGCGGCTTCCTTGGAGACCGCGGCGTGAACATCGTGGATGAGGTCCTGCTGTGCTTCGGTAAGGCCGCACAGGAGTGGTTCCTCGCTGCCGGAAGCACTCTGGCTGCCGCAGATGGTCGGGTTGCCGAAGATGTACTCCTGCGGGCCGCCCAGGACGGCCACGAGCGAGGTGGCGAAGCGGTTCGGCGGGTACGCGCCAGCCAGGCAGGAGACGTCACCGACGTGGCCCTGCAGACCGTGGCCTCCCCCATGCGGCGCGCTGAATGGTGAAGGCTGCCGGGCCCCATGCTGTGGGTCCGTATCTCTCGACATCTGTTCTGGGACGCCGTCTCGGAACTCCAGCAAGCCGTCGGGACGTATGAGCGCGTAGATGCCAGTCATGACAATCGGTGCCGTCTCTGCATCGGCAGCGGGCTCCCGCAGGAACCAGGGCCAGCGGTTCGGGCCGGATACGGCCCAGTCGGCCCTATCGCAGCCAGGTGCTGCGGAGATCTCCTGTAAGCAGGATGGTTTCCCGGCGGTGGGGCGGGCGCGCTCCCACCGCCGCCGCTGCCTCAGGCTTGGATGATCAGGGCGCCATCACGGTCGCGGATGACGAGGGTGGCGCCGCGCTCGCTGATCCGTCCCGCTGTCTCGTCCGCGTCCCTGACGGCGAAGTGACGGGGTCCAGACGGCCGGATGGCCACCGCCCGGGCAGCATCCGATTCCGGCGACCGGTCTGCCGTGCGCCAGAACCACCGAGAAGTTGCTGCCGAGTGTGCTGGGCCTGAACGTCCAGTTCATGACGCCGGAGCAGAAGGACTGTGCTGCGCGCAGGTCCTGTGCCATCAGGTTCACCCAGCAGGGCGCACCGGCCACCGGCACGATTCCTTCGAGAGGCGGCATTCGATGCTCCTCCGGGTGCGTAATGGACGGCAGGGCATGTCAGGTTCAGCCGGTGGTTGTGCGGAGCAGGTCACGTACCCGGTCCACCAGCCCGGCTCCAGGAAGGAGCATTCTGTTGGCGGGCGTGATGTTCGGGAGGGAGGGATGGGGGCGGGTGGGGGCCGTTTCCCTGGCCCGGCGCACCAGATACCCGAGCTCGTCCAGCTTCTCGGGCGGGAGAGCCGCTGCGAGTTTCGGGAACAGCTCGCGCTCTTCCTCGCGCACATGGGAGGCGACCTCGAACTTCAGCTTCGCGATCGTGTCGTTGAACTGCGGATCATCGACGCTCAGGTCTTCGAGGTCTTTGAGCATCCGCTCGACTCCGGCGTGATCGGCGAGTTCCTTGTCGGCCAGTGCCGCACCGTGCGGGACGTGCTTGCGCACCACGGGGTAGAGGTGCAGTTCCTCGGCGACGGTATGCCGTACCAGTTCCGCAGTCAGCCTGTCTGCCAGCACCCGTCGCCGGGGATGATCGATCGGCTGCAACTCGATCTGCGCAAACAGCGCCTCCAGCTCACGGTGATCGGCCATCAGCTCCACGATCACATCGCCGCCAGGTTCCATCACAGCACCCTTTCCTCGGGGTCACGTCCCTCGAGAGGAGGGTGCAAGCACACAGACAACACGCCCTGGACACAAAACCTTCACTACGCGCGCGAGAACAGCCCCGGCACTCACCTCCACGGCGCAGCCACGCCGGGGACCGCAATGCCGCCTGGCCTCCTCGGGCCGACCGGGTTTACGGCTGCTCGTACCGGTGGGCTTCGGCTCCGCGCCTTTCGACCCAGATCGGGCTGCGACGGCCCGGTCCTGGCAGTGCTCGCACAGGTGCGGGTGCGACTGGCGCTTGCTCCAGTCCCGGGTGTAGCCGACCGCCTCCCATCGGTCGTCGGTGAACTTCTGCCCGCAGTCCTTGCACACCGGCCGCCGCGCCTCCCGCTGCGCGGCTTCCCGGGCCTCACGGCGCCGCGGCAGGGAGTCAGTCCGAGTCCCAGCCCGTCCCGGCGTCGTAGTCCTCCGGTTCAGGCAGGTTCTTGCCGCCGCCGGAGGAACCGCGTCGGCCGCGATCACGGTCGGGAAGACCCGCACGGAGGAAGATTCCGACGAGGGAAGCGAGACCCACGGAAACGGCAATGATCTTGTGTATCCCTGACGGATACTCATCACCTGTGATCACGTGCTCCGTCACCAGGGTGACGATCGCCGCGAGGGCCCCGAGCGAAACAGCGAACGTGACGGCTAGGACCAGCCGTTCCCCGACGCTCAATGACCGTCCACTCACACGCGCCACCCCCGCCCGTGACGTACCCGCCTCTCCCAGTGTGAAGGACAGGGAGCACCGGGCCAAGCCTGCGGCCGACGTCCTCCAGGAGCTCCTGGACCTGCGCCGTTTGCTCGGGCTCGATCTCGGGGGCGTAGGCATTCAGTCACTCCGGCGGTTTACCGGGCGGGGTTCCCGGTCGGTGCCGCCCGGTGGGGTCAGGCGTCGCAGGTGTCGAGCATCCGGGACAGGGCTTCGGCCTCGGCGGCGTTGGCGGTGAGTTGGTAGTTGGCCTTCACGCTGATCCAGGCGCGGCTGTAGGTGCATCTCCCGGCCCGCGCGGCCCGACAGGCCGCCGATGAGCGGCTCGCGGCCCGGATACGCAAGGCCCACCGGGACTCCGACGGCACCTGCGGAGCCCCGAGGGCCACCGCCGAGCTCCGCGACGAGGGCGGCCCAATGGTCAATCGCAAGCGCGTTGCCAGGATCATGCGGGCCATCGGCCTTCAGGGAGTGCGTCTGCGGCGCCGGCACCGCACCACCGTCCCGGATGCGGCAGCGGTGAAGGCGAAGCACACCGATCACGGGGCCCAGTACACGAGCCGGGCCTTCCCTGACGCCTGCCGCCTCGCCGGCGTCCGCCAGAGCATGAGCGCGGTCGGTAGCAGCGCGGACAACGCCGCCGCAGAATCGTTCAACGCGACCTTCAAAAGAGAGACGCTGAAAGGGCGAAAGGGCTGGCCAAACGAACGCGAGGCCCGACTCGACGCCTTCCGACGGCTGACCCGATACAACACCCGACGCCGGCATTCCCGGCTCGGCCAGCGATCCCCGATCGCTTACGAGAACACCTTCCACCCAACATCAACTACCCTGACCCGAGCCGCATAGACGTGTTCAAAAGCCGGGGTCAAGGCCCAAGGCCAGGTAGTTAACGATTTCGCAGGTCACGCAAGGGGTGTTGGGGTCCATGCAGTGGCGGCGTAGAGGCCGGGGCCAAGTTTGTGGATGAGGCCGGTCTCGGCCCATCTGG
>NZ_JBHVWT010000060.1:0-27981 GCF_042882135.1 Streptomyces sp. NPDC058240
CTCCAGCACGACAGGACTCTCCGATCAGCCCCGATACGCCTGTGCCACACGTTCCAGCGACAGCAAACGTGGCATCACGTCACATACCGCCCTCTCAGAGATCAACGAAGCCACAGAGGCCGATAGCGACGGCCTCCAGGAAGTGCTGGCGCCAACGGCGCTCGGCGGCCTTGCACGCCTTCGAGCAGAATCGGGCGTCGCTGCGGGCGGTGGCCCGCAACGGCTTCCAGCAGTGCGCGCAGCGGCGCCTCCGCCCGGCCATGCCTCCACGTACACCCGGCACGGCCCGGCCAACCGGAGAAAGTCGCACCGGCCCTTCTCCGGGCCGGGTTCGTTGACCAGCACAGACAGCACCCGTGAACGGGTGCCGACGAGAACAGGGAGACGGAGATGGCGGTAGCGGTCGCGCCGGAGGTACGGGCCGCGCAGCGGCGGATCGTCAGCACGGTCAACGCGTCCGGGAAGCTGAACAAGGACGGGCTGGCCATATGGCGGGAGGTCAACTGCGGCGAGTGGAAAGCCACCACAGTCGACATCAGCCGGGACTTGGACGTGCTCCAGGTCCCGCACACGATCGTCACCGCATTCCGCTTCCCGCTCGCTACCTCCTACAGCAAGGCCATGCGCGAAGGCGAGGAGGTCCGCATCCTGCGCAAGGACCTGTCCCACCTGGTGCCGTGGATGCCGTCGCTTGAACAGACCGTCGCCGACATCCCCGAGGATGCCCCCGGCTGGGACTTCACGTTGTTCCAGCCCCGCGCCGATGGCATGGCCATCGCCAAGCTGGCCCTGTCGGCGGAGTGGCCCGCCTGGTCGAAGAAGCAGGCTCGCGCTGCCCGGCTCGTCTGCGCGGAGTGCGACTACGACCTGCGTGAGTTCAAAGACGAGACCCGGCTGCCGTTCGACATCCGGCTGTCCGAGCGGCCCAAGGCCCGGCGGCTGGTGTGCGGGCAGTGCTGCAACAACGGCCTGGACGAGATGGAGCGTCTGGCCGCGCTCGCCGGGAAGCCGTCGTGACTGGCATCCCGCCCTCCTCCCAGCCGCAGGTGGACAGGGTGCTGGCTGCGGATCTGGTGGGTCTGCTCAACGACGCCGAGCACTACCACGGTCCCGGCTCCGAAGCCGACAGCCGTCTGGCCTACCTCTACCGCCGGGCCGCGCTGTTGCACCGGCTCGTCGACGCCGGGCGCCGGGCTAGTAGATGACGCATTCCTGCAGGGTGGCACCCGCGTAGGAGCTGCCGCCATCCTTTGCCTTCACGAGGACGTAGCGGAGCTTGCCTTGGTCCAGCGCCTCCTTCAGGTCGTGCGCCAGCTCGCCGTCCCGCGGGGACTTCGTCGCACGCTCCTTCATCGCCTCGATGATCGTCTCCACGTACTCCCTGGTCATCTGCTGGACCATCTTGTTCTTGTAACGGCCCTTCCCCTGACGCCAGCCGGGGTTGCTCGATGGCGCCTTGGCCTCGACGATGAGCAGCGTGCCGTCCTTGAGCCGGTACAGCTGGTCGAACATATCGCTACCATTGGGGGTTTTGGGCAGGGGGATCCACTGGGCTCCCCGGAACTTTTCCGGAACGACGTGGTAGCGTGCCGCGCTCTCGCCGAGCCGCTCGGATATGCGGCTGTTGTTGGGCGTGACGCCTAGTTCTTTCCGGTAGTGCTTCAGTGCCTTGTCGCGTGTCCGCCCATTGGCCGCGGTCCCATGCTTCTCGAACTTCAGCTCCGCGTTGGTGAGATCCACGGACGTCTTGCGATGGTCAGCGATCTTGTTGAGCAGGTCGCTCCGTTTTCTGTCACCGACCGAGCCCGGGTCGACGAGCGTCGCGGGGGACAGCTTATGGCCGGGTGCCGAGGGCAGCTTGTTCTTGGAGATCCAGTGGTTCTCGTTGTCCTTGGCGAGTTTCGGCAGCGTGACGCCGTTCTCCGTGGTGGTCTCGCTCCTTCGGCGGCCGTCGATTTTGTAGTTGGCGGAGTACCAGACCGGGTCGTTGTTGGCCTTCCAGACCATCTCGTCCTGGATGTACTTGTGGTGGTCGACGGCACTGCTCAGCAGTTCGTTGCAGGTGAACACGCTGTTCGTACGCTGCGGGGTGCCGTCCGGGCCGGGCGGATAGGTGGTGAACACGGCCGCGTCGAAAGCGGGCCCGCCCGCGCTGTTGCAGTACTTGTCGAGCTTGAGCTTCTTGAACTCCTTCGCCAGTGCCTGCCGGTCACTGCCGGCCAGGACGGTGGAGGCGTTCGGGTCGATGTCGATCCAGGCGACCTTGTCGAAGCCGGGCGGGACCACCCCGGTACCGGAGAGTTCGTGGATCGCCGCCGCGAAGTCGTTCACGACCGCGTCCGTGCCCCCGGACACGGCCTTGCGCTGGATGGTCTGTTTGCCGGTCAGGTTCTGGAGGTCGGCCTTGTACCCGTCCGTGGAACCCTCGGGTTTGTAGGTGTTGCCCCAGACGACCTTGTTCCCCGCGCGCGCCAGATCGCTCGCATATTGCAGCGCCCGCCGGTCGGAGAGGGAGAGCTGGGCTGTCTTCGCTTCCAGTTCGGCAATGCCGCTCTCGCCGGAAACTCTCAGGTTGTCGGTGTTCACGGCTAGGTCGTAGAACGGCTCGAACGCTCCCTGCTGCTCCAGATTGGCCACCGTCTTGCCGACATTGCTGAGCCGGCTCTCGCGGACCTCGGGGCTGGTCCGCGGACCGATGTCGGCCGTCATGGCGTCGAGGAGCTGCAGGACGGGCTTGCCCTTGCTGTCGTTGGCCCGCTGATCGCCCAGTGGCTCATTGAGCTTGAAACCGCGGCCCATCAGCCGTTTGACGAGCGCCGGGTCCTCGCCCATGACGCTCGCTTCGTAGAAGACCGCGGACCAGCTCACCGGGATCGTCTGGCCGGGCGGTGCCGTATTCGTCGCCGTAGCCGTCAGGGTGCGGTTCCCGCCGGGAGGCACGGAAACAGGACTGTTCAGGGGCGTCTGTCCGGCTACGGTCACTATCACCGTGCCGCTGGCCGGAGCGGTGCCCTGGTTGGTCACGTTCACGGTGGCCGGGCAGCTCGGAGTGCTGCAGAACGATGCCGTGAGCTGTACGGCCACGGCCGACTGGGCCGCCACACGTTGGCTCAGCGGTTCGGCCTGCTCGTGCGAGGTGTCGACCCGGCGTACGTTCTCCGTTGTGCTCTGCACCTGGGCCGCGTCGGGCTCGCTGACCGCGGACGACAGGGCCGGGGCGGGCGCGGGCTCACCGGCCGCCGCCGGCACGTGACCTGCGGACTGCACATGGCGCGCGGACCGTGCGGCACCGTCCTGCGGGCCGGAGCGGAAGACGGCAGTGCGCGCATCCGAGGCGTCCGGCGCAGGTTCGGGTGTGGCGGCTCCTTGAGATCCAGCGGAACCCGGCAGGCCGACCGAGAGCGGCCGGTACGGAGGGGACGCACTCACCACGATGCGCAGGGTGCCGTCGGTCAGTATCTTCGCCGGACGGCCGTTCACCGACGTGGCCCCGCTCTGGCGCCACCTGGACGGCCGCCCGGACGGACCGTCGGTGTCCTTGCCCGAGAGGGCGTCGGCGAGCGCCGTCGGAGTCATCCGGGACAGCTCGGCCAGGCCGATCACCCCCTGCGGCGGGTCGGCCACCCAGGTGTTGGCCAGCGCTTCGGCGCTGCCCGGCTCGTGCTCGAACCACCACTGGCTGTTGCCACGCAGAAGGGTTCGCTTGGGGCTCACAGCGAGCTCCGCGTACGCCCCCGAGTCACGGCTCAGGGTTCCGTACGCAGTGCCGTCGCGGGCGACCGTCAGACGGAAGCCGATGATCGCGCCGTTGCCGTCCACCGTGGTCCCCGCATAGGTGACCCCGCGCCAGGCACGCAGGCTCTTCGTGGCCACCGAGGCCAGCTGCGCGGGCGTCTTCTCGCGTGGCCAGAGCACAAAGGTCATCAGGCCGGCGACGAGCACCATGACCAGCGCCAGGACGCCCCAACGCCAGTACCAGCGACTGGACTTAATCAACCGGACAAGCGCTCCAGCCGCCCGGGACGCCCGACTGCCCGCTGGCGGTGGCGAGAGGTGCGGCGCCTGCGGGGGAAGTGGTGGGAACGAAGGGTACGGGGGAAGCGGTGGTTGCGGAGGTGGTTGCTCGGACGGTACTGATGCGCTGTCCCGTGCGTCCACGTCTGCCCCCAGTCCCGGGGACCGGGCGACCCCACTGGGTCGTGGCGTGATGGTCCCGATTCCCTATTTCCTCATTCCCATCCCAATTCCCCGTTCAATCAAGCTTGTTCGCGCCACGTTGGCAGGTTCCCGCCGCTCCCTGAACCCTCCTGTCCGGCAGACGTCTGAGAGTCCCTATTCCCACAGGTGAAGCCCCCTTTTGATGTCGGACTGGGTCCGGCGCCGGGCGCTACCTCGACGCACAGCTCGACTCCCTCGCCGAGGCTGGGGTGACGCGCGTCTTCTCGGAGAAGATCTCCACCCGCGCTACCAAGCGCCCCGAGCCGGAGGCCGCCGTGAAGCTCGCCGGGGAGATCCGTTCCTCCGGCGTCGCCGTCACCCTCGTCGTCCACGAACACAAACGACTCGGCCGTGGCATCGAACTCGCCATGCTCGCCGAGGAGCTCAAGGCGAGCGACATTGGCCTGGAGTTCCTGACCGGGGAGCTGAAGGGCTCGCACGACCCGTCCGGCATCGTGTTCACCGTGCTCGCGGCCATGTCCGGTATGGAGCGCGAGGACATCCGCGACCGCACCCTCGAAGGCCACGAGTCCGCCCGCAAGCGCGGCAAGACCATCGGCGGGGCGGGCGTCACCGACGAGTCCATGCTCTCCATGGCCCTTCACCTGCGTGACCAGGAGATGAGCCTGCGCGACATCGCCAAGCGGCTCGTCATCACCACCGGCACGAAGAAGGGCCGGCACCCCTCGCCCGCGACCGTCATGCGGATGCTGCGTGAACACGACGAGCAGGCTGCCATGGCGTGAGCACATGATCACCTCGCTACTTTGCGGCTGGTGTCTGGGCTAGGACTCCGGGGCCGTGGCAGCAGGGTTAGCGGCGCGCGTCGCCGGGTGCGAGCAGGCTGGTCAGCTCCGAGATCGCCTCAGGGGACGGCTTGAAGTAGCGGCGGACGTTCTCCGGCTTCTTGTGCCGGGACTTCGCCATCAGCATCAGCGGGGAGGCGCCTTGCTCGCCGAGGTGTGTGAGGGCGGAGTGGCGGTACTCGTGCAGGTCCCAGCCGGTTCCCGGCCCGCGCACGGCGGTGTGCTCGTCCAGCAACGCGCGGGCCTGCCCGTAGGAGAGGCGGGCCAGGCCGGTGTCCGGGCACACGTCGCGCGGGCTGACGACCTTCCCCGGGCCGGGGCGGCGGTGGGTGACGAACACCGGGCCGCGAGTACGGCCGCGCCGCAGGCGGGGCAGGAGCCGGGCGGTGCCGGCATCCCAGTAGACGGTCTCCAGCACGAAGTCCTCGCGTGCCTGGCCTCTGCGGCGGGCCTTGGTCCGGGCACCCTTGGCCTTGACCGGGCAGCGGCGTGCGGCGAGGTCCAGGTCCTCGATGTTCACGCCGAGGATCTCCTCCGCGCGGGCGGCAGTCTCGTAGAGCATCCGCCACAGCGTCTTCTCCCGCAGGTGCACCTCGCGCCGGGCGATGAGCCGGTCCACGGCCATCTGCATCATGCGATGCCCGCCCATGCTTCAGCTCCGAAGGTGCCTTTCACGTCGGAGGCGATGGTGGTGGCGTCCACCCTGGCTTGCAGGGCGTAGACGGTGGTTTTCCGTGTGCCACGGACGCTGAGACGGACTGGGCTGTCGCCCGGGTGGGCCGCGAGGATTCTCTTCAGTTCGCTCACGGACCGCTCCGTGACCCGGTGGGCGGGGAGTTCAAGTCGTACGGGAGGTTTCCCGCCGTGCTCGGCCGAGGACACGTCCAGCATCGTCAGTTCTCTGCCGAAGATGTTCACCGTACCGTCGCGGTCTTCGATCTTGCCTCTGACGGAGATGACGTTGTCCTCGGCCAGCACGTGCTGCACAAGCTGGTAGGAGGCAGGGAAGAAGAGGACCTCGATGCTGGCGTCGCGGTCTGCGAGGTTCACGATGGCCCACGCGTTGCCCTGTTTGGTCATCTTGAGCTGGATGCCGGTGATCAGCCCGGAGAGCTGGATGTCTCCGGTGGTGCGGCCGGAGGTGAGAAGTTCGGCGATGGAGCAGTCCCGGGCTCCGGTGAGGATGTGCTCGGCGCCGTCCAGTGGGTGGGCGGAGACGTACAGGCCCAGCATCTCGCGTTCGGTCGCCAGGAGCTGGCGGCGGGGCCACTCGGCGTCGTCGATGGGGAAGTCCAGGCCGAAGGCCGGTCCGTCGCTGCCTTCTCCGCTGAGATCGGCGAAGAGGTCGTCTTGACCGAAGCTGGCCGCCTTCTTCACGGGAATGATGGCGTCGATGGCGTCTTCGTAGATGGCGGTCAGGCCCTTACGCGCATGTCCCAGGGAGTCGAAGGTGCCGGCTTTGATCAGGGATTCGACGGCCCTCTTGTTCAGTGCGGGCAGGTCGGCCTTGTCCAGGAAGTCGGGGAAGGAAGTGAACTTCCCCTTACTGCGGCGGGCACCGACGATGGCCTCGATGACATTGTCGCCGACGTTGCGTACGGACCGCAGTCCGAACCGCACGTCGTCGCCGACGGCGGTGAACTCTGCGACGGACTCGTTCACGTCGGGCTGGAGGACTCGGACGCCGTTCTTGCGGGCGTCGGCGAGGTAGATCGCGGCCTTGTCCTTGTCGTCGCCCACCGAGGTGAGCAGGGCGGCCATGTATTCGGCCGGGTAGTTCGCCTTGAGGTAGGCGGTCCAGCAGGAGACGAGGCCGTAGCCGGCGGTGTGGGACTTGTTGAACGCATAGCCGGAAAACGGGAGCATGACGTCCCACAGCGCCTTGATGGCTTCCTCGCTGAATCCGTTGCCCTGCATGCCGTCGTGGAACTTGTCCCACTCGGCGGCCAGCACCTCCGGCTTCTTCTTGCCCATCGCACGGCGCAGCAGGTCGGCGCCGCCGAGGGTGTACCCGGCCAGTTCCCGGGCGATGGCCATGATCTGCTCCTGGTAGACGAGCAGATGAAAGGTGTTGCCGAGGATCGGCTCCAGGGCGTCGCGCAGCTCGGGGTGGATCGGGGTGATCTCCTGGCGGCCGGTCTTACGGTGCGCGTAATTGGTGTGTGCGTTCGCCGCCATGGGGCCGGGGCGGTAGAGGGCGTTAACCGCGGCGATGTCTTCGAACCGGGTGGGTTCCATCTGTTTCAGCAGGACCCGCATGCCGCCGCCGTCGAGCTGGAACACACCAAACGTATTGCCTTCGGCCAGCAGCTGGTACGTCTTGGCGTCGTCCAACGGGATCACCACGGTGGAGGGGTCGCCGTCCAGGGGGTCCACGGTGGCCAGGTTGATGCCACGGTTCTCGCGGATGTTCTCGATGGCCTGATCGATGACGCCCAGGTTCCTCAGTCCCAGGAAATCCATCTTGATCAAGCCCATCGCCTCGCACGACGGGTAGTCGAACCCGGTGATCTTCACGCCGTCCGAAGCACGCATGTGCAGCGGGATGCGGTCGGTCAGCTTCGTCTTAGAAAGGATCACCGCAGCGGCGTGCACACCGGTACCGCGGGTCAGGCCCTCCACCCCGCGCGCCGTGTCCATGACCCGCTTCACGTCCGGCTCGTTGTCATACATCTGCCGGAGCTCGCCGGCCTCGCCGTACCGCTCGTGAGAGGGGTCGAAGACGGCCGCCAGCGGGGCTGACTTGCCGTTCTGGTCCGGCGGGAGCGCCTTGGTGATCCGCTCACCGTGGGAGTAGGGGTAGCCCAGGATGCGCGAGGAGTCCTTGGTCGCGTTCTTGGCCTTGATCTTGCCGAACGTGTTCACCATGGCGGTGTACTCGTCGCCGTACTTCTCGGTGACGTAGCGGACCATTCTGTCGCGCTGGCGGTCGTCGAAGTCGAGGTCCACATCCGGAGGGTTGATGCGCTCGGGGTTGAGGAACCGTTCGAACAGCAGGCCGTGCTCCAGAGGGCACAGTTCGGTGATGCGAGTGGCGTAGGCCACGATGGAGCCGGTGGCAGAGCCTCGGCCCGGGCCGAGGGGGATCTTGTTCTCCCGGGCGTGGCGGCAAATGTCCGCCACGACGAGGAAGTAGGAGCTGAAGCCCATGGGGCCGATGACCGTCATCTCGGTCTCGAAGCGGTCCAGGACGTGCTGGGGAACCGGGTTCCCGTAGCGCATCGCCAGGCCCGCGAGGACTTCCTTCCGCAGCCACGACTCCTGGGTTTCACCCTCGGGAACGTCCGGGAACTGCGGCATCTCGTCGACGTAGTCGAAGACCTCGTCATAGGACTCGATGCGCTCGGCGATCAGCAGGGTGTTGTCGCAGGCTTCGGGAAGATCCGAGAAGAGCCTGCGCATCTCGGCGGCGGTCTTGAGGTAGTAGCCGGAGCCGTTGAAGCGGAAGCGCTTCGGGTCATCTTTGTTCTTGCCGACACCGATGCACAGCAGGCTGTCGTGGGCGTCGGCCTGGTCCTCGGTGACGTAGTGCGCGTCGTTGGTGGCCAGGAGAGGGATGCTCAGCTCCTTGGCCAGCCGCAACAGGCCGTCGCGGGCCTTGCGTTCGATGTCCAGGCCGTGATCCATCAGTTCCAGGAAGTAGTTCTCGCGGCCGAAGACCTCCTGGTAAGCCGCAGCGGCGGCCTTCGCCTCGCCGTATTGGTTCAGCCGCAGCCGGGTCTGGATCTCGCCGGAGGGACAACCGGTGGTGGCGATGATGCCGTCCGGCCGCTCAGCGATCAGCTCGCGGTCCATGCGCGGCTTACCGACCGGGAACTGTCCCTCGTAGCTAGCCTGCGTGCTGAGCCAGAACAGGTTCCGCAGGCCCTGGACGTTCCGCGCCCACATGGTCATATGGGTGAAGCGGCCGCCACCCGAGACGTCTTTCGATCCCTCACCGTCATCGCTCACGGCGCGGCGGCCTCCCGGCCCCCAGAACTCCTGCTTCCGGCCGAAACGGGAGGAAGGCGCTACGTACGCCTCGATACCGATGATCGGCGTGATGCCCTCGAAGCCCTTCGCGACCTGCGCGAATTCATAGGCGCCGAACATGTTGCCGTGATCGCTCATGGCAATCGCAGGCATCTGCTGCCGGGCCACCTCGCCGAACATCGGCTTCAGCTTCTGCGCACCGTCCAGCATCGAATATTCGGTGTGATTGTGCAGGTGAACGAAAGAATCCGGCACGGGTGAGTTACCTCCGCGGCGAGTAGGAAGCCCCACCCCGACCAGAGCCGCGATGGTGACCTTGCCAGCGACCGACCGCACCGGCATCGGCAGATGGGCGGGCTACTCGGTCCGTCGCGGTGTGATCGCGTGGACGGGGTGACCAGCAGCATCGAACCTGCCTGGGCAATCGCCCCCTGTCGCACCGCCCCGCAACACCACACGTTGACCAGAGACATCAAAGCGGCCAGTACGCAAGGGAATCAAACAACCATTTCACCCCTACGACTCAACCATTGGTTGATCACCTAGGATGGCCGGCGTGGACCTCACTGCCGTGTACACCTTCGTCACCGCCGTAGACGAGGGACAGTTCCAAGAAGCCGCCACCAGCCTGTCGATCACCCCGCAGGCCGTCTCCAAGCGCATCGCCGTGCTGGAGAAGGACCTCGGCGTGCAACTGTTCAGCCGCGCAGCGCGCGGGGCCCGGCTGACGATCGACGGCCAGGCGTTCCTGCCCCACGCCCGGGCTCTCCTCCAAGCCGAGGAGCGGGCAGCCGCTTCCGTACGGCCAGGCACCCGCCCGCTACGCGTCGACGTGATCGGCCGACAGCTCTCTCTGGCAGGACTGCTGCGTGACTTCCATCGCGCGCACCCCGACGTCGACCTCGATGTGGTGACCCTCTTGGACTCCGCGGCGGCCATAGCCGCCATCCGGTCCGGAACGATCGACGCGACCTTCCGCGCCGTCACGATGCCGGGGCGCCAACTCCCCGACGACATCGAGGCCACCCCGGTCTTCGACGAGCCCCTCCATCTGTTCACCGGACCAGCCCATGAGTTCGCTGCCGCTCGCAAGGTCACCCCCGCCCAGCTCGCCGGGCGTCGGATCTGGATGCCCGGCAACGTCCCCGGAACCGAGTGGGCCGCCTACTACGACGAACTCGCCACCGCGTTCGGGCTCACCATCGACTCGATCGGCCCCGACTTCGGCATTGAGCCCCTCCTCGACACGATCGCGAGCTCCTCGACGCTGGCGACCTTCGTCAGCGAGCAGACCCCTCTCGTCTGGCCCGCCGGCCATGACCTGAGGCGCATCCCCCTGCACAGCCCGATCCCGGTCTACCCGCACTCACTGCTCTGGCGCACCGACAATCCGCACCCTGCCCTCACCGCGCTCCGCACCCACCTCAGCTCCGCATACCCCGGTCGCCCCGAAGGCGATATCTGGACACCGAAGTGGGCCCAGCGCCCTCCAAGTTAGGCTGGCAAAAACAACGCCACGAGCCGACGGCCGGAGAAGACGTTGGGCGCCTCGCTTCCCTACTCATCGTCGTCCTCGTCCGGACCGACGGCGTCCGGGTCGCGCAGCGGCCGCAGCCCGTCGCCCGGCTGGGAGGCGGTGAAGCTGTAGCGGCCCAGAACGTTCAGATTCTTGTGCTTGAGCGGCGACACCCGTGCGACATCCTCGCCCCTGATCTTGGTTCCCTCCGCACGGAGTTGGGCGACGGCGGCGTCGATGTACCTGGTCGTCCAGAGCACCACGGCGTTCAAAACGAGACCCAGCGGGCCCAACTGATCCTCCATCCCGTCCCGGTACACCTGGTGGATGGTGCCCTTCTTGCCGTGGCAGATGTTCCGGGCGAGGTTGTGGCGGGACTCCTGGACGGTGAGCTGCTTGTGCATCTGGCGCCGGTACGTCTCGTCCATGGGGTCGACGACGGCGAGCAGGTGCAGGGTCTTGGCGATCCGCCCGTACTCGGCGAACGCCTGCCCGAGCGGGGTCGGGTGGCCCTCGCGGCCGAACATCCGCAGCAGGTCGTAGGCCCTCACCTGGTTGGTGACCAGGGAGCCGGCCACCCGCAGCATGTCCGGCCAGTGCGTGATCACCTTCTTCACGTTCACCTTGTTGCGGGCGATGGCCTCCCGCGGCCCGTACCCGCTGGCGTTCTCAGCGCCGGGCATCTGGGCCTTCCAGAACCGCTGGTCTTCCAGGTCCTTGAAGCGCGGGGAGAAGCGGTAGCCAAGCATCTTGAAGATGCCGAACACGATGTCGCTGTACGAAGCGTTGTCGGTGGCGACCATCTCCGGCTTCACCCCGCCGTCCAGGTTCAGCAGGGCGTCCAGGTTCAGCAGGGCGTCCAGGATGAACAGGGAGTCACGCGGGGTGCCGGGCACCACCATCTGCCCGATGCCGATCACCTGGTCATTGATCGCGTTCAGCCAGGTGATGCCCTTCTTCTTCGCGAAGTACTTCGGCGAGGGTGCGGCGTTGATGGTCCGCGTGGGGACGACGAAGCGCAAGCCGTCGACGGAGGCGAGCAGGCCCTTGCCCCAGAACTGCACGATCGGCACCCGGGCCTGGGCCTCGATCAGGGCGGCGTTCGCCGCGGGACCGGAACAGGCGTGATCAATGTGCAGGCCCCGGTACGGGTCGTTCGGTAGGTGCGGCGCCAATCCGATGAGTTCGCGCAGGTCGTCGGGCGAGCCCGTGATCCGGGCACGGTAGGCGGCCCCGGCCGCGCGAAGCGTGACTTCGGTCGACTCGTGCTCCAGCCCCTGACCGATGAGCTGGACCGCAGTGGTGAAGTCGCCCTGTTCGGCACGCAGGTCGGCCAGGTCGAGATACAGCGACCAGTTGGTCGGGGCCAGGATAAGAGCGCGCTCGAACGCCGCCGCGGTCTGCCCGAGGAACGAGCTTCGGCCCGTGCGCGCCGCGCGATGCTATGCTCCGCCGCGTTGTCCTCAACGAGACGTGATGGGAGGCGGGACTGTGAATCTTCGACCTGTCACACGTTTCCGCGCCATCAGGAGGACGAGCGCCGCCTGAGCGGAAACGACACTCCGTTTCCGAGGGTAGGTCCATCTTTTGTCTCGCTTGGTCAATCCGGCTGACAAGTCGGCATCCACACTTGATCGTTCATTCTGGAAACTGTTCTCCGCATCGGCCACCGTCAACTGCGCCGACGGAATCAGCAAGACTTCTCTGCCCTTGCTCGCTGCGTCACTGACCGGCGATCCAGTACTCATCTCCGGCCTCACCGCGTTCGCGTTCCTGCCATGGCTGCTGTTCGGCCTGCCCGGCGGGGCGTTGGTGGACCGACTGGACCGCCGGCGAGCGATGTTGAGCGCCAACATCATGCGTGCCGCCCTGCTCGTCGTCCTCGTCCTGCTCACCGTCGCCGGCGGCATAAGCATCCCGCTGCTCTATGTCATCGCGTTCGCACTCGGCCTCTGCCAGGTGGTGTACGACTCGGCGGTGCGGGCCATCCTGCCCCAGTTCATCGACCGCCGGAACCTTGACAAAGCCAACAGTTGGCTGACCGTCGAGGAGACCGTCGGGAGCAGCTTCGTCGGCCCGCCAGGGGGTGCGGCGTTGTTCAGCTGGTCCCGTGTCGTGCCGTTCGTCGGCGGTGCGATCGGCTTCGCGCTCGCGGCGCTCCTCGTGCTCGCCGTTCCCGGTCGGTTCCGGGCCGAGCGCACCGCGCCCACGACCTTGCGTGCGGACATTCGTGAGGGGGTGAGCTGGTTGTGGCGGCACCCAGTGCTGCGGGAATTGACGATCTTCAGTGGGCTGCTCGCCGGGTTCATGGCCATGGCGACATCGCTCATCGTGCTGTACGCCCTGAACACGCTGCACCTCAGCTCGTCGCTGTACGGCCTCCTGTTCATTCCCATGGGGATCGGCGGTATCGCCGGGTCCGCGGTGGTCGGGCCGCTGGTCTCCCGTCTCGGCCGACCGCGGGCAATCACCGTCGCCGTGGCGATCGCTCCGGTGATGTGCGTCCTGCTCGGCACGGTGCCGACCCTCTGGGCGGCCGGCGTGTCGTTCTTCGGCATCGCGGTCGGCATCACGATGTGGAACGTGCTGTCGATGTCGCTGCGGCAGGCGATGATTCCCCCCGAGCTGCTCGGCCGGGTGCTGGGCGCCCACCGGGTGGCGCTGTGGGGCGGCATCCCGCTGGGCGCCCTGATCGGTGGCACCGTGGCTGACCTGACCAGCGTGCCGACCGCGTTTCTCGTGTCCGGCCTCGCCCAGCTCGTTGTCGTGGTCATGATGTAACGGATGGTCAACCGGAGCCGACAGCTGATCGTGGACTCCTACAAGTCCTGATCGGACACGCGCTGCCGGGGCGTCGGGTGCGTCCACCGACTTCCCGGCAGTCGGCCGGCCCCTGTCAGGGCTTCGCCCGAGGGCTTCGTCATGTTCCCCTGATACAACTTTCAGAAAGCGTCACCTGGGCCCTGCCGCCTACTTCGCCGCCGAAGCCGCCGCCCGCACCGAGCGAGACGAACCCGTCCGCAAGACCGGTGTCGCCGAGCAGGAGCAGCTCGGCAAGGAAGGAATCGCCGTCTCGACCGTCCGCGAGGAGGCCGCGAAGGCGCAGGCGGTTGACGCCGCAGCCCTGGCCCGTATGAACCAGGCCGACTGGAACACCGACCGGGTCGCCGCGACGATCCAGGCCCGCGGGTGAGACCACAGTCACCGTCCGCGTCATCGAAGACGAGCTGGGCATCCCCACCGGCTCCGCCCACGACCGCAAGCAGCGTGCCCTCCAGCTGCTGAACGAACAGGAACCTCGGACGCGCGCTCTGGGCTGTCGACGACGACCGGACCGTGCCCGTGACGCACGCAAACAGGTAGACCCGGCGGGCCGCCGCGCCCGAGAGGCCGCTCGCCGGGCCTCAGCCACCCAGCGGATCGGGCCCCGCCCGAAGAGGACCCCGCGTCCTCGGCAGCCGAAACCCCTGTATGACCTGAACCCGCCCGGCGTGTTCTGTACGGAGTGGGACAGCCCGGTCGGCACGGATGACGGGGTGATGACCAAGGTCTGCGAGCACTTCGGGCCCGAATCGGGCGAGGCCACCACCATGCGGGCCCTGCTGCGCTACCGCGAGGTCTACGGGCCGCACATCCCGCTGGGCGCCGCCGGGCAGCTGGATCTCATCCTGGCGGAATCGGACCTGGCAGCCCGGCTTGCTCCGAACGCCGACTGCAGCAAGGACGATGCCCGTGACTCGGTGCACTCCCTCCATGCTCACGGGATGCTCCTCATCGCCGACGACGGTTCCCTGTGGATGACGGTGCCACCCGGCACCCCGTACTCCGCGCCGAACGGTGAGTGGGCATTTGTCGAGAAGAAAGCGGAAGCACCGGCAGAACTCACCGACACGACCGGCTGATCTCCCACGCTCACGCCTACGACCTACCTGACGGGGCACAGCAAGCGTGGGCGTGATGGCAGTGAGTCCGGCCCGCTCGGCCGCGAGACGCTGCAGAGCGCGGGCATGGGTGGCATCACTCGTTCCCCGTCCGGTGATCAGTTCTCGACCCCGGCCACCTGTCCCGGATCAGTGCTCTGGCCAGTGCCTCAGCACACTCTCGATCATCGAGGCGACCTCGGAGGCCGAACAGCTCTTGAGCTGGCTGTAGATGCAGACGGATTTCCGCTCGACGTGCCAGTAATCGAATCCAGTCCAGCGAACGGCTCGGACGCCACAGATGGGTCATCGAGCTGCTACAAACGACTCCTCCGACTCACCCACGTAGAACACTGTCTTAGTCGGACGGTTTGGCGGTCGCGTCCTTCAGGATCTGGACGGCTGTGTTCTCGGTCGGTGTTGGCCGGCCGGAGAGGCGGTGGACCATGACCCAGGTGCCGTCGTCCAAGGCGCCCGCGAAAACGGAGGCGCCCCGGGTAGCACCATTGTGCCAGCGCAGGCGCCCTGACGTCTGCCAGGTCAGTGCGGGTTCGCCCAGCTTTCGTTCGACGAGCAGCTTGGTCACCAGACGCGCGGCCTCGCGTGGAGTGGCCCACATCCCTCCGGCGGGCAGGATCGCGCCACTCATGGTCCAGGGGCGGAGGGGCCGGCCCAGGAACCCACGTCCACTGAGTCGTCCGGCCGGTGGCGGGTTCGAGGTCACCTCGGTGATGTCCAGGGGAGTGAGCACGTGACGGTTCAGAAGCTCCTCGTACGGTGCGTCCGCCGCAGCGGAGAGTGCCGCGCCGAGGACGGCGTAGCCGAGGTTGGAGTACTCCGCTTCTCCGCCCGGAGGTCCGGTGGTGATGGTGTCGAGGCGTTCCAAGACGGCTTTCAGGGCTTCGAGGTCGAAGTCGGCGTACGGATCGAGCCGTCGCAGACGCGGCGGAACCCGAGGCAGCGCGGCGGTGTGTTCCGCGAGGTGCCGCAGGGTGATACCGGTCCCGGCAGGTATGCGGAGGAATTGGTCGAGTGGGTCGTCGAGTTGGAGCACGCCCGCTTCAGCCAGCTGGGCGAGCAGGGTTCCGGTGAGTGGCTTGGTCAGCGAGCCGATCTGGACGAAGCGGTCGAGGTCATGGCCGTGGCCGGCCTGGGGGGCCTGGGTGCTGCTGAGAATGCAGATGGGTGCCGGGGTCATGGCGCGCCTTCAGTCGGTGATGCGGGGCAGTGTGCAGGCCGCTGTACCGCCCGGCATGCGATGTCGGTTCATGGCCACCGTTCGGTAGATGGCGTGCGCTGCCAGGCTGATAGGGGGAATCCGCAGGCAGCGCCCCATCAGCCGGTTTCCCGGCGACGTGAGCGCAGGACCTCGGTCGGTCGGTTCTCTGCCCACCACTGTGTCAGGGTCGAAGGTGAGGCGCTGCCCCGCACGAAGTGGGAGAGCAGACCGAGCGAGAGGTCGACTTCCCGCTGCGTGTACGCGGTGTCCGCAGCGGAGAGACCGGCGTCTCGACGCGCTGGTCCTGGGCATGCACCACCACGGTCATCTGCGACGGACTGCCCGGAACCCAGGCGTCGAGGGCCGCCGCGGCGACCGTCGTCACCCGGGTCGCCCATCGGACGGCAGCCGAGAGCACCGGAACGTCGAGGACCTGGAGATCTGTCACATCCTCCCAGCCCCAGACGTGTTGTTCAGGGCCGGTGACTGACAGCTCGGCAGGGGAGAGAAACACCCCAGAGCCCTCTTCGGCCGGAGGCGCGCCCAGACACACTCTGCTCTCTTCTATCCAGAACAGGCCGATCACACATCCCGGCCGGCCGGGATCGCCGTTCTGGGGCGATGAGGTTCCCAATTTCAGCTCCGTTCCTCGATCACGGACATGGAAGCGTCCGTCCCCTGACTGCTGGACCTTGCATCTTTCGCATCCTGCTGCGATCTGGGGCGCACCGGATATGCGCGCATCATCGGCAGACGACTCCAAGGTGCGATCGACTCTGAAAATCAGGGAGCTTCCCGGTCTTGTTGACGGGCACCCGATCATGCCAGGGCGGACTCCGCACGGTGGCCCTTCCGGCCACGTAGGGGGAGTACATCTCGGTGACGACCGCGCCAACCTCACCAGACCGCCAACGGAGGTCAGTGCCCCGGTCTTCAGCGGCTGTGCAGTACGTCGACCGGGCCGATGTACGCCTGGGTCGCCTCGTCCGGGAGCCGGACGGCCTGCGCCCAGAAGTAGATCAGCAGGCTGAACGCGGCGATGATCGCCATGTCCCACCACAGGGGGATGGCGCCGGTCGCACCGCAGGACACCTTCGACGCCGGTCCTCCGCTGCAGTAGCCGCCCTGCCAGGAGATCAGGCCCAGCCCCACCAGATACACCGGCAGCCACTGGGCGGACCGCCAGTCCAGGTGCGGGGCCCTCGGGTTCAGCCTGAGCAGTGCCGAGCCGCCCAGCAGCAGATATCCGAGGACGATCGCCAGGCCGAGTCGCCACAGAGTGTCCCAGCCGGCCCAGTAGATGATCAGGTTGGAGACGATGAAGGCGACGGGGGCCCAGAACAGACCGCCGGGCAGACGGTACGGGCGGTGCCGGTCCGGGTCCTGCTTGCGCAGACACCCGAGGGCGAGCGGCGCGCCCGCGTACATCAGCACGCTCGCGGAGGTGACGAAACCGACCAGCTTCTGCCAGGTGGGGAAGGGCAGGAAGACGATGAGCCCGACGAGGAAGGCGAAGAGCAGACTGAACCAGGGAACCCCGCGCGCCGTCGTCCGTTCGAAGACCGCGGGCACATAGCCGTTGCGGGAGAGGCCGTACGACACCCGGGAAGCGGCGGTGGTGTAGATCAGGCCGGTGCCGGTCGGTGAGACGACCGCGTCGATGTAGATCAGCGCGGCGAGCCAGCCGAGCCCGGCGGACAGGGCGAGCCCGGCGAACGGCCCCGCCTTGTCGGCGAAGGTCAGATCGGCCCAGCCGTGGGCGAAGGAGCTCTGCGGCAGGGCCCCGATGAAGACCACCTGGAGCGCCGAGTAGACGAGCGCGCCGATGAGGATCGAGCCGATCACCGCCCGCGGGATGTCCCGTGCCGGGTTGCGGCTCTCCCCCGCCAACTGGTCCGCCTGTTCGAATCCGAGGAGCGCGAAGATGATTCCGCTGGTGCTGACGGCGGAGAGCACGCCCTCGACGCCGAACGGGGCGAAGCCCTGGTAGCCGAAATTGCTTCCGTGGAAGGTGGTCCCCGCCAGGGCGGCGATGGTGAGCAGGGGGATGGCGAGCTTCCACCATGTGGCCACGCTGTTGGTGTGGGCGAGCCAGCGGATGCCGAGGAAGTTGACGAGGACGAAGAAGGCCATGAAGGCGACGGCCAGCCCGTATCCGGCGGCGGTCAGCTGGTTCTTCTCCGTCTGTACCCAGGTGGCGTGGACGCTGAGGTAGTTCAGCGACGCCATGACCTCGATCGGTGCCGTGGCGACGGCCTGGAGCCAGGAGAACCAGCCGAAGGAGGCCCCGGCGACGCTGCCGAAGGCGTAGTGCGGGAAGCGCGCGGTGCCGCCCGAGACCGGGTACATGGCCCCCAGCTCCGCGTGGACGAACGCCAGAACGGTGATCGCGAGGGCTCCGATCCCCCAGGAGACGAGGGCGGCCGTCCCGGCCACCTGCGCCGCGAACAGCGCGCCGAACAGCCAGCCGGAGCCGATGACTGACCCCACGGAGGTCCAGATGAGTCCGATCAGGCCGATGTCTCGCCTCAGACCCGGTTTCCGGGACAGCTCAGGTGCGGCCGGCTTCGGCATCTGACAGGCAACCTCGCTCCGGTTTCGACGGGACGCGCAGCCGTTCCGGCGCGTCCGTCGGCATCCTCTCCCTATCCCGGTACCGGCCCGGCCCGGCCACTCCGGCACGGCGAGAGTTGCTCCGAACGGAGGCGCCGGGAGGCAGAAAGCCACTGCGGCACGGCCGGGCCGCCGGCACCTGCGAACAGCGGGCTTCAGCCCCCGGCCGGCGGCACCGCGGGCCCGCCCGCACCACCGTCGCCGTCGGACGGGTGCCGGTTCCGCAGGGCCGCTGGTGCGCACAGCACCAGCGCGGCCCCGATCGCCACGAGATGCTCCTTGCCGGCCAGATTGGGCTTGACGATCACCTCGACGACCATCGCCACGACCACCAGCGCCACGGTGAACCACGCCCCCGTACACACACAGACGCAGACCGCGAGCCCCGTGACCGCCACCGATGGCCCGGTGTCGACGATCCGTGCGTCCGAGGCCGACAGCCCGAGGAGGCCCTCGGGTCCGATGGCGATGCCGAACCGCGCGCAGAGCGTCCCGGCGAGGGTGCAGACATAGGCGATGACGAGGGTACGCGGCCGGCCCAGAGTGATCTCCGCAACGCCGAACACGACCAGCACCTGCACCATCGCGCCCCAGACGGGCAGGCTGAGCGCGGGCACGAAGAGCGAGAGCGGGGTACGGAGGAGGGCGAGCCAGAGAGGGTCCTCGGCCCGGACGAAGCCGATGTCCTGGATCAGGCCGTATCCCCAGCTCTGGTCCTGGACGATCTGACAGAGCGCGATGAGACAGACCGAGGCGAGCGTCAGCGGGACGGCCCGCCACCCACGGGTGGCCAGGGCCGTCCGCACGGTCACGTAGAGGGGTCCCCACTCGCGCCGGGCGAACGGGGCAGCCATGTTCAACGGCGAGTCTCCAGACGTCTGCGGTGCAGCCACTTCGGCAGTCCGGGCGCCTCCAGGAAGCCCTCGGCACGGGCGCTGGCGAGAGCGATCCGCGGCAGATCGGTGCTCTGGGCGTACAGCAGGAAGCGGGGCTCCCAGATGGGCCGGTACTTGGCGTTGGCGCGGTAGAGCGACTCGATTTGCCACCAGCGGGAGAAGAAGGTCAGCAACGAGCGCCACAGCCGCAGCACCGGGCCCGCGCCGATCCGGGAGCCGCGTTCGAAGACCGCGCGGAACATCGCGAAGTTCAGCGAGACCTGGGTGATACCGAGGTCGCCTGCACGCTGGATCAGCTCCAGCACCATGAACTCGAACAGGCCGTTGTCCGAGTTCCGGTCACGTCGCATCAGGTCCAGGGAGAGCCCGTCGGCGCCCCAGGGGACGAAACTCAGCAGGGCACGCGGCCGCCCGGCCGTATCACGACAGACCAGCATGATGCAGCGACCATCCTGCGGATCGCCGAGACGGCCCAGCGCCATGGAGAATCCCCGCTCCGTCGCTCCGTCACGCCAGTCGTCGGCCAATTCGATCATCTCGGCCATCTCGTCCGCCGACATGTCCTCGTGACGGCTGACACGGACGGTGTACCCGGCGCGCTCGACACGGTGGTGTGCCTGGCGGACACTCCGTATGGCACGGCCTTCCGTAGTGAACTCGCCGATGTCGACAATCGCCTCGTCGCCCAGTTCCAGAGCGTTCAATCCGTGCCGGACGTAAATGAGGCCGCCCTCTTCGCTCGCCCCGATCACAGAGGGTGTCCAGCCGTGCTCACTGGCCTGGACCAGCCAGCGGTCGATCGCTCCCGGCCACTCCTCCGGGTCGCCGATCGGATCACCGGACGCGAGCGAGACCCCGCCGACCACTCGGTAGGCGACGGCCGACTTGCCCGACGGAGACCAGATGACGCTCTTGTCGCGGCGAAGGGCGAAGTAGCCGAGGGAGTCGCGGTCGCCGTACCGCTCCAGCAGCGCGCGCATCTCTCGCTGGTCCTCGTCGGTCTGCGGGTCGACGGCGCGGCGGGATCTGAAGGCCGCGTACAGGACCAACAGGATCAGCGCCGTACTCATCAGGTTGATGAGCACATTGGCCCAGCCGGGGGTGGCGATTCCCTCGAAGCGGATGTCGTCGTAGGCGAGCGAGAACATGCGGAGCACACCGTAGTGCCAGCGCTCCAGGAAGTCGGAGCGCCCGGCGTCCGGGTCGGTGTTGCTCACGGTGACCATCGTGGTGGCGAGCAACGACCCCACCACCAGCCCGACCACGCCGACCACCACCGCCAGTTTCGGGTTGGCACGGTCGCCCTTCGCATGGAACTCCCGCCGCCCGGCGAGCATGGCGGCGACGAAGAACGCGGTCAGCAGGACCGCGATCCAGTTCTGGACGTGCTGCCGGTACACCGGCAACTCCAGGGCCAGGGCCGTCAGCACCAGCGTCAGCCCGGCCAGGGCGAGATTGAGGATCCAGGCGGCGCGCTTGCGCCGTCGCATGGTGATCGCCAGAAACACGGAGAGCACACCGGAGAAGAACCCGGCAGTCAGCAGATAGGGCGTGAAGAACTCGTCGTCGTTGTGCCGCCGGATGTCGTTTCCGAAAGACACCCACACAGCGCCGAGGAAGTTGATGAAGGCGACGGCCCGCAGATACCAGACCGCTGAGAGGTATCCGCGCCGTGACCACTCGCTGCGATCCGCGCCGGGCTGCGGACTCCGTCGGACGCGCCCCATGCAAGCGACCCTAGGGGCTGCGGGGCCCTCGGAGGCGCTCCGCGGAGTGCGGTGAACGGGTGAACTCGCCAAGGCGGGCCTGGACGCGTTCAACGCCGCGTACCGGGTGGCCGAGGCGGCGGACACCGTATACATCGGCGTCGAACGCCGCGGACGGCGGTGGACGGCGACGCACGACGACGCGACGGCCCCTCCCAATCCCATACGGCGTATTGGCGCCCGCAGCCTGCGAGGACTGGCACACCCACTGCGCATGAGCATCCTTGAGATGCTCACTCTCGACGGCCTCAGGCGTCGACAGGGCGTTGTCACGTTGGTGCGGTGTTGATCGATTGAGGGCGCGTCAGGGGGTGTAGGGGTCGGGTGGGGGCCTGGCTCACGCTGCGGTGGGCAGGGCGGTGGGGCCGGTGATCTCGTCCCAGATGGCGAAGCGGGTGGTCATCTCGGTGTGGTATTCGGTGGCGGTCATCAGGTGGCGGCGTGGTCGGAAGTGGGGCGAGATACCGCTGAACGCGGCCAGGAACCGCTGGGCTCCGCCGACGGAGCGGAAGCCCTTCATCGCGCGTTCGCGCTGCCGGGTGGGCTGGTGGGAGTTCTCCGCCCGGTTGTTCAGGCCCTTGTGGGCGCGGTGTTCTACGGAGGGCATGACCTCGCGGTGGGCCGCGCCGTAGGAGCGGAGCTTGTCGGTGACGATCACCCTCGGCACCGAGCAGGTCTTCTTGAGCAGTTTATGGAAGAACCGCCTGGCCGCGGCCTTGTCCCTTCGGCCCTGGACCAAAATATCGAGCACGTTGCCATCGGCGTCGACGGCCCGCCACAGGTACTTCAGCTCACCGTTGATCTTCACGAAGACCTCGTCCAGGTGCCACTTGTCGCCCGGCTGCACACGCCTGCGGCGCAGGCCGTTGGCGTAGGCCTGCCCGAACTTCGTACACCAGCGGCGGACCGTCTCGTGGGAGACGAGCACGCCGCGCTCGAGCATCAGCTCCTCGACCTCGCGGAACGACAGCGGGAAACGGAAGTACAGCCACACGCAGTGCGCGATGATCTCCACCGGGTACCGGTGCCCCTTGTACGACGGCGGCGCGCTGTCCACGGACGGCCCCTCCCAGCATGACCAACCAGAAGAACATCCCACCCGGTCAGTCAACGTGACAGTGCCGTTTCGTTCCGTTGCGATAGCCGGGCACGAAGTAGAAGTTGTGGTTCCAGGTGTCGTCGGCGGAAGGCGACCCGACGCCTCTCAGGCAGTGTGCTGCCGTGATGACGGTACTGCGGTTGGCACTGGTGACGACCGTCGCGGTGCACTGCCGTCGTAGCCGTCGGAGAAGGTGAAGAACAGGCGGCCTACGTTCTTTTCCACCGCCCCGCCGTGTGTCCACACGGCCCCGGAGTCCGGCGTGTTCACGGGAAGCGGCCTCGGGTCGTCCGGCGTGTTGTCGTCCTCGGGCACGGGGGTGATCTCGGGGACCAGAGCGCCTGCCAGCTTCATCCGCTCGGGGGTCCAGTAGGCGTTGATCCGGTTGCGCTCTTGTGCGGTCGTGGCGCTGGCGTGGGTGGTGGTGGTGTCCGGTCCCGCCGCGCTGCCGCTGGTGGACGACGGGTTGTGCGGTGCGGCGTTGGCGGCCGCGGTCGGCGTGACCAGTGCGACGACGGCCGCCGACACCGCGACGGTGGCGCCGATCGCGTGCCGGAGGGCCCTGCGGGTGCTGTCCTGGTGACCGCATTGGCGGTGAGGAGGTGTGCGCATGCGCGGGACAGTATTCACGCGATGTCAGGAAGCGGTCAGAGGAGTGTGAAGGCGGTGTCCGCACGGCCGGTCGGCGGTTCGTGCCGGACACGGACGGTTCTCGCGGGGAGGCACCGGGTCGACCGCCGGGGTGGACTGCTCCTGGTCGGTGCCGGGGCCGTTGCGGCCGACTCCGAGGACCAGGAGGTGACGGACGCCGCCCCGGTCTGGACGGTGATGGTGTCCTCGCACGGCGAGTCCGGCGTGGCGACCACGAAGTGCGGGGCGTTGAGGATCGCCGCGGCGAGGGCCTCGGTGAGCACCGGCTCGGGCAGCAGGTCGTCGTCGGTCGGCTCCGCGTCCCGCAGGGTGAGGGTGTAGTTGATGTCGGCCACACCGCGCGGTGTCGTCGCCGGGTTGGGCTTCGGCGCCCAGGATGTGCGGGCTGCCCAGCAGCGCGTCGGCGATGCGGACGACATCGTAGTCGGCGTCAAGAAGAGGGCTCTTGTCGCAGTCGGTGGCCGGTGTGCCGAGACTCGGTAGTTGTCACCTACGGGACCGAATAGGCTGCAGAATGAATCAGGTCGAAGCAGCCTGGTTGTCACCGGGGAGGCACATTACTTGTCACATACGGTCGATCGGCGGCCTTCCTGTCACCAGGCCAGAGCGTGACTCGAGACGGCCTCGCCGGGATGCTTGGTGAGCAGACCCCGGCATGCGGACCTGCACGCGACGCCTTGATCGCTTGGGGTGCCTTCGTCGTCTGGGACGGCCTGATCCCGGCCGACCGGCTCGCGCATACCTGCCGGGTTCGGTTCCGTTCCACCTTGAGGTGTGGCCACACGGTCGAGGGCCTTGCCGCCACTGTCGACATCCTTGAGCAGACGGGGGAAGAACTTCTCCGTATCGGCTGCATCGACGCGGTGGACGAGTCCTCGGTGTTCACGATCTTCCTCAACGCCGCAGCGACAGCAGTAGTGGCCTGCGCTGGAGGGCCTCGGTCCGGCACCCCGCAAACGCCGAGCGCTTCAGTTGGCGGAACTGAGCGTGACGGATGGTGATCACTTCTCCAGGCGTACGACCACCGGAACGCTCACCCTGGGGCGCCGGCGAAACAAGCTGACCGGCATTGCCGAGGCGATCACCGTGAGGTACGCCTTCGAGAGGTGCCGGGCTCAGGCTGTGAGGTGATTTACCAGCAAGGCCAGTCGGCGATCGTGGGCCTTCTCAGGGAGGCGGCCGCTGCGGGTGAGGGATGCCAGGCCGTGCAGGCTGGCCCAGTACGTCTCGGTGAGGAGTCCGATGTCGTCGCCGTCGGCCGCTATCGGGGCGACGGCCTGGCGGAGCTCGTCGAACGCCGCCTGGAGTTCGACCGGAGCCTCGGCTGTGGCGAACGGCAGATCCACGGCCAGCGTGAACATCGCGTCGTAGAGCGCGGGCCGCCGCCGCGCGAACGCTGTGTACGCCGCGCCGACCGCGGCCAGCGCGCCCCGCTCGTCCGTCTCGTCCGTGCGCGCGGCGCGCAGCGCCGTCGCCAGTTCCGCGCAGCCCTCCACCGCGACCGCCGCCATGATCGCGTCCTTGCCCTTGAAGTGGCTGTAGAGGACCGGCTGGCTGTACTCGACCTCCGCCGCCAGGCGCCGCGTTGTCACCGCGCTCCAGCCCTCCGCCTCGGCCAGCTCCCGGGCGGCCGACACGATCAGCCGCTCCCGCTCCGCCCGCTCGCGCTCCCGGCGCGTCTGAATTGTCATACCTGAAACTCTAGCAGCGCTAGTGAATCTGCCGATGCTTTGATAGCTTCGCTCCTGTTGCTAGCGTCGCTATATTCCGGAGCGAGCTCAAGGAGAGCTGTCATGACCGTCACCGCGTACACCCTGGCCGTCGTACTCGATCTGTTCGTCGTCTTCATCGGGGTGCGCTTCCTGTTCCAGCCAGTCGCGTCCGCAGCCGGCTACGGCGTGCCCGCGGCGCCCAGTGGCGGCGACCCCGCGTACCTGACCATCAAGGGCCTGCGAGACCTCACCTTCGGCCTGCTGGGCCTGGCGCTACTGGCGTTCGCCGGCGCCCGCGCCGAGGCATGGTTCATGCTTCTCGTCGCGCTGGCGCCGCTCGGGGACACGCTCATAGTGCTCCGCCACGGCGGCACGAAGGCGGTCGCGTACGGCATCCACTTCGCCACCGCCGTAGTGGTCCTCGGCAGCGCTGCTCTGCTGTTCGCCATCTGAACCCATTCCGGGAACGAGGAAGGGGCCGCTTCCGCCGCCGCCGACCGGTTGCGGTTCGACGGGGCCCCACCCGGAGCCGGGGCCCCGTCGCTATCGGGCGGAATCTGAAATCGTTGCAGGTCGCGACGCTGCCTTCGTTCACCACGCGCGACTGAGCGCTTCAATTGGCGATTCCCACCAACTGAAGCGCTCCTTACTCTGCGCCGTTATGATCACTGCACGCGAACTCAACAGGGCGGCCCTCAGCCGCCAGCTGCTGCTGGAGCGTGAGCAGCTGGCCATTCCCGACGCGGTGCGACGCGTGGTCGCGCCCCAGGCGCAGCATCCGGCCTCGCCGTGCCTCGCGCTGTGGAACCGGGTCACCGGTTTCGCTCCGGCCGAGCTGGCCTTCGCCCGTCGGCCGCGGACTTCGGCAGAGATGCAGGCGTGGGTCGAGAAGCGGCTCGGTGCCGAGAAGAAGGACGGGGTGTGGTGGGGGCTGAAGGCGTACACGCCTCTGCACCATGCCCCAACAGACACGCTGTGGTCATTCGGCCTCCGGCCGTCCTTCGTCGCGGCCGGGACCGGGCCCATCCCTGCAGGGCGGGCAGTGGATCCACACGCGCTGCGGACCCCGATTCTGCGCTATCTGGCAGGCTTCGGGCCCGCATCGGTGGCGGACGTGGCGCAGTTCGCCATGGTGCAGCGGGCACCCGTCCGCGAGGCGCTGCGCGCTCTGGACGGTGCTATCGAGCAGCTCCAGGGTCCGGACGGCGGCACGCTGTTCGACCTCCCGGCCGCCCCCGGCCGCCCCCGGATACTCCCGCGCCGCCCCGGCTCATGGCGATGTGGGACAGCATTCTGCTGGCCTTCGCCGACCGCAGCCGGGTGATACCCCCGGCCTACCGCCCCTGGTGATCCGCAGGAACGGAGACGTACTGCCCACCCTGCTGGCGGACGGCCACGTCGCTGGTGTGTGGCGCCCGGTGGACGGTGGCATCGAGGCCGCGGCCTTCCACTCCCTGTCACCCGCTACCTGGGACGGACTCGCCGTGGAGGCCCAGTCCACGAGTGCGCTCCTCAGCGACCGCGAGGTGGAGGTCTACAGCCGCTACCACCACTGGTGGGCGAAGCTCCCCGAGACCGAGGTGCGAATGCTGTGACCAGCTAATTTCTCGCTCAGACTTCAGCGGTGCCCGCTCAAGGTTCCCTACGTTCTCCTGTGGGACAGGGCGAGCCCTTCGTATGGTTGGCCACCCAGGGGCGTCGGGTGTGGCTTTCGAGGTTCTGCCGTCCGTGGCTGGCATCGATTGGCCGCCCGACCCCCCACGACGACTCGGCTGCCAATGAGGAATTGCGAATGATCGCTCAGTCCGGAACCGGCTGTGCAGCCGTCCCTGGGTGGCCTCGATGGCCTGAAGATCACCGGGGTGCACCGTGAAGGCCGTGGTGCGGATGAGGACCTGGCCGCGCTCGGAAGCCGGCTCGGGCTCCTCAATGACGGTCAGGACATCGGCGGGCAACCCACCATGGGTGTAGACGACACGACGGTTCATGATTCCGCTCCTGCGCGCTGGTGTGTGTGGCTTGGCCGGGGCGTCAGCCGGGGTTCCTGCAGCAGGTGCTTTCCGCTAGGAGTGCTCCACAGTTCTCGGCCGCCGGACGTGGTGACGGCCAGGTCGAGGAGTTCGCCGCTCATGGGCCGGTGAACAGGTCGGCGTGTGTCCGGACGAAGTCGGCCACTTCCGAAGGGGGCCGCCCGGTGACCCGCTCCACACCGTCCGCCTTGCGGTCATACCGGTTCTCCGCATGGAGGCGGGCCATGGTGGAGATGTGCTGGAAGACGTGGTCCGGCAGCCCTAGCGGCCTGAGATCGTGGTCGATCCACTCCTGCAGGGGGACGTCGCGGTAGCCGACCGGCCGGCCCAGGACCGCGGAGACCTGTGCCGCCATGGCGGTGATGCCCTCCGAACGGGGGCCGGTCAGCTCGTAGATCCGCCCGGTGTGCGGAGTCGGGTCGGCCAGGACCTCCTCCACGACCGCAGCGACGTCGCCGGCCGCCACCGGGGAGGTCTTCGCCTCGCCGAAGGGCAGCCTGATGGTGCCCGTCTTCGCGATCGAGGAGAAGCCGACGCGGAAGAGCGGGTTCTCCAGGAACACGGTGGGCCTGATCTGGACAACGGGCAGGCCCGACCAGTCGAGGACCTGCTCGACCAGCCACTGCTGCCGCTGCTGGTCCGACTCGGAGGTGCGGCTGAGGTCCATCTCGGCGACGGTCAGCTGCGACATGTTCACGAACACCTCCAGGCGCCCGTACGCGCGCGCGACGACCGCTGCCGTCAGGGCCGCCTCCAGGTACTGCGCCGACACGCCCATGCCGAAGTACATCCGCCCGCAACCGTCCAGGGCGCTGGCGACCTCGCCTGCATGCGTCAGGTCTGCGACCACGACCTCGGCGCCGGTCGCCCGCAGTGCCCGTGCGCGATCGTCCTCGCGACGTACCGCGGCCCGGACGGGCAGGCCACGTCGCCGAAGGCTCTCGACGACGGAACGTCCGACGGCGCCTACACTGCCCGCGGCGCCGGTCACCAGGACGGGCAGCGCGCTTGCTCCCGGGGGGCGGTCCATAGCGGCAGCCTGCGATGCACACGGCCGGGACGCAACCGGAGCCGTCCACCCGATGACGCGGAGCCACCCGGTGAGCCTCCTCGGGTACGAGCGGCTCGCGCCGAGAAACCAGGCCGGCCCGGGCCAACTGGCGGGCTCGCATGTTGAGGTGTCGTGTACTCAATGCCTGCGACGGAGTTCCGTCACTCAGTGTGTGTCCTCGCTCTCCGATGCGACGAGGCGTTGTCGGTGACCACCATCTCCGGGTTGACACCCAGGTCAGCAGCGACCGACCTGATCGTCGCTCCGGGCCGCGACTGGTGCAGCGCAACTGCGTCCGCCTTGAACTCCGGCGGGTAGTGCTTCATGACCACGAGATATCAGTTCTCAGATCCTCAAGATCCAGTGTCTCGTGTGTCCAAGATCAGGGGACAGGTCCCAAGGCCAGGTAGTTAACGTTTTCGCAGGTCACGCAAGGGGTGTTGGGGTCCATGCAGTGGCGGCGTAGAGGCCGGGGCCAAGTTTGTGGATGAGGCCGGTCTCGGCCCATCTGG